>NZ_CAXHZL010000001.1:0-480085 GCF_964022235.1 uncultured Limimaricola sp. | reverse complement strand
CTTGCGCAGCGCTGCATTGTAGTCTGACCAGTTCGTCGTGCGGTAGCGGGTCGGGCAAGACTTCGGCATGCCTTAGAGCTAACCCTCAGGACCCGCTCAGTGAATCCTCCTCACCGAGATGTGCAACAACGTCCTAAGAAGGTGATCGCTGAATACTTGGATGGCCTCGATGCGCAGGTCTTGTCGCAAACAGATGTGAGAGTAATTGCGCATGAGAATTTCGTGTCACCGCGCTATGCCATCTGGAACCCTGACCGGACGCGCCTTCTATTTCAAGCAGACAGAGATGGCCTGAGAGAGTGGGCAACCTCAGTGAAGGATGTGATTATGACAAGCACTGACCAAGTATAAAAGCATGAACACCTCGCGCTCATAGCATCCCCCTAACCGGCACGAAATCCACCCCCAGCAGGCTCCATGCCGAGGCTTGCATGCTGCTAGTCTTTTTCATCGCCGGTGCCGTTCTGCTGCTCGTACTCTCTGGTAGCCTGATAGCCATGCTCCAAATCGCTGCGATTGACGAAGGTGATGCCGCTCCAGACCCGCCGGTCATCAACACGCGGCTTGCTCTGCGGCTCATTCGAAAGAAGGGTTGCGGCCGAGCCATCTGCGCGGCCGTCAGCCAAAAAGGGTTACTAATTGACCATGCTCCCCGGGGAGCCTGAATCACGCAGCCTCATCAAGATAAATGGGTCCTGAGCCTAGCAAAATGCCCTAACGTCATAGGCGAAGGAAAGATCTGCACCTTTCTGACTGCTAGTCCAGCTGATCGGCGTCTAGAGCTGTCGTTGCCTGACTCCAGCGCGTCGTAACCATTCCCGCTTATCCACGAAAGAAAGCAACGACATCAGCACTCAGTCCTAAGCTCTGAAAGTCGGCCATGCGGACACAGCGGTCTTTTGCTGCCAAAGCCACGAAGGTCCGTCTCAGCAGGACATACTCATCAGTAACACTCAAGGCGTCGGTGCTGGAGCCTTATCGCATGGGCGCATCTTGCGCTTCGATCAAGAGCTCTTATCTGCTGATTATCAGGGGCCGCGTCTCCAGACGCCCAATAGAGAAGCCCGCCCGCGCCGAGATGGTGCGGTACGCCGAATCCTCTGACCCTTACGCGAGTAAGGAACATGAGGGCCGCTGACTTCCGACTCGCTGCGGCGGGCCGAAGTCATGTGGCTTAGGCGCTTTTGATTCCGGTCCGTCGTCACATCACTACAGACGATGGAGACCAATATGGCAAAAAAGAAGATCAATCATCGCAAGCGCGCTCGCCGAGTATGGCCGCGCCTTGTTCAGATTGCTCAGTTGAAAGAGTTCGACACCTACGGTGAGAACGCTGGTTCTATCGGGCTGCATCACCGCAGCGCTGCGTGGTATCTCGGTGTACTACAAGCTGAATGCAGCCGCCGTGGCTATCCACCCCTTCAAGCATTGGTGGTGAATAAAACATTGGGCAAGCCGGGTAAGGGCTACACGGAAACATCTACGACGGGGCCTGCATACGACAAGGCCGTCCGTCAAGTTTGGAGATACGATTGGCCGAAGACGGCGCCATTCTAAGGCAGACTATTCCACGCAGGGGCTGACGCGTCACTCGATGCGTCAGCCCGTTCGAAGCCGACTTTCTTGCGCACCGCAACATCCGACCAAATGAGCTCGGAGCAGACCTTGCCGGGCCAAGAGCTTCAGCTTTAGGCTGATTTTATGTTTAAAATGACGTTCCTAAAACGACTGTTTTTAGAGCAAGCGGTTTTGCTTCGGCGCGAAGCGTGCATTCCGGATGAGGTGATGCAGCGCGGGGTCGAAACGAAAGGGCTACGTTTACTCGGTCGAACTGGTGCTCCCACCCCGTCCGGGTGGCGGCGTCGGGCCGATGATGTCGTTCTTTCGGTGACAGGCCATGCGCCGCCCTCCGGGCTATGCGTCAGGCCCCGAAAGATGTTCAATGATCGCGCAACCTCACGCAGGGGACGAGATCATGGCCTCGCTGCGGGCGCTTCTGGAGCGGATTTCGGATAACCGGTTTCGTCATGCCTTCGGCTCTCGGCTGGAGGCCGCCGCGACGGAGACCTTCACAGTTCTGCGCTGGGGGCTGCTGGTCGGCTTGGCGCGGCTAATCGCGCTGGAGACCGGGCTTTGGGGGTTCCGCGCGTTGCACTGGGGGCTTTCGGCCCTGCTGTTTGCCTATCTCGCCTCGGTTTTCCTCCTGCGCCCCGAGATCCGGATCTTCGCGCGGACCGACACCCGCCGGAAACGCCTGATCCAAACCGGCGCGAACTATGCCATTTGCATGTTGGCCTTCATGGCGACCATGGCTGCCATCGATGCTTTGGCGGAGGCCGCAACCGAGATGCGGTTTGTCAAAAGAATCGATGTCGGCTCCGGCTGATCAGATGGCCTCTTCTTCTATGGGCTGTGCGCCAGATAAACAGGCTACGGAAACGGCGGTTTTTGGAGGGTCAGGCGACAAGCTGGGCGCGCCTCTACGCCCTCATGATCCGACCACTTATTGATCCTGACATGTCTTCACAGCCGAAGGGTGAGTGCATCCATCGGTGCCACGATGCGGTGACCGAACTGAGTTTGTTCGGCCGTCAGCGAGAGAGATGTATCTGCATGGGATGGAAGATAGAAAGCCGACCTTCGCCATGGTTCGATCCGAGGTCGACAAAGCGGACAGACCGTCATTTCGCTGCGGGCAGGCTGGAGGTCTGCTCCCACCCCAAAATGGTTATTAGTTACATCGGGGGACCAGACCTCCGCTGTATGGTTTACCCACTGCTATATCTCTCGCCCCAAAAATATGCTTAAATAAGCGACAGGTGGGACCGGTGCGTGGTTTTGAAAGCAGGGCAGACGCAGTCAAGCTGCGCCTCCCAAATGCTGGATCGCTGCGTTTTAATGCGTGGCGGCGATACCTTCGGGGGGAGGGGGCATGAAAAATCGACAAACCTATACTGCGGTACGCAATGATTTCGATTTGGCGAAAATCGATACGAACTTCGAGGGCAGTTTCTCGGATGGTTTAAATGCCTGTATCGAATGTTGTGATCGCCATGTCGGCAGCGATCGTGCGGCCCTTAACTGGATTGGGTCGGATGGCAGTTCGCGAACGGTCTCGTATGACTATCTAAAGGAACAATCCGCCCGTTTTGCCAATATGCTCAAGGCACAAGGCGTAGGACCCGGCGACCGCGTTGCCGGCCTGTTGCCGCGGGTGCCCGAACTGTTGGTGACCATGCTCGGTACGATGCGCGCAGGCGCTGTGTATCAGCCTCTGTTTACGGCTTTTGGCCCCAAGGCCATTGAGGAACGTCTTGCAGGATCAGAGGCAAAACTGATCGTGACGGATGCCGCGAACCGGTCCAAGCTGGACGATGTCGAGAACTGCCCGACCGTTGTGTCGATTTCAGATCCCCGGGAAACAGACCTCGATTTCCAAGCGATGCTAAAGGAGCAATCAAGTGAGTTCGCACCGGTCCGTTTGCGCGGCGATGACTTGTTCCTCATGCTGTTCACCAGCGGGACAACAGGCGTGCCAAAGGGGGTCGGCGTGCCGCTCAAAGCGCTGCGCGGCTTTCACAATTATATGACCCTTGGCCTCGATCTACGCCCTGACGACCGCTTCTGGAACATCGCCGATCCGGGATGGGCCTATGGACTTTTTTATTCGGCCATCGGCCCTCTGTTGCTGGGCAATTCCATCACGTTTCAGGAGGCAGGGTTTTCTGTCGAAGCGACGTGCCAGATCATCCGCGAGCACAAGATCACGAATTTTGCGGCCGCACCAACTGTCTACCGATTGTTGAAAGCGGCAGGCGATGAAGCGAACGCGGCACTCAAGGGCCAACTCCGCGTCGCCTCCAGCGCGGGTGAGCCGTTGAACCCCGAAGTGATCCGCTGGTTTCAGGATGAACTCGGGGTCCCGCTGCATGACCAGTACGGGCAGACAGAAGTTGGCATGGTCATGATGAACCATCACGGTATCGACCATGAAGTGCGACCCGGCAGCGCGGGGCTGGCAACGCCCGGATTTCACCTCGCTGTTCTGGATGAGGATGGGGCCGAGGCCCCCAATGGAACCCCCGGAAATCTGGCCGTGGACAGAACACGGTCGCCGCTGTTTTCCTTTCCCGGCTATTGGGGGCGTGAAGGCGAGGATTGGGCCGGGGACTACTTCCTGACCGGCGATACTGTGGAGCGGCATGAGGCGGGTGATTTCACTTTCGTCGGTCGTTCTGACGACATTATTTCATCTGCCGGGTATCGCATCGGTCCTTTCGACGTGGAAAGCAGCCTGATCGAACATCCCGCAGTGCTGGAGTCTGCGGTTGTCGGCAAACCGGATGCAGAGCGCGGGCATATCGTCAAAGCCTTCGTTGTGCTTGGCAATGGGAGTGAGCCGACGGATGAGCTGTCAGAAGAATTGCAGCTTCATGTTCGAAGCAGGCTTGGAGCACATGCCTACCCGCGAGAGATCGCCTTTGTGGATGCTTTGCCCAAAACACCAAGCGGGAAAGTGCAACGATTCTTGCTGCGCGAAAATAGAGCCGAGTGAAATCCCTGGTTCTGCGCGACCTACATTGTCCGTTCTGTAGCAATGAGCAGTCGTCTAAGAATAGCGCGGCATTAGGTAGTTTGGGCTCGTAGCGGACATTGCGGCGGCGGCGGCGTGGCCTGATCTGCAACACATCCGGCAAGGGGCTTGGTTCAGTGCGCTCCCAAGACACGAAGTCCCAGGAGTATCGAGGCAAGCCTATGGCCGGGCCCCTATGCGGAAACATGCAGAAACACCTATCCTTGGAACCCTGCCTTGACAGCGCCTAGTCCAGATCAGTGACCAGGGCCTTCGATCCAGATCGCAAGCCGCGCGAGATCCGCATCCGCCCCTGTCGCTGCCTACCGCTCTGTCGTGATCTGGCGCGGCGCAGTCGAGGTCGTGCCGACCCATAGCGCGCGCCTTGTCGCCTTCCTCCTACGACACGGCTGATCAGCGCGAAGCTATCGTCCAGCTCAACCCGGGCGTCGTGAGCGCCCTTCAAGTCGGTGCAGCACGGCGCAACCTTCGCCAGCCTACGTCGCCGGGCATGGCCGGTCCAAGGTTTCTCGGTCGAAGCGCTACTCGACCACCGGCGCTGCACAATGTGCGCCCGTCGCGGCAAGGCCCGATCCTAGCGCCATCATCGGCGGCGCCTGATAGGGATTGAGCGGCGCACTGGCCACGAGATCCGCGGCGATCAATATCATGACGAGGCCCATGACTGAAAGCGCGATGGGGGTTCGGGTCATAATCACACCTCCAGGCCGAGCTTCGGACGCAGTTTCACGCCCCAGTAGGCCCCAAAGAAGGCCGCCGCGAACCATGCCCAACCGTGCAGACTACCGGTCGAGATGCCCGAAAAGAACGCACCGACGTTGCAGCCGAAGGCCAGTCGCGACGAGTAGCCCAGCAAGAACCCCGCCACCACGGCGGCACCCCATGCCAGCGGCGACAGACGGGGCAGCTTCGCCCCGAGGCCGCCACGCCAAACGCTCACCAGAAACGCACCACCGATGAGTCCGATGTTGGTGAGCGAAGTGACATCTGTGAGCAGGCTCTGATCCAGCCGCTCGGCGTTGGTCGGGGCGCTCCAGAACGCCGAGCCTGATAAATCGGCCCCCACAGCCTGAGCCCCTTTCGCGGCCCAGAGACCGAGGCCATAGACGATGCCCCAAGGCTGGCCCGACACAACGAGGTTAAGGATCGCTAGAGCCGCGATCACCACCGCCGCGATCCACAACCGCCGCGGCACGCGCCGCGCCTGCGCCGGGGCCAGCCAAAGCGCCACCGCCGCGACAGCCGCCAGACCGGCCAGCGTCGCCAGAAGCCCACTGGTGCCGTCCAGCACCACCACGGGCGCGGTGCCCAGAGAAATCCACCAATCGAGGTTGTAGGCCCCGGCAAAGCTGCCCAGCGCGAAGAAGGGTAACGCCACCGCGCCTACTAGGTTACCGCTGCCGGCGTTGACCAGCGTGCCGGACCCACAGCCCATGACGAGCTGCATCGCCACGCCGAACACGAAGGCGCCGCCGACCATGGCGACGCCGATCGGCGCATGCGCCCCGAACAGCTCCTCGCCATTACTCGCCAGCAACGGGAACGCCGCCAGCGCGACGAGGGCGATCGCAACGAGCTGCGCCAACAGCCCCGCCGGTTCGCGCCGCAGGATCATTGCCCGCCACGGCCCGGCAAAGCCGAAGCGCAGCCCTTCGAGCGCGATGCCGAAGCCGAGGCCGATCAGCAAAAGCGCGCCGTAGCGCGCGCCCGCCAGTGCAGCAACGAAGAGCACGACCGCCAAGGCCCCGATGATCAGCAATCCACGGGTGCCAAGGGTGAAGGCGCTGCGCGGTGCGGCAAAGCCGGTATCGGCCATGGTGTCCTCCTCAGAGCGCGCCGGTGATCTGGTTCAGCAGATTGCGGAACACGCCGGGTGTGTTGTCCATCGGCAGACCCGCCTGCGACCAGCCCACCATCGATTCCGGGTAGAGCTTCACGTCATCAAGCTGGGCCAGCTCACTCAGGGCGAACCAGTTGGTCGCGGCCCAGTGACCGGTGTTGCAAAACGAGATCAGCGTCTCGTCAGAGGCAAACCCGCCCTCTTCGGCCAGCGCCCGTGCGGCCTCGGCATTGATCAGCGTCGGGTCGTCGGAGAACCAATTGGAGTGGGTGAAATACTCCGACTGCGGCAGCGTTCCCGGTCGGGCCGCCGCCGGGTGCGCATCATTGCCCGCCCAAAAGCTTTCGGGACGCGCATCCACCAAGGTCGCCTGTGTCTCGCCCTCGACCACCTGCAGCACGTCCTCTTGAGAGGCGAGCCATTGGTCGGAGAAACTCACGGTGATCTCGCTCGCTTCCGGTTCGACGGCTTCGGTCGACAGGGTGTTCCCTGCCGCCTTCCAAGCACCGACACCACCGTTGAGGATCGCGAGGTTGCTGACACCGCTCGACTTCAAGGTCCAGTAGACCCGCGCGGCTGCGCCGAAGTCAGTCTCGTCGCTTCCTTGATGGGTGATGACCACGGGACGATCGGTCGTGACGCCAAGGCTGCGCAACACCTCGGTCAGCTTCTCTTCGGACGGCACCTGGCCCGGATTTTCAGCAGGGCCGCGGAACAGCCCATAGGGCGCGGAAACCGCGCCCTCGACATGACCCTCAGCATAGGCGTCGCCGCGGATGTCGAGCACCAACGGAGCGGTCGTGTCCAGAAGCCCGGCCAGTTCTTCGGAGGTCACCAGCGGGCCGAAGCCGTCAGCGTTCTGGGCAAAGCCCGGGCTGGAGAGAAGGGTCGCGGCGACCGCGACTGCGATAAACCTGTTCATCGGATCGGCCTTTCGAATTGCATATCCCTTTAATTCGGCCAGTCGACCGCCGAATTCAAGCGACGCGCCCGGCCGCCTTAGCAAGCATCGAGCTCCTTGTTCGCTGCGACACGGCGAAGAAGAACACTGTTCTGATCACGGAGCTCAGATCGGACCGATCGCTCTGCAAATAGGGGAAGAAAAAGAACAATGAGGAACGGTCGTGTCGCTGACTCCCGGTCGGCCCAAGATTTAACGCCGCAGCGGACGAATCGACGCTACTGCCCCTGATGCCGCAGCCTATCCCCTTAGAAAGGGTGCTGAAGTCGTCCTCTCGACTACACCGGGCAAAGTAGTCGCGCTTATTAGTGCCGTGACACTTTGGACCAGACGGAATTTGGCTGCATAGATAGGGCGCATTCCGGTGTCGAAAGATCGAGCACTCGGCGAGGTTGTAGGTGCGAAGGAGACTGAGGATATGACCGCCCATACTCAAGTGTTTGATATTAGGCTCTGCGGCGACTTCTCTGCCGCCAAGGTACGTAGAAGAGCAGCCCTGTGTCCAGATGACGCTACATCAGGCCCAAGCGCTCCAACTCTCTCAGCAAATCAGTAGGCATCTCCTCGCTCCCGCTTGCCCTGCGCGCCGCCTCCACAAATCGATCTGGCGGCACCTGCGTATCGTCGAGATAGCGCCAGCCACCAAAATTGCGGCGCGGCCATGGGTCGACCTCGACGATTATGGGGGTGAGCAGCATCATAGTGAAGCCCCGGCCGTCCTCATCGATGTCATCCTCAAAGCCGAGGATCTGCTGCCGGCAAGCATAGGCACCATTGATGATCCAGTAGAGCGAACTGTCAGACGTGAACTCAGCCGATCGGCGGCGTCGATTGCGGATATAATGAGGGACGATGCCGGGGCGGCCCATCGCAGCGAAGCGGAGGGCCTCTCCGACCTGAAACTGGCGCAATGAGTCAATCGAGGCGTGACCGGAGGCGAAACGAAGAAGGTGAAGAGTCATTCACCTCCATATGGCTCGCAAGGTCTGCGGTTCTAGGCCAGCAGCTTCGCGGCCTCACTAGTATCCCGCCATGAGACAATAAAATTTTGTGGGTATGGGTAAAAGGAGCGAATCTTCTCACGCGAGCACCTTAGCAGCCCGCCAACCCTCGGTAGCAAAATGCTCCCCAGCGCTTGACCTCATCTTCATCCGGCCCAACTGCCTCCTCCATTGCCAAGCGTCAAACTGTCGCGGCGGTGCTTGGTGGGAGCGCAATCACTCGGCGCTGCTTCTCCTCCCTGAGTGCGGGGTGGCTGCGCTCCATCCTCGACTGCCGTAGCAGGCAAGCCCGTAGCTAATGCCGCAAGTATCTCTTTGGCATCCGGCGCAGCGCGTCGAAATGAGATGGAGCACAGCCATGAGAAACGGACTTCTTCTCGACCATTGCATCGAGCCCGGAGGCGACGTGAATGTCGGGATCTTCGCCAGAGCGCTCGGCGTCGACACATTCGAGCTCATGCGAACGGCGCCTACGCAAAGGCACCTCAAAGACCTCCATGCGGTTATTTGTCTGGTCCGCCCGTGGACTTGGACCGCATCCGACAGCTGGATCTGGTATCACAGCAAACGCCTCGAACGGTTCGGTGGCCGCACCCCTGCTATGATGGTCAAAGAAGACCGCTGCGCCGAGTTGAAAGACTTCCTCGAGGCTGGCGAAGTGCTGACGCGGCTTTGGTCACCGGCGCTCCCCATCCACTATTCACCGAAGGATGTCAGGATAGCCGCGAACGACTAGGCCAGACACGGCGGCAGCGGCAGCGGCAGCGGCAGCGGCCGCTATCGGGCCATGAGTTGTCAAGCACCTACCAAGACGACGTCACTCTCACCGCGCAGGCGCCGCACCGTGTCACGCAGTCCTTGCATGACACGAGTCAGAGCGGCGATATCGAAGTCACCTGCCGCGCGTAGCGCCGCAAGATCCGCATACGCCAGCGCGGTCTGCGCCCGGGCCAGCGAGCCGGATACTTGCCGGTGGCAGGTGTCGATCGTGCGCGCGGCCGCATCGAGCGCATAACGCACACGCAGCATGTCGGCCTGACGACGCAACAGCGAAAGGACGGCATCGACGTCGGCAATGCTACGCGAAATCTTGAGGCCGTCACGTTGGGAAATGGTCTTGTAGGTCATGATATCAATCGTTTCTGGTTGGGAGGGGCCTCTGCGGGCCGCGCTCCAAATAGTTCGAAAGCCTGCGCCTCCCCCCTGGTTTCAATGGCCGGATAGGGGACGGAAATCGGCCAAGTGACATCGCAGGCGGCCCGCCCTTAGGGGCGATGGCACGGCGCTGCGATCGGCTCCGGCATATCGGCCGGAAGCGAACCGGAATCCGGTGACATCAAGCACCCCAGATTGGGCAAAGATGCGCAGTGAAAGTTCCTGAGGCGAAAGGCTTCGCCCGGCTGCTTATCTCGCGTGAGACGAACCAGCAGCAGGTCAGACGGGATCCGAACCCACAGCGAAACCCAGCATCTGATGAAACCGAGAGAATGGTGCCCGGGGGCGGAATCGAACCACCGACACGAGGATTTTCAATCCACTGCTCTACCCCTGAGCTACCCGGGCACGGGGATGATGGCTGCTGCCGTCATCGGGTGTGGGCGTTCTAGGCGAGGTGCGGGGGGGTGTCCAGAGGCATTTGATGGAAAATAACCAACCCGGTTCAATGCGCGCGGCGGGCCTTTTCAGCCTCGGCCCGCGCCGCCTCGTCAAGCGCCCGATCGACGTCTTCGGGGTCTTGCGAAGGCACGGCATAATCACCGCCGAGCCAGCGTGCGAGATCCACATCGGCACAACGCTTGGAGCAGAAGGGACGGTAGTCCGGCACCGTGGCCTTGTTGCAGATCGGACAGGCCATCACAGCTTGCCCAGCAACCGCGCCAGACCGGGACGCTCGCGTTTGCGCTGCAACTCGAACAAGCCCATCGGGCTCCAGCCCACCAGCGACGTCTCGACCGGATCGTTGCGGAACGAGGCGCGGATCGACTGCTCGAGCTGTTTGCGATGGGCCTTCGACATCGGTGCGAAGTCGACGACGATCTGACCGCCAAGCCCCCGCAGGCGCAGCGCGCGTGGCAGGGCACGTGCAGCGGCGAGGTTGGCCTTGAGCGCGGCGGCCGGGCTGGTGTCGCCACCGGTGTTGACGTCGACCGCGACCAGCGCGCGGGTCGGCTCCACGAAAATCGAGCCTTCGCCGGTCGCCACGCGCGCACTCTTGAGCGCCTCGATCTGGTCAAGCACGCCCTCGCGCTCGAACCCGCCCGGCTCGGTCGTCACATCCTCGGCGATCCAGTCGCGCCAGGCCAGCAAGTGCGGCCCGTCGCCTTCGGTCAGCGCTTCGGGCTCGGCACCTTCGGCGTCGTTAGTGACAGCTTCGGCAAGGGCACGCATCGAAGCGATGTCCTCGGCAATATCATCCTCAGCCGCTCCTTCGCAGACCGAGCGCAGGATCAGGCCAAAGCCCTCGGGCGCGCCCTCCATCCCCTCTTCGGCAAGAATGCGCAGGCGCGCGCGCTCCTCGTCCTCGGCGATGCGGCGCGAGATGTTGAGCCCCGGCGCGCCGGGGGTGACGATGGCAAAACGGCTCTTGAACAGCACTCGATCGGTGAGCGGCACGGCCTTGCCGTCCTCGGCAATGCCAGTGACCTGCACCAGCAGCGACTGGCCGGGGCGCAGCCCCTTGCCCTGCCGCAAGAAGCCGGTGCCGCCCTCGGGCAGCCGCACCATCATGCCGCCCTGCCCTTTCAACGGCCGGTCGCAGATCGCGCGGTAGATCGCGCCGGGGCGCGGCGCATCGCCCTCCTCGATCAAAAGGTCGTCGAGTTGGCCATCAACCATGTAGGCCGCGGCTTCACGCGAACCGATGTGGTCGAGAACGATGCGGCGTCCCTTCATTGGGTCTCTCCGTGCACGGGGTATCCGGCCGCAGTCAGCAGCCCTGCGGTTTCGGCCAGAGGCAGGCCGACGACACCGGTGAAGGAGCCGTTGATCCAAGGGATGAAGGCCCCGGCGGGGCCTTGGATGGCATAGCCACCGGCCTTGCCGTGCCAATCACCGGTGGCGAGGTAGGCGTTGACCTCGGGGTTCGACAATCGCTTCATCTTGACCGCCGTCTCGACCTCGCGCGCCCAGACGCGGTCGCCCCGACGCACCGCGATGGAGGTGATGACGGTGTGGCGACGACCGGACAGCAGGTGCAAAAATCGCGCGGCCTCGGCGGCATCCTCGGGCTTGCCCAGAATGCGTCGACCAAGGGCCACGGTGGTATCGGCGCAAAGCAGCACCTCGCCATCGCCCAAAGAGACGGCACGCGCCTTCTCCTGCGCAATGCGCGCGGCGTAGACACGCGGCAGCTCGTCCCGATGCGGTGTTTCGTCGATGTCGGGGGGGCGGACGTCATCCGGCAGGAGGCCGATCTGCGCCAGCAATTCGCGACGGCGCGGCGAGGCCGAGCCGAGGATCAGCCTCAGCCCGCTCTCGGGCGGCAGCGCGCTCATGAGCGCGTCAGCGGAAGCGGTAGTTGATCCGACCCTTGGTCAGATCGTAGGGGGTCATCTCGACCTGCACCTTGTCGCCCGCGAGGACGCGGATTCGGTTCTTGCGAAGTTTACCCGCCGTGTGCGCGATGATCTCATGGCCGTTTTCCAGCTCGACCCTGAACGTCGCGTTCGGCAGGAGTTCCTTCACGACACCGGGAAATTCGAGCAGTTCTTCCTTGGCCATGGTCTCTCCGTCCAGTGGTACCCGCGAAACGCGCGGGCCATCGCGGAGTAGATGCGCCTTCGGGCCACGAGTTTCAAGTGCAAACAGGCCGCGATCCGGCTGGTGCCGTGCGGCTTCGCTGGGACCATCGCTCTACTGCAGCCCGGGTGCAATCAAAATTTCGTGCCAAATCTGCGGAACGTCCGCCGCGGTGCGCCGTTGTGTGCCCGAAGCGAAGCATAATACGGGAGATACTCCATGACCATGCGGATGACACAGCTGCTGCTGTCGACGGCCCTCACCCTGCCGCTGGCAGCCGGTGCACAGGCACAGACGACCGATGCCACCTGTTCCGATCTCGAACTGATGCTGACCGAGAACATGGCCGACGGCGTCCCCGCCGATGCGCCGATGACTCAAGACGACATCAACGCGATCATCGCAGCCGAGAATGATGCGGAATGCGCCGTCGTCTTCGTCGAGCTCGAAAAGCTCGTCGCAGTCGAAGGCGATGCCGCCACGGCAGAAGCCGAGGCCGAACTGGCCGAAACCGAAACCGCCACCGTGCGTCTCGAAGACGAAGTCGTGATCGAGGGCATGGTCTACCTCGAGCAGGACAAGCCGTCCGTCTCGGTCGAATCGGGTCAGACCGATGTCATGGTGTCGAACGCGACGCCGGACGTGACCGTGAACGAAGGTCAGGCCGAAATCCTGATCCGTCAGGCCCCGGCCACCATCACGATGGACATGCCGCAGCCGACGATCCGCATCGAGCAGCCTGCGCCCGAAATCATCATCACCATGCCCGAGCCGGGCGTCGATGTGGCCAACACGCAGCCGCAGGTCGAGATCCGTCAGGCCGACCCGATCGTGACCGTGACGCAAGCCCGTCCCAAGGTCGAGCTCGAGCTTCAGCGTGCCGAGGAAGGCTCCGAAGGCGGCTTTCAGGTCACCGACCGCGCCAGCGGCGAAACCTATGAGCCCGGCGTAGCCGGCGAAGCCCGCGCCATCGAGGAAGCGGATATTCAGCTGACCACCGTCGAGCCGACCGTGACCTACGAAGAGAGCCGCGACGGCACGAACGCCAATGTTTCGGTGCAGCGCACGCAGCCGAACATCCGCTTCGAGAGCGCCGAGCCGGTGATCGAGTTCACACAAGGCGGTGAGCCAGTGATCGAGATGGTACAGACCGGCGAGCCGGTCGTGACCTTCAACGAAGCCGCCGTCGAAGGCGACGCCGCCGCCGTGATGGATGAGCCCGAAGCCGAGGCGGAAGTCGAGGCGGAAGCTGAAACCGAACTGGCAGAAGCCGAAGCCGAAGTCGAAGGTGTTGCCGAGGAAGTCGAGGCCGAAGTCGCCGAAGCCGGCAACGAGATCGAAGCCGAGGCCGCCGAGCTCGAAGCCGAAGTCGAGGGCGAAGCTGCTGAAGTGGAAGCTGAGGTCGAAGGCGAAGTTGCCGAAGCCGAAGCCGAAATGGAAGTCGTCGAAGCTGAGACCGCCGAGATGACCGAAGAAGCCACCATCGAAAGCACCGGTCCGATGATCGAGCGCGAAGGCTTCGCCATGGTCGCTGCCAACGAGATCGTTCTGACCGACCTCGAAGGTTCGACCGTCTACGGCATCAACGATGAGCGCATCGGTGACATCGGCGACATCATGGTCGACGATCAGGGCCAGATCCAGGAAGTGATCGTCGAAGTCGGCGGCTTCCTCGGCCTCGGCGAGAAGCCGGTCGCGATCCCCTTCGACCAGATGAGCGTTCTGCGTTCGGAAGCCGGTGAAGTTCGCGTCTTCATCGACGCCACCGAGGAACAGCTCGAGTCGATGCAGGCCGTCGAACAGTAAGCTCCCCTGACTGCAAGGAGAAGGCCGCCCCTCGGGGCGGCCTTTTTCGTGGGATCTGCACTCAGGAGCTTGCCGATCCGTGAACCCGGACGTCGTCACAGGCGGGGGGGCCCCCAGCGCTGCATGAGGCGGTCGACGATCATATCGCGCGTCTGGCGATAACTGCGCAACCGCTCCTCACGCCCTTCTCCCAGCCCCGTGGGATCGAGCACCGGCCAGTATTCGACCGACAGGTGAAAGCAGGCGGTCAGATCAAGCGCCCGGCGCTGGCTCGCGGGTGACAGCGCCAGCACGAGATCGAACGACGACAGGTCATCGCCCCAATCGTGCATCTCGTCGAAGCTGCGCGAACGATGACGATGCAGCTCGACCCCTATTTCGGCGCAGACGGCGATGGCGAAACCGTCGATCTCCAAATCGTTCTTCACGCCGACCGACTGGATGTAGCAGTCGGCACCATAGAACTTCTTCATGATCCCCTCGGCCATGGGCGAGCGGACGGCGTTGTGGTCGCAACAGAACAGAACCGACTGGGGAAGAGGCTGCGATGTTGCGGCCAAATCCACCTCAGACCCCGAAATGCAGCACGCAGATGAGGGTGAAGAGCCGCCGCGCCGTATCGGTGTCGACCTCCGCCTTGCCATCGAGCCGTTCCTGCAACACCCGTGCGCCTTCGTTGTGGATGCCGCGACGGGCCATGTCGATCGTCTCGATCTGGCTCGGTGGCAGCGTCTTCACGGCGTCGTAGTAGCTTTCACAGATCTGGAAATAGTCCTTCACAACCTGCCGGAACGGCCCGAGCGAGAGGTGAAACTCCGCCGCCCGCTCCCCGGTCGTATTGGCCACGTCGAACACCAGCCGTTTTTCACGGATCGCGAGACCAAGATGGTAAGGCCCCGCATCGCGCCCCGGCAGGGTGAACCGATTGTCTTCGAGCAGGTCGAACACCGCCACGCGGCGCTCTTGCTCGATCTCCGGCGTAGGCGCGGGCTGGCCCGCGTCATCGAGTCGGATTTCGGCGATGCGGGTCATGCCCCGCCCCGGTTCAGCTTTTCGAGCCGCGCCGTCAGCGACAGACCGTGCGCCTCGAGGCTCTCGGCCCGCGCCAGACGCGCGCCTGCCGTGCCAATGGCGGCCAGTGCGGCGGGTGTCATCTTCGAAAGAGTCGTGCGCTTGAGGAAGTCCATCACCGAAAGCCCTGAGGAGAACCGCGCCGAACGTGCCGTGGGCAGAACGTGGTTGGGTCCGGAAATGTAGTCACCGATCGCCTCCGGCGTCCAGTGCCCGAGAAAGATCGCTCCCGCATGGGTGATCCGCGAAGACAGCGCCTCGGGATCGGCGACGCAGAGTTCGAGGTGCTCGGCGGCGATCCGGTCGGCGAGAGTCGCGGCCTCGTCCAGATCGCGCACGGTGACGATGGCGCCGAAGTCGCGCCAGCTAGCACCTGCGATCGCGCGCCGTTCAAGGGTTTCGAGCCTCGCCTCGACCGCCGCCGCCACACGCTCGCCAAAGGCGGCGTCATCGGTGATCAGGATCGACTGCGCACTTTCATCGTGCTCGGCCTGCGAAAGCAGGTCGAGTGCGATCCAATCGGGGTCGTTGTCGGCATCCGCGATGACGAGGATCTCGGAGGGCCCGGCAATCATGTCGATGCCGACGCGGCCAAAGACCCGACGCTTGGCCGCCGCCACGAAAGCATTGCCTGGCCCGGTGATCTTGTCGACTGGCGCGATGGTTTCGGTACCATAGGCCAGCGCCGCGATCGCCTGCGCGCCGCCGATGCGGTAAATCTCGTCGACGCCGGCAATGCGGCAGGCCATCAGCACAAGTGGGTTGGCGAGGCCGTCGGGCGTCGGCACGGTGACGGCAAGCCGGCTCACGCCCGCGACCTTGGCCGGGACCGCGTTCATCAGCACCGAGGAGGGATAGGAAGCCAACCCCCCGGGTACATAGAGCCCCGCCGCCGACACCGGCGTCCAGCGCCAGCCCAACATGGCACCGACCTCGTCGGTCCAGCTCTCGTCCTGGGGCATCTGTCGCGCGTGATAGGCGCGGATGCGTTCGGCGGCGAGCTCCAGCGCCGCGCGATCCTCGTCCGAGACCTTGGCGCATTCCGCCTCGATCTCTTCGGGCGTGAAGCGCAGCCGCGTGGCGTCCAGCGTCATGCGGTCGAAACGCGAGGTGTAATCGACCAAGGCCAGATCACCGCGCGCACGCACATCGGCAATGATCGCAGCCACCGTGTCGTCCACGTCGGGGCTGTCCTCGCGCTTCATGGTCAGCAGCGCCGCAAAGCGGGCCTCGAATTCGGCGTCGGTGGTGGACAGGCGGTGCGGCATGGCGGTCTCCTTCGGCTTTCGGGCATAGCCCTGCCAGCCCCTCTGCTCAACCGTCCAGTTGCCGCACGTAATACAGGTCATCGACAAAGCGCCCGTCGATCCGCGCCGCGCGCGGCAGCAGCCCATGCCGCACGAAGCCGTGCTTCTCATAGAGGCGGATCGCGGGCCTGTTGTGCGCGGCCACGAACAGCTCCACCTGAAGCCGTGCGTCTTCCATCGCCCGGTCGAGCGCGGCGCGCAAAAGCCGAGCCCCTGTGCCGGTGCCATGGCGGTCGGGACTGACAAAGAAGGCATTCAATGCGACCCTGTGGGCCGCAGCCGCGGCCTCGACCACCGGGTCGAGTGCCGCCGTGCCGACGAGGCGATCACCATCGAAGCACCCCAACACGAGACGCCCCTCCAAGCTGCGGGTCACTTCGACGTCGGTGCGGGCCAGTTCCTCTTGCAACGTCGTCAGGAAAGCATCTGGAAAAAGCCGCAGCCCTTCGGCCCGTATCCTGCGCCATTCGGACAGGTCGCCGGGGCCGAGAGGGCGGATCATTCGGGGTGCTGGGGCGCCCTGCCCGAGGGCGCGGCATAGGGCCGGGTCACGTCGCGTAGCACCAGTTCGGGCGCCTCGACGTCGATCGCGATCTCGCCATCGCCCGCAAGGATCAGGCGGATCGTCCCGGTGCCGTCCTCTCCCGGCGCGAACACCACCGCCAGAAGCGACAGCACCGTGTCCTTGTCGCGCGGATCGAGGCCCTGGCTGCGCACTGCCATCACGTTTTCTACGCACAGCACCGATTGCACGCGCTCGGCCTCGCGCGTGGTCGCGGGATCTTCCCAGCGGAAGCGGTTGAGCAGCATGCCAAAGCGCCGCTCGCTTTTGCGCCATGCCATCTCGGCGGCGGGCAGGACCGAATCCTGCACCAGCGCCGAGATCACTTGAATGTCGTCGGCATCGAGTGCCTTGAGCCGCAGCGGGCGCTGTACGCCCTCTTCGAATGTCGCGTCACGGGTCTCGGTCATGCGCTCACCCGCTCGATCTTGGCCCCTACCGCGCTGAGCTTGTCTTCGACATGCTCATAGCCGCGATCAAGGTGGTAGACCCGGTTCACCACCGTTTCGCCCTCGGCGGCCAGCCCCGCGAGGATCAGCGAGACGGACGCCCGCAGATCTGTCGCCATCACCTGCGCGCCCTTGAGCTTGTCGACGCCGGTGACGGTCGCATGGCCACCGTGCACCTCGATCCGCGCACCCATGCGCTGCAACTCGGGCGCATGCATGAAGCGGTTCTCGAAGATCTTCTCTTCGAGACGGCTGGTGCCCGTGGCGGTGCAGAGCATCGCCATCATCTGCGCCTGAAGGTCGGTCGGAAAGCCGGGGAACGGCTCGGTCGTCACGTCCACGGCGCGCGGTCGGTCGCCGCGCAGCTTCACCTTGAGACCAGCCTCGGTCTCGCTCACGTCGATGCCTGCTGCGTCGAGCTTTTCGACGAAGGCCCCGATCAGTTCGAGCTTGCCGCCGAGGCATTCGACCTCGCCGCCGGTGAAGGCAGGGGCGAGCATGTAGGTGCCAAGCTCGATCCGGTCGGTGACGACGCGGTGCGTGGCCGCACCCAGACGGTCGACGCCCTGCACTTCGATGGTCGAACTGCCTTCGCCCTCGATCTGCGCGCCCATCGCGCGCAGGCAACGTGCCAGATCGACGATCTCGGGCTCGCGCGCCGCGTTCTCGATGATCGTCGAGCCCTTGGCGAGGGTCGCAGCCATCAGGACGTTCTCGGTCGCACCAACGGAGGCAAAGCGCAGCGGCACGCGCCCGCCGCGAAGACCGCCGCGGGCCACGGCATGGAGGTAGCCCTCCTTCAGCTCGATCTCGGCCCCCAGCGCGGTCAATGCCTCGATGTGGATATCCATGGGCCGGGCACCGATGGCACAACCGCCCGGCAATGACACGACCGCTTCGTGGGCGCGCGCCAGAAGCGGGCCGAGTACGAGGTTCGAGGCGCGCATCTTGCGCACGATCTCATAGTCGGCGCGGGTCGAGGCGAGATCGTGCGTCGACATGGCGATCACCTTGCCGCCCTGCATCGAGGAGACTTCGCAGCCCAGCGATTCCAGAAGCTGCGTCATGGTGAGGATGTCCGAAAGCCGCGGCGCGTTGGTGAGCGTCAGCGGCTCTTCGGACAGGAGCGTCGCGGGCATCAGCGCGAGGCAGGCGTTCTTGGCGCCGGCGATCGGGATCTGGCCGCGCAGCTCGGTGCCGCCGCGTACGATGATCGAATCCATGCCTGCTACTCTTTCTCTTTTTCGCCGTCGGGCTTGGCCTCTGCGGCCCGCGCTTGCGCCTGCGCCTTGCGGCGGGCGATGTTGGTCTTGAGGGCCGCCTTTAGGCGGTCCTTGCGATCGGCCGCGCGGGGCGGGTCCTGACGAGGTGTCTTCATGTTAGCGCAGATAGCGTCCCTGCCCCTTTCCGTCCAGTTCAAGGCGCGCAAACGCCGTGCGTCCCGGCAATCGCCAGCCGTTGCGTCAATCTTCGGAAAACCCCCTTGCGCTCGCTGTCCAGACAAGTAAAAGCCCGCCAGACGCTGCAGTAGCTCAGTGGTAGAGCACACCCTTGGTAAGGGTGAGGTCGAGAGTTCAATCCTCTCCTGCAGCACCATCTCCCCAAAATCGCTATCCGGACTGAAGCAGATTGACCTCGAGTCAACCTTATCGCCGGGGGTGGAATACAATTTGACTTGCAGAATCCCGCACCAACTATCTCATGAGTTGTGTTGCGATTTTGTGTTCAGAGAGTTTTCATGTATACAGTTGACCCGCTACTGCCTTGGGCAGTGCTGGGCGTCATCGCCTTGGCCGCGATCGCCCCATCCTCCCCTCCGGAAGATCCGAACAACCTGTCCACGAGACAAACTGTCGAGGACGCCGACGTTGCGCCCTTGGTCAATGCCTCATGCAGCGCCTCAACGCTGCCTTCGGCATCCTGTGCGAACGCGTTGCCCCGACCCGATGCGCCTATCTGGGCTTCGATACACTGACGGCGGCGGCGGGGGGCATGCCCCCCGCCTCTGCCTCCGCTCCGAGACGCGGCGTCAGTCGCCGACCCAGTCCCAAGGCCGGGTAAAGGCCCCGAGCGCCTTGGCGGCATCGGCCTCGGTCGCGGTGCCGGTGCGCCGGATCTTGGCCACCAGGCCGCGCCGGCTGTCCTCAACCACCTCGGCCACCTCGGCCCCGACGCCTGCCTCCGCAAGCGCCGCATCATAAACGCGGGAGATTGCCATTCGGCGTAGCGCCGGCTTGAAGATCTTGCCCACCGCTGTCTTGGGCAGTTCCGGCAGGATCTCGAGATGACGAGGCCGGGCGGCGCGCTCGGGCACATGCTCTCGTGCGTAGTCGAGCAGCGCCGCCTGATCGATCTCGGCTCCCTCGACCAGTTCGACATAGACGCAAGGCACCTCGCCCGCATGCGCGTCAGGCTGGCCGATGGCACCGGCAAAGGCGATGGCAGGATGCGCGGCCAGCGCCTCCTCGATCTCGGCGGGGTCGATGTTGTGGCCACCCCGGATGATCAGGTCCTTGGCACGGCCGGTGATCCAGAGATAGCCGTCCGCGTCGATCCGACCGAGATCACCGGTACGCAGGAACTGGTGCTCGTCTTCGAGGCCGGGCCAGTACAGCCCTTCGTTCTTGGTCGGGTCGGTATAGGTGTCGCCGCGCGAGACACCGGGGCTCGACACGCAGATCTCACCCACCGTGTCGGGGGCGCATTCCTCGCCGGTATTCGGATCGAGAATGCGCACTTGCGTGTAGGGGAACGGCACGCCGACCGAGCCCACCTTCTTTGTGCCCTCGGGCGGGTTGATCGATACCAGACAGGTCGCTTCTGTCAGGCCGTAACCCTCGCAGATGGTGACGCCCGCCGCCTGCTCGAACCGCTTGTAAAGCTCGACCGGAAGCGGCGCCGAGCCCGAGAAGGCCAGATTCAGAGACGAGATGTCCGCATCTACAGGACGTTGCATCAGCGCCGAGATCGCGGTCGGCACGGTGATCATGAAGGTCACCTGCCAGCGCTCGATCAGTTTCCAGAAGTTGTCGAATACGCCGTCCCCCCGGTAACCCGCGGGCGTCGGCAGGATCACATGCGCACCCGAAGCGAGCGAGGAGCCCATGATGACGATGGCGGCAAAGACGTGGAACATCGGCAGCGGACAGATGATGTTGTCGCGGTCCGAGAACATCAGCTTACCGCCGAGCCAGCCGTTGTAGACGATGCCGGAATAGCGGTGCTGCGCCACCTTGGGCATGCCGGTGGTGCCGCCCGTATGAAACAGCGCTGCGACCCGGTCGCCCGTGCTGTCGGCAAAGGCGAGGCTGCGCGGTTGGCGCGCGATCTCGCGGGTGAAGTCGAGCACCTGCGCCTTGTGCTTGACCGGCACCTTGGGCCGGATCAGCGGCACGATCAGCTTCTTCACGCCGGTCAGATACCGCAGCAGATCGACCTCGAGCACCGTTTTCACGTTGGGAGCGAGCGCCACCGCCTCGGCGGCCTTCTGCGCCACGTCGGTCTTGGGGAAAGCCTTCAGCGTGATCAGCACCTTGGCATTGGTCTGACGCAGGATCGCCCCGATCTGGCCCGCGTCGAGCAGCGGGTTGATCGGGTTCACGACGCCCGCGATCTGACCGCCGAGATAGGACAGCACCACCTCCGAGCAGTTAGGCAGCAAGAACGCCACCACGTCGGTCTCGCCCACGCCCAGTTCGCGCAGCAGATTCGCGGTCTGCGCCGACTTTGCGTGCAATTCGGTCCAATCCAGCGTCTCGGCGGGGGCCTTGGGGTCGGAGAGGAGCTGAAAGCTCAGCGCCGCACGCTGGGGAAAGGCCTTGGCGGTCCGTTCCAACAACCCATGCGTCGTTGCCGGTTCGCCCTGCGCCGCCCATGTCCCCTCGGCCTCGATCGCAGCGCGATCGGCCATGCCCGCAAAACCCATTCCGTTCCTCCCCGGTCGGTTGTCGTATCCTTGCCGCATGGCGGCTCCATCCCTGAGACGAAGCATCAGGCTGACCCACGCGTCACGCAAGCATGACGCCGCGATAGCCCCGCGTCGCGCAAGAGGTTTCGATGGGTCGCCCGCTACTCGGCGGCCTCGACCATGCCATCGGTGAACTGCAATCGGGCCAGCCGGGCATAGAGCCCGCCTTCGGCCACCAGCGCGTCGTGACTGCCCTGTGCCACGATCCGGCCCGCCTCGAACACGAGGATGCGGTCGGCCTTTTTCACCGTGGCCAGACGATGCGCCACGATGAGCGTCGTGCGCCCGGTGGCCAGCCGGTCGACGGCGCGTTGCACCAGCCGCTCGCTTTCGGCGTCGAGCGCGCTCGTCGCTTCATCCAGAAGCAGGACCGGCGCATCGCGCAGGATCGCCCGTGCAATCGCGATGCGCTGCTTCTGCCCACCCGAGAGCATCACGCCGCGCTCCCCTACTTGGCTGTCATAGCCTTCGGGCAGCGCCATCAGGAACTCATGCGCCGCAGCGGCATGTGCGGCGGCCTCGACCTCGGCATCGGTGGCGTCGGGCCGACCAAAGCGGATGTTCTCGCGCGCCGTGTCGGCAAAGATCACGGGGTCTTGGGGCACCAGCGCCATCTGGCGCCGGAACTCGGGCCGCGCCATGTCGCGCAGATCCGCACCGTCGAGCAGCACCCGCCCCGTGGACGGATCCCAGAACCGCAGCAGAAGCTGGATCATTGTGGTTTTGCCCGCCCCCGAGGGGCCGACCAGCGCCACGGTTTCGCCCGGCGCGATGGTGACGCTGACATGGTCGAGCGCCGAGGCGTCGGGTCGCGAAGGATAGGAAAACGAGACATCCTCGAACACGATCTCGCCTTGCGCCGCGGGCACCGATCGCGGCTTTGCAGGCTCGCGCAGGCTGTCCTCGGCGTTCAGCAACTCGACCAGCCGCTCGGTGGCACCCGCCGCACGCTGCAATTCGCCCCAGATCTCGGTCAGCGCGCCGACGGAGCCTGCGACCATCACCGCGTAGATCACGAACTGCACCAGCGCGCCGATGGTCATCTGTCCCGCGTTCACATCGCGTGCGCCGATCCACAGCACGCCGACGATGCCCGCAAAGATCAGGAAGATGACGATCGCCGTCATTACCGCCCGCGTGCCGATCCGCTCGCGTGCGGCGACAAAGCTCTTTTCGGTGATCTCGTCGAACCGCTCCCGGCTGCGGGCTTCGTGGCTGTAGGCCTGCACCGTCTGCACCGACAGGAGCGTCTCGGAGGCGTTGCCCGATGAGGCTGCGATCCAGTCCTGGTTCTCGCGGCTGAGCACGCGCAGGCGGCGGCCCAGCACCACGATCGGCACGATGATCGCAGGCACGATGAGCAGCACCAGACCGGTGAGCTTGGCGGAAGTCAGCAGCAGAAGCGCCAAGCCGCCGATCAGGATCAGCAGGTTGCGCAGCGCGATCGAGGCCGAGGAGCCGATCACTGACAGGATCAAGGTCGTGTCCGTCGTGATCCGGCTCAACACTTCGCCGGTCATGATCCTTTCATAGAAAGCGGGGCTCATGCCCACCATCCGCCCGAACAGCGCCTTGCGGATGTCGGTCACCACCCGCTCGCCCAAGCGCGTGACAAGGTAATAGCGCGCCGCCGTGCCCAGAGCGAGCAGCCCCGCGATCACCAGTGCCGCCGCAAAATACCGGTCGAGCAGCATGCCTGCGTCGACTTCGAAATTGTCGACCACCCGGCGCACGGCCAATGGCAGCACGAGGCTCACGCAGGCGGTAAACACAAGCGCCACGATGGCGAGCGTCATGATGCCCCGGTAAGGCGCCACAAAGGGCCAGAGCGCCCTCAGCGCCCCGATGTTGCGCGAGCCCGGTCGGTCCTCGTCACTGGTCTTGGGGGATCGGGCCATCGCGCGCCTCGTTCAAAGATTGCACAGGCTGTCTAGACGCCGCGTGAACGCATCACAAGCAACGGGCGCGCTGGGCCGCCGCGCCCTGCTCCCTGCATGGCCACGAGATCAGGCCGGAACGGCGGCCAACGCGCGCGCCCGGCGGCGCAGCGCCAGCACCGGGGGCAGGATCATCAACAGCAGCGCCGCGACCATACCGAAGGCCACGCGCAGGCCGAAGGCCTCTGACAGGCCACCCATCAGAACCGGCGCGATCAGGAAAGCACAAAAGGCGATGACGGCGACGCGGGCGATGGCCTGCGACCTCTGATGCGGCGCCACCAGACGCCCGGCCAGCGCCAGACCCATCGGGCCGATCACTGAAATACCGAGGCCGGTGATGGCAAAACCGAGATAGGCCACCATCGGCGCCGGGGCCATCGCCGCGATAGCCGCCCCCGAGGCCGAGACCAGCGCCGCCACCCGGATCACCGCTGTTTCACTGAGCTTTTCGGCCAGTGCCTGTCCACCAAATCGGCCCAGCGTCATCGTTATCCCCAAAAGCGCAGGCCCAAGCGCGCCTTGCGCCGCGCCGCCACCCAGTGTCCGCTCGATGTGCAGCGCCGACCAGCTCTCGACCGTGGCTTCGCTCAGAAAGGCGATCATCACCACGATCCCGCACAGCGCCACCGGCCAAAGCGGCAACGTCACCGACGCCCCCTCCTCGGGCATCGCGGCGGGGGCGGGCGCACGCGACAGCAGCGGCATCAAGGCCAGCGTCACGATCGTCATGCCGCCGAACACCACGAGGATCGGCAGACCGGCCTCGCGCGTGATACCCGATGCCAGAGCGGCCGCGCCGTAGGCCAGCGAGAACAGCCCGTGGTTGGCATTCATCAAGGAGCGCCCCGACTGCGCCTCGATCTGGCTCACCCGGGCGTTCATCACCACGTCGCAGACACCCGAGGCCATGCCGACGCCGACCATGCCGATCGCGAAGGCCAATGGCGTCGCGGCCAGCGCCGGCGCGATCCACGCCAACGCCAGAAGCCCCGCCGCGACGGGGAGCGCCGCGCGCCCCAGCGATCGGTCGAACCGCGGCGCGAGCCACATCGTCGCCAGCAGACCCAAAGAGGAGCCGAGCAGGAGCGAGCCGAACACCGCGTCATCCACCCCAAGCCGGTCGCGGAACACCGGCACATGCGCGGCAAAGACACCCCAGTAGAGCCCCATGACCACGAAGGCAGAGCCCGGCGCACGGGTCAATCGAAGAGCAGAGAGAATGAACATGGAGCGCAGGTGCCACGCCGCGCGCGAACAGTCCACAGACGCGGCGTCCGTTGCGCCATTTTATGCCCATGCGGCCCTTTCCAATCGAGGGATTCGGCGCTAAAGGCACAGGTTCTGAATCGGGCCATACACCCTTGGAGGATGGCCCATCACCTGAAAGGACTTACCAATGGCCAAAGAGATTCCGGATCTCGTCGCCACGGCACGCACGGGGACAGGCAAGGGGGCCGCTCGTCAGGCACGTCGCGAGAACCTCGTTCCGGGCATCGTGTACGGCGGCGGTTCCGACCCGCTCCCGATCAACCTGCCCTACAATGCCCTGATCAAGAAGCTGAAGGCAGGGCGTTTCCTGTCGACGCTGTTCAACCTCAAGGTCGAAGGCCAGGACGACGTCCGCGTCATCTGCCGTTCGGTGCAGCGCGACGTGGTTCGTGACCTGCCGACCCATGTGGACCTGCTGCGCCTGCGCCGCACCACGCGGATCAGCCTGTTCATCCACGTCGAGTTCGTGAACCACAAGGACGCACCGGGCATCAAGCGCGGCGGCGTTCTGACCCTGGTCCGTCCCGAAGTCGAGCTCAACGTGCTCGCGGGCGAGATCCCCGAGCAGATCGTCGTGGACCTGACCGGCAAGCAGATCGGTGATGTCATCCACATCAGCGACGTCGAGCTGCCCTCGGGCGCCAAGCCGACCATCGACCGTGACTTCGTGATCGCCAACATCTCGGCGCCGTCGAAGCTGGCGGCCGCCGCCGAGGAAGAGGCCGATGAGGCCGCTGACGAGGTCGAAGCGACCGAGCAGTCCGACGCCTGATCGCTTTGGCGACCAAGGTAAGGAAACGGGGCCCTTCGGGGCCCCGTTTTGCGTCTGGGCACTGGCCCTGCGCGTGACGGCGCGCTAGCTTCCGGCCCATGAAACTCTTCGTCGGACTTGGAAACCCGGGCGGCAAATACGCCCAGAACCGTCACAACATCGGCTTCATGGCCGTGGACCGGATCGCGGAGGATCACGGCTTTACGCCCTGGCGCGCAAAATTTCAAGGCGAGGTGTCCGAAGGCCGGCTCGGCTCGGAAAAGATCCTGCTGCTCAAGCCCGCCACCTTCATGAACCTCTCGGGCCAGTCGGTCGGCGAGGCCGCGCGTTTCCACAAGATCGACAGCACCGACATCTGCGTCTTTCACGACGAGATCGATCTCGCGCCGGGACGGCTCAAGACCAAGTCGGGCGGCGGCCACGCGGGCCACAACGGGCTGCGCTCGATCCACCAGCACTTAGGCCCGCATTACGACCGCGTGCGCATGGGCGTGGGTCATCCCGGTCACAAGGACGCGGTGCCGGGCTACGTACTCAAGGATTTCGCCAAGGCCGACGAGGTCTGGCTCGACGACATGTTGCGCGGCATCTCCGACGGCGCAGCGGCGCTGGCGGCGGGCGACGATGCGCGGTTTCTCAACGCCGTGTCGCTGCGGTTGAACCCACCGCGGTCGGGCGGCGGCACCAAGGGCAAACCCGCTGTCGCGGCGCAGGCAGCCGAGGCACCGAAGCCGCCGGTAAAACAAGCGTCAGGATCCGAGCCGACCTCGCCCCAGCCGGATGAGCGCGACGACCGCTCGGCCCTGCAAAAGCTCGCAGATCGCTTCAGATAGGACGCGAGGGGTAAAGGATACAGCGCTCCGGCCGATCGCTAGGCCCCGGCTCACCCGCCGACCCCCAATTTTTCCAAGAGGATTGCCATGAAGATGGACCCGTCGCTCAATGTCTTGGATGGCCCTCTCGCCTCCTGTTCGACCGCGCCACTGACCGGGTTTTTCCGCGATGGGCATTGTAACAGCTGCGTCGAGGACACCGGAAGCCATACGGTCTGTGCGGTCATGACGGCCGAATTCCTCGCCTATTCGAAATATGTCGGCAATGACCTCAGCACACCACGACCCGAGTTCGGCTTTGCCGGGCTGGCGCCGGGCGACCGCTGGTGCCTGTGCGCCTCGCGGTTTCTGCAAGCACATGACGAAGGCTGCGCCCCGAAAGTTCACCTCGCCGCCACGCACAAGCGCGCGCTTGAGATCGTTCCACTCCAGGTCCTGACACAGCACGCGGGCTGACAAACAAAGGCCCCGACCGGATCATGTCCAGCCGGGGCCTTGTCTCAAGAGCCTGCCAAACGGGCAGTCTCAACGACCCACTCAGTTCTTGGGGTCGTCGTCGGTCTCACTGTCATCTTCGCTCTCTTCGATGAAGCCCTCGGTTTCGGTGTCGTTGGTCTCGATCGCGGACTCGTTGTCGTCACGGTAGTCCGGATCGTCGGCATCGTCCGACTCGGAGCGCACTTCGGGGTCGGCCACCTCGGGCGACTTCATGTCGTCAGCCGAATGCATCATCATGCCTTCGGGAACGGTGAACATCGCCGTCACCGGAGCATCGTTGACCATAACCGGCGTGTCGACATCGGTCATGTCCGGACCGAAGTCATAGACGCCATTGCCGTTGGATTCGACGTGCAGCATCGCCATCAGCTCGGTCCCGGCAGCCAGCGCCTCGGGGATCGTCACCATAACGTCGGTGTTTTCACCGGCCATGATCATCGCGTGGCCCAGCGATTCCGGCACCACAGGTGCGCCGTCGGCGACAGCATGCAGAACAATGTAACCGTCCTGACGCGCGGCGATGCGCGGGAAGGTCACGGTGGTCTGGCCGTCCATCATCGACATCTGCATGGTCGAAGCATCGGCGTCGATCATCATGTCGTCCTGCGCCATGGCGCCGCCAGCCATGAGAGCGGTGAGTGCAGCAGCACTGGTAAAGGTCTTCAGCATTTTGGTCTCCAGAATGAGTTCGCCTTCCAACCCCCCAGAACCATTGAGGTTCGTTACACCGCAACACGTGTTCGTGTGACCCGGGAAGAAGCGGCCATCTCCTGAGACGGAGAAGGGGCCAACCGGATATTCACCGGTCGGCCCCTCAATATTGGTTAGAAATAGACGGTGTTACTGGCCGTCGTCTTCGTCGCCGGCACCATCCGTGTCTTCACCCTCTTCGATGAAGCCTTCGGTTTCGGTGTCGTTGGGCTGGATGGCGGACTCGTTTGTGTCACGGTAGTCCGGATCATCGGCATCGTCCGACTCGGCACGCGCCTCGGGGGATTTGGTGTCGGTCGACATGCTCATGCCGGTCGCGATGCGGATTTCCTGCACGCTCAGCATCATGTCGCCATCGGTGTCGTCTTCCATGAGGATCGCTGCACCGTCGGCGCCAAAGGCCGCGACCAGTTCATCGTTCGACAGCATCATGTCGCCGTCGGTATCGACTTCGGCGAACGGGATGCTCTGGGCGGAGGCGGCGGACGCACCAAGCACGAGGGCGGTGGTGGCGGCGGCAACGGTCAGTTTATTCAGCATTTCGTTTCCTCTCGATTTTGAGTTCGCCGCCCAACGTGTCATCCGACAACTCCGTTCAGCGGCGAGAGATCACATAATCGTGAGGTCAGGCGTTCAGGTCGCGATATCGACACCCAGATGTTTGGCGACGGTGAAGATGTCCTTGTCGCCGCGACCGCACATATTCATCACCAGCAGGTGATCACGCGGCAACTCTGGTGCGATCTTCATGACATGCGCCAGAGCGTGGGACGGCTCCAGCGCCGGAATGATCCCTTCGAGCGCACAAGACAGCTTGAACGCCTCGAGAGCCTCCATGTCGGTGATCGCCACGTACTGCGCGCGACCGATCTCGTGCAGCCAGGCATGCTCGGGTCCGATACCAGGGTAGTCGAGCCCGGCCGAGATCGAATGACCTTCGAGAATCTGCCCGTCGTCATCCTGCAGCAGGTAGGTCTTGTTGCCATGCAGCACGCCGGGGCGGCCGCCGGTGAGCGACGCGCAATGCTCCATCTTGGCATTCACGCCTTTGCCGCCCGCCTCGACACCGATGATGTTGACGTCACGATCATCGAGGAACGGGAAGAACAGCCCCATCGCGTTCGATCCACCGCCGATCGCGGCGACCAGCGTATCTGGCAGACGGCCTTCGGCGGCCTGCATCTGCTCGCGCACCTCCTTGCCGATGATCGACTGGAAGTCGCGGACCATTGCCGGATAGGGATGCGGCCCCGCCACGGTGCCGATGCAATAGAAGGTGTCGCGCACGTTGGTGACCCAATCGCGGAGCGCGTCGTTCATCGCATCCTTGAGCGTGCCGCGCCCAGAGGTGACGGGGATCACGTCAGCGCCCAGAAGCCGCATGCGGAATACGTTGGGGGCCTGACGTTCGACGTCGTGAGCGCCCATGTAGACCACGCATTTCAGCCCGAACTTAGCGCAGACGGTCGCGGTGGCGACGCCGTGCTGGCCGGCGCCGGTTTCGGCGATGATCCGGGTCTTGCCCATGCGACGGGCGAGGATGATCTGCCCCAGCACGTTGTTGATCTTGTGCGCGCCGGTGTGGTTCAGCTCGTCGCGCTTGAGATAGATCTTGGCCCCGCCCAGATGCTCGGTGAGCCGTTCAGCATAATAAAGCGGCGAGGGACGCCCAACATAGTGGGTCCACAGGTCGTTCATCTCGGCCCAGAAGGCGTCGTCGGTCTTGGCCTTTTCGTATTCGGCTTCAAGCGACAGGATCAGCGGCATCAGCGTCTCGGAGACGAAGCGTCCGCCGAACTGTCCGAAGCGGCCGCCCTCGTCGGGCCCGGCCATGAAGCTGTTGATAAGATCGTCCGCCATACGCTGGGCCTCCTCGCGTTCGGCCTCCGGACTACCCCTGCCGCGCCGCACGGTAAAGGGCCAAGGCGGTCAGTCGCGGTTGTCTTGCCTGTCGTCGTTCCTGTCACGCCAGCGGCGCAACATGCCGTCGCTCCAGCGACGGCCCCGGATCAGCGTGGAATTGACGCTTGGCCGCAGCATTGGCAGATCGACCGCCAGAAGCGCCAGTCCGATCGGCAGCATCCACAGCCCGAACAGCGGCAGAATCGCGGCGAAACCACCCAAGATGAACAAGACGCCCACCGGAATACGGATCCAGCGAGCGCGATCCGCCATCAGCCGTTCCGTCAGCCCATGCAGACGGGGCGATCCGCCGGTCATGGCCCGCATCTGCCGGCGCAGCCGGGCCTTCTCACGCTCGTGATCGACGGATTTGCTCATGGACGGCATGTAGGGCAGCGGACCGGTCGGGGCAATCGCCCACGTGATGCCTCCGGCTCAGAGTCGCGCGGCGTCGAGAAAGGCGCGAATACGGGTCTCGTCCTTCACCCCCGGCGCGCTCTCTACGCCCGAGGAAACATCGACCTGCCGCGCGCCGGTCTTGGCCACCGCCTCGGCGAGGTTGTCCGGCGTGAGTCCGCCCGCCAGCATCCACGGCACCGGCCAGCGCCGCCCCGCGATCAGCCGCCAATCAAAAGCTAGCCCGTTGCCGCCCGGAAGCGCAGCCCCTTTCGGGGCCTTTGCATCGACGAGGATCTGGTCGGCCACGGCGGCATAGGCTTCAAGCATGGGCAGATCGGCTTCGGAGGCCACCCCCACCGCCTTCATCACCGGCAGGCCGTGACGCGCGCGGATCTCGGCCACGCGTTCGGGTATCTCGCGGCCATGAAGCTGCAGCATGTCGAGCGGCACGCGTGTCACGATCTCGTCGAGCGTAGCATCGTCGACATCGACCACCAACGCCACCTTGGCGATGCCCGGGGGCACCTCGATCGCCAGCGTTGCCGCCTGCTCGACCGTCACCGCGCGCGGCGACTTGGCAAAGAACACGAAGCCCACGTAACGCGCGCCCGCAGCCACGGCGGCGTCGAGGCCTGCCCGGTCGGACAGGCCGCAAATCTTGACGGAAACGGACACGGTCAGGCGCGCGCGGGCACGGCCGGAGTGTCGACGAGAGCCAGAACGTCGTCCTCGCCCTCGTGCTTCTCGTGGCGCAGACGGTCGACCTCGCGCTCGAGCCGGTTCACCTCGCGGGCCCGCTTGCGGGCTTCGGCGCGGTGCTTGTGCTCGCGCAGCCATTCCCACAGGAAACCGATCAATAGGCCAAGCGCCACGCCGATCAGGATCACGGCATAGAGCGGCAGATCGAGATCGGGCGAGATGCCGAACAGTCCGCTCAGCCCCTCGGGCAGCACGCGCAGCGTGACCACGCCGCGGTTCGCAAGGCCGAGGATGACGAGACAGATGGCGACGATGCCCCAAAAGGCGGTGCGGAGAGCTCTCATGTCTTGGTTCTATTTCCCATTGAGCCGGTCGCGCAACAGCTTGCCGGTCTTGAAGAAGGGGACGTGCTTTTCGTCGACCTCGACCGCCTCGCCGGTGCGGGGGTTGCGGCCGAGACGCTGGTCGCGCTTCTTGACCGAAAAGGCCCCGAAGCCGCGCAGTTCGACGCGGTTGCCTTCGGCCATGGCCTGGGTGATCCGGTCGAAGATGGTGTTCACGATCTTTTCCACGTCGCGTTGATAGAGATGCGGGTTCTCGTCCGCGATCTTCTGGATCAGTTCGGATCGAATCATGTGCGCCCCCCCCTTGCCCGGCCGACGCCCCAAAGGCGGGGCGTCACGGACCTGTGACAGGAAGACTATAGGACGTCCGTGGGTTCCGATAAATAGTGCAGTCAAATCAAGGGGACTGTTTTCGCGATCCGTTCACGAAAAGGCCCCGCCTCCCGTTTCCGGGTGGCGGGGCCAATCTTGCAGCCGGGGCCTCGAAAGGCCCCGACAGGCTCAGCGGTCGCCTTTGAGGGCGGCGCCGAGGATGTCGCCCAGCGAAGCGCCCGAATCGGAGGAGCCATACTGCTCGACCGCTTCTTTTTCTTCGGCGATCTCACGCGCCTTGATCGACAGGCCCAGCTTGCGGGTCTTGCTGTCAACGTTGGTCACGCGCACGTCGATCTTGTCGCCAACGCCGAAGCGCTCGGGGCGCTGCTCGGCACGATCACGCGACAGGTCCGAGCGACGGATGAAGGACTTCATGCCCTCGTAGGTCACTTCGATGCCGCCGTCTTCGATCTTGGTCACCTCGACGGTGATGATCGAGCCGCGCTTCACGCCGCCGATGGCATCCGCGAACGGGTCGCCGTCCATCGCCTTGATCGAGAGCGAGATACGCTCTTTCTCGATGTCGACTTCGGTGACCTTGGCCTTCACGACGTCGCCCTTGCGGAAGTCGCCGATCACGTCCTCGCCACGACCTTCCCAGGTCAGGTCCGAGAGGTGAACCATGCCGTCGATGTCGCCCGGCAGGCCGACGAACAGGCCGAACTCGGTGATGTTCTTCACCTCGCCCTCGACCTCGGTGCCCTCGGGGTGGGTTTCGGCGAAGACTTCCCACGGGTTGCGCTGGGTCTGCTTCAGGCCGAGCGAGACGCGACGCTTGGCACTGTCGATCTCCAGCACCATCACTTCCACTTCCTGCGAAGTGGAGACGATCTTGCCAGGGTGCACGTTCTTCTTGGTCCAGCTCATCTCGGAGACGTGGACCAGACCTTCGACGCCCGGCTCCAGCTCCACGAAGGCGCCGTAATCGGTGATGTTGGTCACGCGGCCGGTGTGGGTCGACTCGATCGGGAACTTGCCCTCGACCGAATCCCACGGATCGTCCTGCAGCTGCTTCATGCCGAGGCTGATGCGGTGCGTTTCCTTGTTGATCTTGATGACCTGGACCTTGACGGTCTCGCCGATCGCCAGGATCTCGCTGGGGTGGTTCACGCGACGCCACGCCATGTCGGTGACGTGCAGCAGGCCGTCAACGCCGCCGAGATCGACGAAGGCGCCGTATTCGGTGATGTTCTTGACCACGCCGTCGACCGTCTGGCCTTCGTGCAGGTTGGCGATGACTTCGGCGCGCTGCTCGGCACGGCTCTCTTCGAGGATCGCGCGGCGCGACACCACGATGTTGCCCCGACGACGATCCATCTTGAGGATCTGGAACGGCTGCTTGAGACCCATGAGCGGGCCCGCATCGCGCACGGGGCGCACGTCGACCTGAGAGCCGGGCAGGAAGGCCACAGCGCCGCCGAGATCGACGGTGAAGCCGCCTTTGACGCGACCGAAGATGGCGCCTTCGACGCGCTCTTCGTCGGCATAGGCCTTCTCGAGACGGTCCCAAGCTTCTTCGCGGCGGGCCATCTCACGGCTGATGACGGCTTCGCCACGGGCGTTTTCGACCTGGCGCAGGAAGACCTCGACCTCGTCACCGGGCTTGAGGTCCGGCTGCTCGCCGGGGTTCGCGAATTCCTTGAGATCGATGCGGCCTTCCATCTTGTAGCCGACATCGATGATGGCCTGGCCCGCCTCGATGGCGAGCACGCGGCCCTTGACGACGCTGCCTTCGGACGGCGTGTCGATTTCGAAGCTTTCGTTCAGGAGGGCTTCGAATTCCTCCATGGATGCTTTAGCGCACATGCGGTCAGGTTTTCCTTTGTAAGTCGCTATACGGGCCAGGCGGTTGTCTCCGCCGGTCTTTGGATTACGGTCTGCCCCGGAAACGTTCCAACGCGACGAGGGCCGGAGCTCCCGACCCTGCCTGTCCTGCTCGCGCGCGCGTGGCGCGCCGTTCCCTTGACGCTCGCGTCTATAGTGCGATCCGGCGCGCGGATCAAGCAGCACGGCCACACTCGCCCCCGCTCTCAGTACCAAGGCCCGGGTTACCATTGTCCCCGCCACCGATCCCCGCCCCTATGAGAGGAACGACCGACGGAGGCCCGGTGGATCTCGACTTACTCCTCTTCGTGAACCGGATCGCAGGGCACAGTGACGCCCTCGACACGCTCATCGTTCAGCTTTCGGCCAGCCCGATGTTCAAGGGCATCCCACTGATGATGCTGGTCTGGGGCCTGTGGATGGTGCCGCATGCGCAGGTCGCACGCCGCCGCGCGGGGCTTGCCGCGACGCTGGTCACAGCGGTGCTGGCGCTGGCAATGGGCCGCCTTTTGTCGATGTCGCTGCCCTACCGGGCGCGGCCCATCCACGACCCCGACCTGTCGCTGCGGATGGCCAACTCGATCGATCACAACACGCTGAACGGCTGGTCCTCGATGCCCAGCGACCATGCGGTGCTGTTTCTGGCGCTGGCCACCGGCATCGCGCTGGTCGATCGACGATGGGGAATCGTGGCCTTGGCGCATGCGGCGATCATCATCGCGCTGCCGCGGGTGATCTTGGGCTTCCATTGGCCCAGCGATATCCTCGTGGGCGGCCTGATCGGTATGGGCCTGGCCCTCATCGCGGTGCCGCTGCTGCGCCGGATGCTGCTCGACACCGGGCTTTTCGCCTGGCTCGAAGCGCGACCCGGGCTGAGCTATCCGCTGATGTTCCTCGTCGCACACCAACTCGGGACGATGTTCACCTCGACCCGTACCCTATTGGCGGTGTTGCGCGACGCGGTACTCTAACGGCCCAATTCCGCCTCGATGCGCGCCACGGCGATCGCCACCGCCTGCGCGGCATCAAGATCCGAGGTGTCGAGCAGGAAGGCATCCTCCGCCGGTCGCAGCGGTGCCGCGGCGCGCTCCGAATCGCGGGTATCGCGCGCCTTCACATCCGCGAGCACGCTGTCGAAGCTGGCGTCGTGACCGGCCTGCACCAGCTCTGCGAGCCGCCGCCCTGCCCGCGCCTCGGCGCTGGCGGTGACAAAGAGCTTCGCCTCTGCCTCAGGGCAGATCACCGTACCGATGTCGCGCCCATCGAGCACGGCCCCACCCTCGCGCCGGGCAAAGCTGCGCTGAAACTCGAGCAGCGCCGCACGCACTTCGGGGATCACCGCGACCTCGCTCGCGGCCTGAGCGACCTCGGGGCTCCTGAGCCCCGGCTGCTCCAACGCCTCGGGCACCAGCCCGCGCGCTGCCGCAACCGGCTCGGCGCCTTTCAGCACCAGCGCACCGACGGCGCGGTACAACAGCCCCGTGTCGAGATGCGCAAAACCGAAATGGGCGGCGACTGCGCGACCCACGGTTCCCTTGCCGGCGGCGGCAGGCCCGTCGATGGCGACCGTGAAGATCATGCCCGCGCCACCTTCGCGCCAAGCCCCGTCATCAGCGGCTCGAACACCGGAAAGGAGGTGGCGATCGGCCCGCCGTCATCGACGCGCATCGGCGCGTTCGTGGCCAGCCCCATCACGAGGAAGGACATGGCGATGCGGTGATCGAGACGGCTTTCGACCGTCGCACCACCCGGCACTTGTCCATGGCCACGTCCGTGGACGATCCACCAATCCTCACCCTCCTCGACCTCGACGCCCGCAGCGCGCAGGCCTTGGGCCATCGCATCGATCCGGTCGCTTTCCTTGACGCGCAGTTCCTTGACGCCGCGCATCACGGTGGGGCCCTCGGCGAAGGCCGCGACCACCGACAGCACCGGGTATTCGTCGATCATCGATGCGGCGCGGGCGGGTGGCACCTCGATGCCACGCATCGCGGGCGAGAACTTCGCGCGCAGGTCGGCGACGGGCTCGCCGCCCTCTTCGCGAGGGTTCTCATAGGTGAGATCCGCCCCCATTTCGCGCAGCGTCTCGAAGAGGCCAGCGCGGGTCGGGTTCAGACCGATGTTGGGCACCAGCACGTCCGAGCCTTCGGCGATCAGCGCCGCACAGACCGGGAAGGCTGCCGACGAGGGATCGCGCGGCACGACGATGTGCTGCGGGCGAAGCTCCGGCTGACCGGTGAGCGTGATCACCCGCCCCTCTTCGGACTCCGTGACAGCGATCTTGGCCCCGAACCCCGCGAGCATCCGCTCGGTGTGGTCGCGCGTGGCTTCCTTCTCGATCACGACGGTCTTGCCCGGCGCGTTCAGCCCGGCCAGCAGCACCGCCGATTTCACCTGCGCCGAGGGCACCGGCACGGTGTAGCGCACCGGCATCGGATCGGCCGCGCCGGTGATCGTCATCGGAAGCCGCCCGCCCTCGCGGCCTTCGGCGCGCGCGCCAAACAGGGCCAGCGGATCGGTGACCCGGCCCATGGGGCGCGAGCAGAGAGAGGCATCTCCGGTGAAGGTCACGGTGATCGGCGTGGTGGCCATCGCCCCCATGATCAGCCGCACCCCGGTGCCCGAGTTGCCACAATCGATCACGCCCGCCGGTTCGGCAAAGCCGCCCACGCCGACGCCGTGCACCGACCAGCGCCCCTGCCCGTGATCCGTGACCTCGGCTCCGAAGGCGCGCATGGCCTTCGCCGTGTCCAGAACGTCCTGCCCTTCGAGCAGGCCCTCGATCACGGTTTCGCCCACCGCCATCGCGCCCAGGATCAGGCTGCGGTGGCTGATCGATTTGTCACCGGGGACATGCGCCTCGCCGGACAGCGCAGGCCCGCGCTGGGACATCATCGGGATCGGATCGCCATGGCCGGACATCGGGGCACCTCGTGAATTGGTCGCCCCGTTCCTAGACCGACGCCGGGGCATGGTCCACGCCCCGAGCCACTTTACTCCCGAAATACTCCCGCCAGAGGCTCCCGCCCTCAGGGCTTGCGGAAGGTCAGGTAATGGGGGGGCCGCCCCTCGCGCAGGGCCTTCTGCTCATAGCGCGTCGAGGGCCAGTCGTCCCAGGCCTGATCGTCAGGATGATCGATGCGCTCGAACCCCGCGACCGGCACCTCTTCGAGCGTCTGGCGCACGTAGTCGGGAATATCCGTAGCCACACGGAACTCGGCACCGGGCTTGAGCACATGCAAGAGCGGCACCAGATGCTCCTGCGTCACGAACCGCCGACGGTGATGCCGCGACTTGGGCCATGGGTCGGGGTAGTTGAGGAACGCCTTGTCGACGGATCCTTCGGGCAGCACGTCGAACAGGTCGCGCGCATCGCCGGGATGCACGGCGATGTTGTCCACGCCCGCGTCGCGTATCTTGCCCAGCAGCATCGCCACGCCGTTGATGAAGGGCTCGGCGCCGATGATCGCCACATCCGGATAGGTCTTGGCCATGTGCACGAGATGCTCGCCGCCACCAAAGCCGATCTCGACCCAGACCGGACGCTCGCCGAAGCGGGCCACGAGGTCGAGATGCGCCCTCTCGGGGTTCACGTCCCAGCCGACGGGACCGGGCGAGAGCGCGTCGAGATCATGCGCGAGATGGTCCTTCTGCGTCGGGCGCAGGGTCTTGCCGTGTATCCGGCCATAGAAGTTGCGCCACGGGGCGCCGGAGGAGTGCGAGCCTTTTGTCATGGCGCGCGGGTTAGCGCGGGGCGCGCCTTGGCGCAACAGGGCTTGATGGCGCGCGGGGGTTCGGGCCGCTCGAAGCGAGTATTTGAAGAGTAAAGTGGCAGGGGTGCGCCCCCTGCCACCTCGGGTCGCGCCGCTCAGAGACCGCGCTTCAGAGCCTCGGCCAGATCCGTGCGCTCCCACGAAAAACCGCCGTCGGCTTCGGGCGCGCGACCAAAGTGGCCATAGGCCGCCGTGCGCTGGTAGATCGGGCGGTTCAGGCCGAGCTGCGTGCGAATGCCGCGCGGCGTGAGGTCCATCGCCTGCGCTACGGCGCGTTCGATATCCGAGTTGGAGACCTCGCCCGTGCCATGCGTGTCGGCATAGATCGACAGCGGCCGCGCCACGCCGATGGCATAGGAAAGCTGGATCGTGCAGCGCTCGGCCAGACCGGCGGCGACCACGTTCTTGGCGAGGTAGCGCGCCGCATAGGCGGCGGAGCGGTCGACCTTCGTCGGATCCTTGCCCGAGAACGCACCGCCGCCATGCGGAGCGGCGCCGCCATAGGTATCGACGATGATCTTGCGACCCGTGAGGCCTGCATCGCCGTCCGGGCCGCCGATCACGAATTTGCCGGTGGGGTTCACCCACCATTCGGTGTCGGGCGTGATCCAGCCTTCGGGAAGAACCTCGTGGATATAGGGCTCGACGATGGCACGAATGTCGGCGCTGGTCTGACCCTCATCCGAATGCTGCGTCGACAGCACGATCGAGGTCGCCGCGACAGGCATGCCGTTCTCGTAGCGCAGGGAGATCTGGCTCTTGGCGTCGGGGCGCAGTGTTGGCTCGGCGCCCGACTTGCGCGCGTCGGCGAGGCGCTTGAGCACCCGGTGCGCGTAATGGATCGGCGCGGGCATCAGCTCGGGCGTCTCGCGACAGGCATAGCCGAACATGATGCCCTGATCGCCGGCGCCCTCTTCCTTGCCTTCGGCGGCATCGACACCTTGGGCGATGTGCGCCGACTGCGGGTGCAGCAGGTTCGTCACCTCGACGTCGCGGTGATGGAAGGCCTCCTGCTCGTAGCCGATGTCGCGGATGCATTCGCGCACGATCCCCTCGACCCCGCCGAGGATTTCGGACAGGCGCCCCTGATTCCGAAGACCGATCTCGCCGCCGACCACGACGCGGTTGGTCGTGGCAAAGGTCTCGCAGGCGACGCGGGCCTCCGGCTCTTCGGTCAGCAGCGCATCGAGCACGGCGTCGGAGATGCGATCGCAGACCTTGTCGGGATGCCCTTCGGACACCGATTCGGAGGTAAAGATGTAGTTCTGGCGGGACATGGGGAGGCGCTCCATTGAAATTCACCCGACACGCCAGGAAGCCGTTGTGTCGAGAATCCGACCCCGCTACGCCCCGCCTCGGCCCCGGTCAAGCCGTTTGTGCCGCCAGCCGAGCGCGGCCAAAAGCAGCAGGACCGCAAGCATCGGCCAATCGCCCCAGCGCGCATAGCCCGGCACCATACCGCGTGGCGGCAGCGCCGCGTCCACCGCCCCCGTCTCGCCAAGCCCGATCCGCGCCGTGACCCGGCCCATGGCGTCGATCATCCCCGACACCCCGGTGTTGGCCACCCGTGCCATTGGCATGCGCTGCTCGATCGCGCGCAGACGCGCCTGCGCAAAGTGCTGGTAAGGGCCTGATACGGTGCCGAACCACGCGTCGTTGGTCATCAGCAGCATCAACCGAGGCCGCAGCGCCCCCGTCGCGGCAGCGGCGTTGATTTCACCCGCGAAAATCCCTTCGTAGCAGATCAGCGGCAGCGCCAGCCCTATGCCGGGCACCGATACCGGATGCAGACCCGGCCCCGGCGTGTAACCACCGCCCTCGCTTGCCGCCAGACCGTGGATGCCAAAGCGCGCAGCCACTTCGCCGAAGGGAATGTATTCGCCGAAGGGCACGAGATGCGTCTTGTCATAGAGCGAGGCGATTTTGCCCGACGCGTCTACAACGATAGCCGAGTTGTAATAGCGCGCCGCCTCGCGTCTCTGGATGCCGAGCGCCAGCACGGCCCCGCGCGCCGCCTCAACACCCTGGGTCAGGGCGTCGTCTGACTGGTCGAGCAGCCACGGCAGCGCCGTTTCGGGCCAGACCACCAGATCGGGGACATCGCCCTGCCGCGTCAGTTCCATGAGCCGCTCGTGAAACACCGGGAGCCAGTCGGGGTCCCACTTCAACGACTGTATGGCATTGGGCTGGACCAGTCGAACCACCGGGGCCTCCGGTGAAGGCATTGGCGCGGGGCCGGGGTCGAGCGCGATCCATGCCCCGATGCTGGCCAGTACCGGAACAGCCAGCGTGGCCCGCACCCCGATCGCCAACGCGGCCGCGGGCAGCCCGAGCGCGATCAGCGTCAGGAGCGGCGCACCGCCCAAGGCCGCGAGCTGCGCCACGGGCGTGTCGATGAAGACATGCCCCGGCATTGCCCAGGGAAAGCCGGTGAACACCACGCCGCGCAGCATCTCGACCGCGACCCACAGCGCCACGAAAAGAGCGGTGCTTCGGCGGTGCGCCACCGCGAAGACCGCGCCCCAGAACAACGCCAGCCCCCCGCACAGCAGCACCACCGCAAAGGGGGCCATCCATCCGTCGCGCGCAGCATCGACGAAGAACGGCTCGACGATCCACGACAGGCCCAGCCCGAACCAGCCTGCGCCAAAACCCCAGCCGGTCAGGAAGGCCCCGCGACGCGTCGTGGCATGGCGGCGCAGCACCAGTACCAGCAGCACCGACAAGAGCGTCAGCCCCCAGATGCCCCAAGGGGCCAGCCCCAGTGCCGCGACGACGCCCGAAAGCCCCGCCAGAGCCGCACGTGGCCAAGGCCGCGCGGCGAGTCGCCACGCGGCGGGGCGAGCCATGGCCCGCAGCGCGCTCGCGTTCATGGTCTCAGCTGTCCCGGCTCTCGGGCATGCGGATACGCAACCGCTTGATGCGGCGCGGATCGGCGTCGATCACCTCGAACTCGATCCCCGCCGGGTGCTCGATCACCTCGCCACGCGCTGGCACATGCCCCGCCAGCATCGAGACAAGACCGCCGAGGCTGTCGATTTCCTCCTCGTCGATCTCCTCATGCGCGGTCAGGTCCTGCCCGATCGCGCGCTCGAAGGTTTCGAGCGGGGTGCGCGCGAGGGCCAGCCAGACGCCGGGCTTCTCGCGCAGAAAGCTTTGTGCCTCGTCGACGTCGTGCTCGTCCTCGATCTCGCCCACCACGGTTTCGATCAGGTCCTCGATGGTGACGAGCCCGTCGGTGCCCCCGTATTCGTCGATGACGAGCGCCATATGAATCCGCTCGGTCTGCATCTTCTGCAACAGCACACCCAGCGGCATCGACGGGGGCACGAAGAGAAGCGAGCGCAACATGTCGCGCAGCGAGAAGTCGGGCCGCTCGGGCACGAAGCAGAACTTCAGCGCGAAGTCCTTGAGGTTCACCAATCCGATCGGCGTGTCGAGCGTGCCGTCGAAGACCGGGATCCGGGTAAGGCCGCTGTCGCGGAATACCTCGACCAGTTCTTCCATCGGAATGGTAACGGGCACCGAGATGATGTCGGCCTTGGGCACCATCACATCCTCAACCCGCATCCGGCGCAGGTTGAGCATTCCCGGCACCGGAAGCACCGGCGCGAAACCGCGCGGCGCCTCGACCGGCGGAAGCTCGGACTCGGCGGGTGTCAGCACCCCGATGATGCGGCTGAAGAAACCGCGCCCCCCGCCATTCTCGGCGGTGACGCTACTTGGCCCCTCGGGACCATCTCCGTCGCCGTCACGGGTGTTGCCCGTGTCGGCCGTGTCAAACGCGTCGCCCATCGTCTCCTTCCGGTGCTGCCTCGGCTGTTGCGGCATATGGGTCCGATACCCCCATCTTGCCAAGTACCTCTGTCTCGAGACCTTCCATCAGCGCCGCATCCGCGTCGGTTTCATGGTCGTAGCCCATGAGATGAAGGGTGCCATGCACCAAAAGATGCGTGACGTGATCGGCGGTTGTCCGCCCGCCGGCTTCGGCTTCGCGCAGGCAGGTCTCCCATGCGATGGCGATATCGCCAAGCTCGGTCGGGCCCATCGGGTCGCGCTGTGGCGGCGCGGGCCGGGTGCCGGGCCGGTCGGGACGACGATCCTCGGAGGGCCAACTCAGCACGTTGGTGGGCTTGGGTTTGCCCCGAAAATCGGCGTTGAGCTCGGCGATCCGCAGGTCCGAACAGCCCAGCAGGCTGATCTCGAACCGCGCCGGGTCCTGCCCCAGCCCCGTGAGCGCCGCCGCGCAGGCGATTTCGGCCAAGGCCTCCAGCCCCACTTCTTCCCAGCGGTGATCTTCGATCAGGCAATCGACCAGCGGCGGTCGCGCCGCCCTACGCTGCGCCATCGGCTTCGTAGGCGTCGATGATCGCGGCGACCAGCGGGTGACGCACCACATCCTTCGAGGTGAAGTAGTTGAAGCTGATCTTGGGAATACCCGTGAGCAGCCGCTCGGCATCGTGAAGCCCCGAGGTGACACCGCGCGGCAGGTCGACCTGGCTGCGGTCGCCGGTGATCACCATGCGGCTGCCTTCGCCCAGACGGGTGAGGAACATCTTCATCTGCATCGTTGTGGCGTTCTGCGCCTCGTCGAGCACCACGAAGGCCCGAGAAAGCGTGCGGCCCCGCATGAAGGCGAGCGGCGCGATCTCGATCACCTTCTCCTCCATCATCTTGGAGGCCTGCTTGCCGGGCAGAAAATCGTTCAGCGCGTCGTAGAGCGGCTGCATGTAGGGATCGACCTTCTCCTTCATGTCGCCAGGCAGGTAGCCAAGCTTTTCGCCCGCCTCGACCGCGGGGCGCGACAGGATGATCTTGTCGACATGGCCTTGCAGGAACATCGACACGCCCACCGCAACCGCGAGATAGGTCTTGCCGGTGCCGGCGGGGCCGATGCCAAAGCAAAGCTCCTTGTCAAAAAGCGAGCGCACATAAGCCTTTTGCGCCTCGGTGCGCGGCTCGACCAGCTTGCGGCGGGTCTTGATTTCGATGCGCTCACCGGCGGGGTCGGCCTTGAACAGATCGGTCTGGTCGGCATCGGTGGAAAGTGCCGTTTCGGCGACACCCATCCGCAACTCGCGGTCCACGTCGCCCGGCTCGACCGCGCGACCGGCCTCCAGCCGCGCATAAAGTGCTTGCAGCACCCGGCCCGCATCCGCCCCGGCCTCATCCTCGCCGATCACTGAAAGGCGGTTGCCGCGTCGCAGAATCTGTACGCCGAGGCGCTCCTCGATGGCCGCAAGATGGCGATCATGTTCGCCGCATAGATCTATCAACAGGAAATTGTTGGGAAACTCGAGGACAGTCTCGGTCGGGGTGGCGATGGACAAGCGGGACTCCTCATGCCGGATGGCGCCTATGTGACAAGGCGATGGTCGCAATTCGCAGGCGCGCGTGCAAGCGGATGCCGCCATGACGCAGGCGAAAACGCGCAAGACGGGTGTCGGTTGCCCACCTGCGCACACAAAAGGGCCGCGCCTTTCGGCACGGCCCTTTCAGATCGCCTGTCTCGCAAGCTCAGAGCAGGTCGGGGATCGGCGAGCCAGACTTGAACGGCCCGACCACCACGTTCGGCTGGGCAACGCCCGAGCAGACCGGCAGGCCGTCCGGCGTCAGACGCTCGGACATGTAGCCTTCCACACCGTCATCGATGATCCAGTGATCGCAGCCGTCGGGATCGACCCAGATGCCCGCGACCATGGTCGAGAGGTCATGCGCGTTGATGCCGCGGTCGACCGATTTGTCGGGGCCGATCGGGGCGCAGGCAGCGGCCGAGCCGAGCAGGCCAAGGATCGCGAAGCTCTTCAGGACTGTCATGATCTCGCTCCTCAGCGCAGGCAGTAGATTTCGACGCGGCGATTGGTCTGCATGCCCGCGGCGGTCGAGTTGGACGCCTTGGGTTGACGCTCGCCAAAGCCGCGGACGTCAACGACGCGTGCCCCGAGCCCCTGCGCCACCTGCGCCACCGAACGGGCACGATTGTTGGACAGGGTGATGTTGTACTCGTCGCTGGCGCGGCTGTCGGTGTGCCCGTAGATCAAGAAGCCGAAGGCGTTGGCCTGACCGAAGAACTGGCGCAGCCGCTCGCGGCCCGCGGCCGAGATGTCGTAGCGGTCGGTCGCAAAGAGCGTGTCGGTCGGCACGATGCCGCAGATCTCGGAGCGATGGCACACCGGTCGGCCGTCCCGCAACCGGCGCGGCCCCATGAAGCCCTCGGCCCCATCATCCATCGCCCAATGCTCGCAGCCGTCGGGGTCGATCCAGATGCCCGGCACGTAACGCTCGGCGGGCACGACGCGGGGGTCCTGCGCCAGCGCCGGCGCGCTGAGCGCCCCGAGCGTCAGCCCGACCGCCACGATCCCCCCGGCCGCGGCGCGCAACTTTGCTGTGATGAATGAGGCCACTACTCTTGATCCTTCCTGATACCATCGGCGGTGTGCCCGCCTCCGGCAGCCGGACGGGGCGCTGTCTGTTCGCAAGTTTGATTGTCCGTAGTGTTAATGCGGAACATGGCTTTGGGAAGGCCTCGGCAAGATTTTGCCGGCGCCAACCGCAACAGTGACGCCAAGATCGAGAGCATTGTCGCCCAGACCGCCATCAAATGTCGAAACGGGCCCTGCCTTCGCGGCGCGGGCGCCCGAATTTCGCCACGATGGCGCGAGCAAGTGGGTTCTCGTAAAGCGCAAGGCCGAAGGCCGCATCAGTCGATGAGAGTACCGGCGAGCGAGTTCGGCCCGGAGGCGGTGATCCGCACCCTTGCGATCTTACCCCGAAGAGTTTCGGGGGCCTGCACATGCACCGCGAAAAGATGCTCGGATTTACCGACCATCTGCCCCGGAAGCCGTCCAGGCTTTTCGAACAATACCGTGGTCTCGCGACCCACCATGGCCTCCTGCGCGGCGCGCTGCTGATCGCCCAGAAGTCCCTGCAACCGCTGCAACCGCGCGTCCATCACCGACGCCTCGACTTGCACCTTGCGTTCGGCGGCAGGCGTGCCGGGGCGCGGCGAATACTTGAACGAATAGGCCGAGCCGTAACCCACCGCCCGCACCAGATCCATCGTCGCCTCGAAATCCTCGTCCGTCTCGCCGGGAAAGCCCACGATGAAGTCCGAGGTCAGCAGGATGTCGGGTCGTGCGGCGCGGATCCGCTCGATCAGCCGCAGATACTGCTCTGCCGTATGCTTGCGGTTCATCGCCTTGAGGATGCGGTCCGAGCCCGACTGCACCGGCAGGTGCAGATAGGGCATCAGCTTGGCCTCGTGGCCATGCGCGGCGATCAGCGCCTCGTCCATGTCATTTGGATGCGAGGTGGTGTAGCGGATCCGCTCGAGCCCATCGATCGCGGCCAATTGACCCACCAGCGCCGCGAGGCCGCCTTCGGCCCCATCCAGATCTCCGTGCCACGCGTTGACGTTCTGACCCAGCAATGTGATCTCGCGCACCCCGGCCTCAACCAGCCCACGCGCCTCGGTGACGATCCGCTCGGCGGGACGGCTGACCTCCGCGCCGCGCGTGTAGGGAACGACGCAAAAGGCGCAGAACTTGTCGCAACCCTCTTGCACAGTAAGAAACGCCGTCGGGCCGCGCTTGGCTTTGGGCCGCGCTTTCAGCGCCTCGAACTTGTCATCCTCGGGGAAATCCGTGTCGACGGCGCGGTTGCCCTGCCCCACCGCGCGCTCCATCTCGGGCAGGCGGTGGTAGCTCTGCGGGCCGACCACGAGATCGACGAGCGGCATCCGGTTCAGGATTTCCTCGCCCTCGGCCTGCGCCACGCAGCCTGCGACGCCGATCTTGAGGTCCGGCTTGGCCTCTTTCAGGGGACGTAGGCGGCCCAGATCGGAATAGACCTTTTCGGCGGCCTTCTCGCGGATGTGGCAGGTGTTGAGCAACACCATGTCGGCGTCGTCCGCCGTCTCGGTGGTGACGTAACCCGACGCGCCCAGCGCCTCGGCCATGCGCTCGCTGTCGTAGACGTTCATCTGACAGCCATAGGTCTTGATGAATAGCTTCTTGGGCGCCTGGGTCATCACCGCCATCCCTTTGCGTGATCAGGGGCGTGGTCTAGGGCAAAGGCCTGCCTCTTGCAATGAGGGGCCCGCTGGGCAATCCCTGTCTCGACCACCCAAAGGCCCGAGGCAGCAGGATGCGCGATGACCTACGACAGCCTTGATCGCTTCCTGACCGCGCTGCGCAAGACACGGCGCGATGCGTTGACGGGGCCGATTGCGCTGGTGCTGATCGAGGATGCGGTCGAGATCGAGAGCACGTTGCGCCATCATCTGGCGCTGGGCTTCGCGCGGGTCGTGGCCTTCGCCCCCTCGGATCTGCCTCGCCCTGCACTGCCGGACCCCCGGCTCGATTGGGTTCAGGCCGACACCCGCACCGAGGCCGCCGGGATCGACATCGTCAACGCGGTGATCGCCGGCGCGGCACCGGGGCAGTGGCTGTTTTACTGCTACAACGCCGAGTATCTCTATTTTCCCTTCAGCGAGGATCGCAGCGTGGCCGAGCTTTGCGCCTTTCTCACCGAGGAGCGGCGCGACACGGTGCCCAGCGTCACGGTCGATCTCTACGCCCCCGATCTCGCCACCCATCCCAATGAGATGTCGCGGGCACAGGCGCGGCTTGACCGGTTGGGATATTTTTCACACGGGCGACGCGATGCGCAGGACCACACGCTCGACCGGCAGGTGGAGATCTTCGGCGGGCTGCGCTGGCGGTTCGAGGAACATGTGCCAAAAGACCGTTGCCAGATCCTGCGAGTGCCCCTGTTTCGCACGGTGCCGGGTCTGACCTTGGGCACGGATCACCGCTTTGACACGCCCGAGTACAACACCCTGCAATGCGCGTGGCATCGCTCGCCCACAGCGGCGATCTGTTCGTTCCGCACCGCCAAGGCGCTGCGCCGCAACCCCGCCTCACGCGACGTGATCGACAGCTTTGACTGGGCCGGATCCGAGCGTTTCGAATGGCGGGCCCGCCAGCTTCTCGACCTCGGGCTGATGGAGCCGGGTCAGTGGTTCTGATCTAGGCCCGTCCGTAGGCTTCGGCGATGGCGATCTGCATCGCCGCTGCGGGATCGCGATGCGCCCAAGAGACCAGCTGGAACGCGGGGTAGAACCGCTCGCAGGCGTTGAAGGCAGTGTGGATCATTGTGTCGACCTGCTCGGAGCCTGCGATCTGGCCGCCCGAGAGTACCAGCCCATAGCGGTAAGCCATCATTCCCTGCTCGCCCCACCATGTGAACCCGCCCGCCCAGCAGCGGTCGTTGATGCGATTGATCAGGTCGAGCATCTGCGGCAGCCGGGGCTCCGGCGGCTCCATTTCGAACATGCAGGCCAGCCGCAGCGTCTCGTCGGCGGGCTGCCAAGCCAGCGTCACCGCATAGTCGCGCCATTGGCCCGTGAGCGTCATGGCGATCTGGTCCTCGGCCACCCGCTCGACCGCCCATTCGTGCAGGTCGGCAACCTGCTCCACGAGGTCGATCGGGTGGATCTCGTCGTCGAGATAGGGCTCTGACAATGCCATGGATGGCCTCTTTTCCTTGCGGTGACGGGTGCGGAGCACCAGCCTTTGGACAGGCACGACGGGGGTTCTTCCGTAGCACTGGCCTCGGGTGTATATGGTGAGTCTTGGCCGAGTCGCTGTAAAGCCGTTTCTTGGGGATAATTGCCCCGATTCGACCGATTCGAGAATCACCCCCGACATTTCTTGTGGATAACCGAATCGCCGTGATGCGGTTCCGTAGCGGCAAAGCCCGGCCCGGTTTCCGTCGCGGGGCCGTTGCGTCCGCCGCTCCGCCGGGCCAGCCTTCGCGGCAAAAGCGGAGACATCCAATGAACACCGACCTTCTGAAGCGACTGTGCGAAACCCCCGGTGTGCCGGGCCACGAACACCGGGTGCGTGACCTCATCACCGCCGAGATCGACGGCCTGTTCGACCACGTCGAGACCGACCCGATGGGCAGCCTGATCTGCCGCCGCGACGCGACCGTCGAGGGCGCTCCGAAAATCATGCTGCTGTGCCACATGGACGAGATCGGCTTTCTGGTGAGCCACATCGACGACAAGGGTTTTCTCTGGCTGCAGCCGGTCGGTGGCTTTGATCCGCGCAACCTGTTCTCGCGCCGGGTGCTGATCTGCACCGATGAGGGCGACCTCAAGGGCGTGATGAACCCCGGCGGCAAGCCGATCCACATCTCGTCGCCCGAAGAGCGCAAGAAGGTGCCTGCGGTGGGCGAGTTCTTCGTCGACACCGGGCTGGGCAAGGCCACCGCAGAAAAGGTCAAGATCGGCGACATGGTGGTGATGGACGAGCCCTTCCTCGAGATGGGCGAAAGGTTCGTCTCCAAGGCGCTCGACAACCGCGTCGCCTGCTGGCTCGGCATCGAAGCGATCCGCCAGCTCGGCGACAAGGGGCGCGGTGCCGAAATCCACGTTGTGTTCACTACACAAGAAGAGGTCGGTCTGCGCGGTGCGCGCACCGCGGCCTACAAGGTGCGCCCCGACATCGGCATCGGCGTCGACACGACCCTGGCCTGCGACACGCCCGGCGTGCCGGAGAAGGACCGCACCACCGTGCTCGGCAATGGCTTTGGCCTGCATGTGCGCGACACCAGCTTCATTTCCGATCGCGGCCTCGTGTCCGATATCGAAAAGCTTGCGAAAGAGCGCGGCATCCCGTGTCAGCGCACCATGCTGGCTGCCGGTGGCCAGGATGGTGCCGCGGCGCAGCAGGCGGCTGCGGGCGCGCGCGCCGTGGGCGTGGTGGTCGGCACTCGCTACATTCACACCGTGACCGAGATGATCGACCGCACCGACCTCGAGGCGGCGCGCGACATCCTGAGCGCCTATCTCGAAGGTTTCGACGCCTGAGACGCGAAGGGGCGGCCCATGGGGCCGCCCCTTTCACATTGCCGGATCGGTACCGATCAGTTCGAGGTCTTGGTCTCCAGCGCGACGATCCGGGCCTTCAGCGCCTCGTTCTCTTCGCGGGCCTTCTGGGCCATGGCCCGCACCGCGTCGAACTCTTCGCGCGTCACGAGGTCGCGGTCGGCGAGCCAGCGGTCGAGCATCGACTTCATGGCGTTGTTGGCCTCGTCCTTCGCACCCTGCGCCACGCCCATCGCGTTGGTCATCAGCTGCGACAGATCGTCGAAGATCTTGTTTTTCGATTGCATGGCGGGTCTCCGCTGTTTCGGGCTGATCCCTATATGGGCGGAGGCGAGCGCCACGACAAGGCGGCGTCCCTGCCCGTGTCCTGCCCGCTCACGTCCGGGCGAGCGACACCCCCTCCCGCGCGGGACCCCGGATTGACAAGCCCCGGCGCGCCGCCGCAGGTATCGCGCCATGAATGGCATCCCCTTCCCCGAGATCTCGCCCGAGATCTTCTCGATCTCGCTCGGCGGGTTCGAGTTCGCGCTGCGCTGGTACGCGCTGGCTTATATCGTCGGCATCCTGCTCGGCTGGCGGCTCGCCGTCGCGGCACTCAGACGCCCCCGGCTCTGGGCGGGGGGCAACCCCGCCATGACCCCGCCCGAGCTCGAGAATCTGCTGAGCTGGATCATCCTTGGCATCATTGCCGGGGGCCGTTTGGGCTACGCGCTGATCTATCAGCCGGGCTACTATCTGGCGCATCCGTGGGAGATCCCCTTCCTGTGGCAGGGCGGCATGTCTTTCCACGGCGGCTTCATCGGCGTGATCCTCGCGATTCTGATCTTCGCGCGCCGTCACAAGCTGCCGCTGGGCGGCGTCGCCGACACCATCGCGCTGGCCACGCCGCCGGCGCTGCTGCTGGGCCGTATCTCCAACTTCATCAACGCCGAGCTCTGGGGCCGCCCGACCGACCTGCCTTGGGGCGTGATCTTTCCGGGTGCTGCCGCGCAGGACTGCGCAGGCGTCGCGGGGGCCTGCGCACGCCATCCCTCGCAGCTTTACGAGGCGGGGATCGAGGGGCTGTTCCTGCTGGTGCTGTTTGCGCTCATGGCGTTCCGCTGGGGCGCGCTGAAGCGGCCCTGGCTGCTGTCGGGCACCTTCTTCCTCGTCTATGGCACCGGGCGCTTTCTGGTCGAGTTCGTGCGCCAGCCCGACGCGCAATTCGTCTCGGTGGGCAACCCGCTGGGCCTCGCGCTGCACCTCGACGGCTGGGGGCTGACCATGGGCCAGCTTCTGTCGCTACCGATGATCCTCGCGGGATTGGCGGTGATCGCCGTCGCCCGTCGCAGGACCGTGCCCGCATGACGGCGCTGCGCGAGATCCTGCTGCGGCGCATTTCGACGACCGGCCCGATGAGCCTTGCCGACTACATGACCGAATGCCTGCTGCATCCCGCGCACGGCTATTACACGACGCGCGATCCGCTGGGGGCGGGCGGTGATTTCACCACCGCCCCCGAGATCAGCCAGATGTTCGGTGAGCTCATCGGCCTGTCGCTGGCGCAAGCTTGGGTCGATCAGGGCGCACCTTCGGCCTTCGTGCTGGCGGAGCCCGGCCCCGGCCGTGGCACGCTGATGGCCGACATGCTGCGCGCTACGGCCCGCGTGCCGGGGTTTCACGGCGCCGCACGGCTGCACCTCGTCGAAGCCTCGCCCGCGCTGCGCGCCGTGCAGGCGCAGGCGCTGCCCCATGCAATCTGGCACGACCGGCTCGACCAGCTCCCGGACGACCTGCCGCTGTTCCTCGTGGCAAACGAATTCTTCGACGCGCTCCCCATCCGCCAGTTCGTTCGCGACGGCGGTGGCTGGCGCGAGCGGGTGGTGGGACGCGACGGCGATGCCCTCGTGTTCGGACTGACCTCGCCCATGCCATTGGCCGATCTCGAACACCGGCTCGACGATACGCAGGACGGCGACATGGTCGAGGTGTCGCCCGCCCTGCCCGCCCTTGCGGGCGAGATCGGCGGGCGGATCGCCGCCAAGGGCGGCGCGGCGCTGATCATTGACTACGGCGGCCGGGGCCGCACCGGCGACAGCTTTCAGGCGGTGCGCGGCCACGTGAAAGTCGACCCTCTGGCCGAACCGGGCGAGGCCGATCTCACGGCCCATGTCGATTTCGAGGCGTTGGCGCATGCGAGCGCCCCCGCCGCCTGCGCCGGGCCGGTGCCGCAAGGCGTGTTTCTGGAGCGGCTCGGCATCACCGAACGGGCCCGCGCGCTGGCCTCGCGGCTCGAAGGTGCGGCACTCGATGCGCATGTCGCCGCGCATCGCCGCTTGACCCACCCCGAAGAAATGGGCGACCTGTTCAGGGTAGCCGCACTTCATCCGTGCAATGCCCCGCCGCCACCCGGAACCGAGACGTGAACGCCGCCACACCGCTCGACATCATCACTACCGAAAGCTTGGCGCCGCTCCGCCATGGCTTTTTCGGTCGCGCGGGTGGGGCTTCTTCGGGGGTTTTCGCCGGGCTCAACTGCGGGCCGGGCAGCTCGGACCAATACGAGGCGGTGCGAATCAACCGCGGCAAGGTCGCAAGCGCGATGAGCGTTATGCCCGACGCCCTGATCGGCCTGCATCAGGTGCATTCCGCCGACGTGGTGACCGTGACCGCGGCGGGGGGCGAACCGGCCCGTGCCGATGCGCTGGTCACCGCGACGCCCGGCCTCGCGCTTACCATCCTCACCGCCGATTGCCAGCCGGTGCTCTTTGCCGACGCCGAGGCCGGCGTCATTGGCGCCGCTCATGCCGGGTGGAAGGGCGCGCTGGGCGGCGTGCTCGAAGCGACGATCGAGGCAATGATCGGCATCGGTGCGAGGCGCGAGCGCATCCATGCAGTGATCGGCCCCTCGATCAGCCAGCGCAATTACGAGGTCGGGCCGGAACTGCTCGACGCCTTCTTGTCCGAGGACGACGAGGCAGCGCGGCATTTCGCCCAAGGTGAAGGGGACAGGCTGCTGTTCGACCTGCCGGGCTTTGGCCTGCGACGGCTGCGCGCGGCGGGTATCGCCTCGGCGGAATGGACGCATCACTGCACCTATGCCGATCCGTCGCGGTTCTTCAGCTATCGTCGCGCGACTCATGCCCGCGAGGCCGATTACGGACGGCTGATCGCGGCCATCCGGCTCTGAGAGCGCGGCGGCGGCCCAACGCCACCTTTGGGTGAAACAGTTCGTTTCAATCGCATCCTTTGACACAATGGCCCGGCTGGCCCATGTTTGGGGTCGAACCCTATCATCTTCGGGTGTTGTCGGTGGGGGCCGACAGCCGATGTGACAACCGAAAGGTGATCGCATGGCCATTCCCTTGCCCTCTCAGACCGTTCCGGCCCGCGCCGGCGCGGCGCTTTCCTTGACGGTCACCGCCCCTGTCGCCCCAGCGGCCTCCCCCCGTGCGACCGGGCTGATGCGCCGGATCGAGATCCTCACACTCTGCCCGCATCGCCCCGGCGACATCGTGGAGACCACACGCGTCGTTCCCGCCGTGCCGATCTTCGAGGAGGCCGTGGCCGCCTTTGCCCGTGGCGCACAGGTCCCCACGGAGCGCGGGCTCGTCGCCGTCGAAGACCTGCTGCCCGGCGACAGGGTCAAGACGGTTGGCCGGGGTTTTCGCACGCTGCTGTGGCGCGGAGCCACGACGCTTGTGACGGGCGTGCCCGGGCAGTCAGCCGAGATGGGGCGGTTGACGCGGATCTCGGCGGATGCGCTGGGCATCGCGCGCCCCATGCACGACCTCGTGCTCGGGCCGATGGCGCAGCTGGTGCGCCATGGCGACGCGATCGAGCGGATCACCGGCCACCGCGCCGCCGCGATCCCCGCGCGCGATCTCATCGACGGCATGGGTGTGGTGGAGCTGACCCCGCCCTCGGCGGTCGCCGTGTTCCATCTTGGATTCGAGCGGCACGAGCGTCTGTTGGCCAACGGCGTCGAGGTGGCGAGCTATCACCCCGACCCATCCCGGCTGGCTCGGCTGCTGCCCGAGCAGCGCGAACTGTTCCTGTCATGCTTCCCGCATCTGCAGCAGATCGAGGATTTCGGCCCGCCCGCCCTGCCCCGGCTGCGCATGACCGAGCTTGACATGGTGGCCTAAGGGCCCCTGACCTCAGGCCTTTCGGGCCAGGCGGGCCTCCAGCACGTCGAAGGGCACCCCCGGCTCGGCCTTGGCGTTGCGGATCACGAGGCTGGTCTTGACCGAGGCGACGTTGGGCGCGGAGGTCAATTCGCCGGTCAGGAACGATTGGAAGCTGCGCAGATCAGGTGCCACGCATTTGAGGATGAAATCCACCTCTCCGTTGAGCATGTGACACTCGCGCACGAGCGGCCAACCGCCACAGCGCGCCTCGAAGGCCGACAGCTCTGCTTCGGACTGACTCACCAGCCGCACCATGACGAAAACCGAGACATCGAAGCCAAGCTCGCGCGGGTCGACGTCGGCATGATAGCCCCGGATGTAGCCCTGCTCCTCAAGCGTGCGCACCCGGCGCAGGCAGGGCGGAGCCGAAATGCCGACGCGTCGCGCCAGCTCCACGTTGGTCATCCGACCATCAGCCTGCAGCTCGGCCAGGATCATCCTGTCGATCTCATCGAGTTTCGCCCCGGGCATCGTCATCTCCATGAATGTTGCGTCTGCCCTATGCCACAGCGGCAGCTAGCGCAAGAATATTGCGGTTGCGCGCAACATCGTGACCCTCGGCGTGACGCAGCGGTCGCAGTGGATCCAGCCCTCAAACGGAGCGGGGTTTGCACCGGCAGGGACAGTGGCTATATGCAGCCGACTTCAGGCTTGCAAGGGGATGTCCCATGACCACGCGCCGCGATACCAAGGTTCTCATCATCGGCTCGGGCCCTGCGGGCTATACCGCCGCCGTCTATGCGAGCCGGGCGATGCTCAACCCGATCCTCGTGCAGGGCCTCGAGCCCGGCGGCCAGCTCACCACCACCACCGAGGTCGAGAACTGGCCCGGCGATGCCACCGTGCAGGGCCCCGACCTGATGGTCCGAATGGAGGGCCACGCGCGCGAGATGGGCGCCGAGATCATCACCGACATCATCACCGATCTGGACCTCTCCAAGCGGCCCTTCGTGGCCCGCGGCGACAGCGGCACTGAATACGTCGCCGAGGCGGTGATCCTCGCGACCGGCGCACGCGCCAAGTGGCTCGGCCTGCCCTCCGAGGAAGCCTTCAAGGGTTTCGGCGTCTCGGCCTGCGCCACCTGCGACGGCTTCTTCTATCGCGGGCAGGAGATCGTCGTGGTCGGGGGCGGCAACACCGCCGTCGAGGAGGCGCTGTTTTTGACCAACTTTGCCTCCAAGGTCACGCTGATCCACCGCCGCGACGAGCTGCGCGCCGAGATGGTGCTGCAAAAGCGCCTGTTCGAGCATCCGAAGATCGAGACGCTCTGGTTCCACCAGATTGAGGAGGTCGTAGGCGAGGACAGCCCCAAGGGTGTCACCGGCGTGCGTGCCAAGAATGTGAAAACCGGCGAGATCACCGAGATCCCGGCCAAGGGCGTCTTCATCGCCATCGGACACGCGCCCGCTTCGGAACTGGTCAAGGATCAGCTTGAAACCCAGCACGGCGGCTATGTGAAGGTCGAGGCCGGCTCCACCCGCACCTCTATCCCGGGCGTATTTGCCGCAGGTGACCTGACCGATCACGTATACCGTCAGGCGGTGACGAGCGCGGGCATGGGCTGCATGGCGGCGCTCGACGCCGAGAAGTTCCTCGCCGAGCACGGCGGCGCCGCCGAGGTCGCGGGCCATTCCAAGGACGAGACCCTGCCTCTGGGCTACGGCGCGCCCGAGACTGCAGACGCCAAGTGACCACGGGGGCGGATGTCCTCCGCCCCTTCTCGGCCCCTCTCTGGCGCATCTGCACCGAAGGGGCCGATCCGCTCGCTTTTGTCGCCTCTCCCATGGGCCGCTTTCACCATAACGGGCAGCCTGCACTATATGCCTCCCTCAGCCCGGAGGGCGCAGGCGTGGCGCTTGCCAGCTACGTGACCCCCGGCGATCCCGCGCGACTGATCTGGCCGCTGCATCTGTCCCGGCAGGCTCTGGCTGATTTGCGCGACCCATCGGCCTGCGCGGTGCTCGGCATCGATCCGGAGGATCTCGTGTCGCAATGGACCAAGGCGCAGACAGCAGGTCGACCGGTGCGCAGCTGGCGGGCTTCGGACCGGCTGCGCGCGCTGGGATTTGACGGCTTTCTCTACCCCTCGCGCAAGTCGCCCGAGCATGGTCATGCGACGCTGTTCACGGCGACGGGGCTGCGCCTGGCCGGGCCACCAAAGCCTTGGAGGCTGCCCGTGCTCGATTGCTAGGCGGGCTGTTCGCGCCAAAGGATCTGGCACGCCCGTCTGTTCCGGAAGGTCCGCCATCGGCGGAACACGGTCCGTTTTGCGACCCCAACCACTTGAACATTGGCCAACGCTGGGTCTAGGAGCGGCACAAGTCCCCCCGGCCCACCCTGGAGAATTGTTTTGATGGCCTCGAACCTCGCCCCGATCCCCGAACTGTATGTTTCCTACGAGTCCGCTCAGAAGCTCAAGGTCGAGGCCGGCAACCTCGTGTCGCATGACCTGACCCCACGCCAGATCTGCGATCTTGAACTCTTGATGAACGGCGGCTTCAACCCACTCAAGGGCTTTCTCACCGAGGAGGACTACGACAGCGTCATCGAGACCATGCGCACCAAGGATGGCGCGCTGTGGCCGATGCCGATCACCCTCGACGTCACCGAGAAGTTCGCCGAAACCGTCGAGCCGGGTCAGGACATCGCCCTGCGCGATCAGGAAGGCGTGATCCTCGCCACCATGACCGTCACCGACAAATGGGTGCCGAACAAGGCGCGCGAGGCCGAGAAGGTTTTTGGTGCGGATGATTCCGCGCATCCGGCGGTGAACTACCTGCACAACCACGCCGGTGCCGTCTATCTCGGCGGCCCGATCACCGGCATCCAGCAGCCGGTGCATTACGACTTCCGTGCCCGCCGCGACACGCCCAACGAGCTGCGCGCCTATTTCCGCAAGATGGGCTGGCGCAAGATCGTCGCGTTCCAGACGCGCAACCCGCTGCACCGCGCCCATCAGGAGCTGACCTTCCGCGCCGCCAAGGAAGCCCAGGCCAACCTGCTGATCCACCCCGTCGTCGGCATGACCAAGCCGGGCGACGTCGACCACTTCACGCGCGTGCGCTGCTACGAGGCGGTGCTCGACAAGTACCCGTCCTCGACCACCCACCTGTCGCTGCTGAACCTCGCCATGCGCATGGCCGGCCCGCGCGAGGCGCTGTGGCACGCGATCATCCGCAAGAACCACGGCCTGACCCACTTCATCGTCGGTCGTGATCACGCCGGCCCGGGCAACAACAGCCAGGGCGAGGATTTCTACGGCCCCTACGACGCGCAGGAGCTGGTGCGCCAGCACCAGGAAGAGGTCGGCATCGAGATGGTCGACTTCAAGCACATGGTCTATGTGCAGGAGAAGGCACAGTACTACCCGATCGACGAGGTGCCCGAGAACTCCACCGTGCTGAACATTTCCGGCACCGAGCTGCGCCGCCGCCTCGCCGAAGGGCTCGAGATCCCCGAGTGGTTCTCCTTCCCCGAGGTGGTCAAGGAGCTGCGCCGCACCAAGCCGCCGCGCGCCAAGCAGGGCTTCACCGTGTTCTTCACCGGCTTTTCGGGCTCGGGCAAGTCGACCATTGCCAATGCGCTGATGGTCAAGCTGATGGAAATGGGCGGCCGCCCCGTCACGCTGCTCGATGGTGACATCGTGCGCAAGAACCTCAGCTCCGAGCTCGGTTTCTCGAAAGAGCACCGCGATCTCAACATCCGCCGCATCGGCTATGTGGCGAGCGAGATCACCAAGAACGGCGGCATCGCGATCTGCGCACCGATCGCCCCCTATGCCACGACGCGCCGCGCCGTGCGTGAGGATGTCGAGAACTTCGGCGCCTTCGTCGAAGTGCACGTCGCCACCTCGATCGAAGAATGCGAGAGGCGCGATCGCAAGGGTCTCTACAAGCTTGCGCGCGAAGGCAAGATCAAGGAGTTCACCGGCATCTCCGACCCCTATGACGTGCCCGAGACGCCCGAACTGCGGGTCGAGACCGAAGGCACTGACGTCGACAACTGCGCGCATCAGGTGATCCTGAAGCTCGAGCAGATGGGCCTGATCGCCGGCTGATCGTGGCTCTCATGCCAAAGAGAAAGGCGCGCCCTCGGGCGCGCCTTTTTTTACGAGTGCCGCAAGATGCGGCGGATCAGTGAAGCGTCACCGGCTGCATGTCATGCTGCAATGCCAAGGTGAAGGCGAGCTTGCGGTCGGCCACGAGGGCGAGCTGCTGGCCGTCGCTGTCGTGCACGGCAAACAGCGTATCAAGGCCGTCGGCCTGCTCACGCACTTCTTCGGGAAGGTCGGCAACGCAGACCTGCTTGACGTAGACGAGCTTGCTTTCGTCATCGGCTGAAAGTTTGTGATGGCGGAATTGGGTGTTCATTTTCCACTCCTCTTGATGCGTATCGTCTGCACAACGCTGTCGGCGGGCTGACGGGACAGGTCGATGTGCAAAAGGCCGTTCTCCATGACCGCGCCACCCACCTCGACGCCATCCGCGAGCACGAAGCTGCGCTGGAACTGGCGCGCGGCAATGCCGCGGTGCAAGAAGACCCGCTCGGAGCCTGCGTCGGACTGGCGTCCGCGCACCACGAGCTGGCTGTCTTCCACGGTGATCGACAGGTCGGCTTCGGCAAACCCGGCCACGGCAAGCGTGATCCGATAGGAGCGGTCCGAGGTCTGCTCGATATTGTAAGGCGGATAGCCGTCTCCCGACGCCTTCGCGGTGCGTTCGACCAGCCGTTCGAGCTGTTCGAACCCAAGAAGGAAGGGATGTGTCCCCAATGTGAGCTTCGTCATGCGACATGTCCTCAAGCCAAGCGACCGTCCGTCAGCGGCCCCGGCAATCGGCAGCCGCCTGACCCTCAATATGGGAGGCGGAATTCCGCCTTGCAAGTGGCGGGGCTAGGCGTCGCGTGGCGCAGCTTCTATGATGAGCCAAATACTTGGGGCAGCTGCATGAACAAGTCGGCGAAGATGGAAGAGATCGAGGTGCTCCGGGTGGAGCTCGAGGTGCTCAAGAGCGAGCACCGCGACCTCGATGAAGCGATCCACGCGCTTGAGGAGCGCGGCGGCGCGGACATGCTGCGGCTGCGCAGGCTCAAGAAACAAAAGCTGCAGCTGAAGGACAAGATCGCCCGCATCGAAGACCGGATCCTGCCCGACATCATCGCCTGAGACACGCGCCCGGCCCTGTCCCGACCGCGCTTGCCGTTGCGCCACCCCCGCCGCCGGTGTAGTCCCGCCCGCATCCAAACAAAGGACGAGGGCCATGGGCGTGAAGGTCGGCATCATCATGGGCAGCCAGTCGGACTGGGCGACGATGCGCGAGGCCGCAGCCATGCTCGACGAGCTGGGCGTGGCCTATGAGACCAAGATTGTCTCGGCGCACCGCACGCCGGACCGGCTTTGGGACTATGGCAAGGGGGCCGTGGACCGCGGTCTTCAGGTGATCATCGCAGGGGCCGGCGGTGCCGCGCATCTTCCGGGCATGATGGCCTCGAAGACCCGCGTGCCGGTGATTGGCGTACCGGTACAGACCCGTGCACTCTCGGGCGTCGATTCGCTTTATTCCATACTGCAGATGCCGCGCGGCTTTCCCGTCGCCACCATGGCGATCGGATCGGCGGGGGCCGCCAACGCGGGCCTGATGGCCGCAGGCATCCTCGCGCTGCAGGACGACGCGCTCGCGCAGCGTCTCGACAACTGGCGCGCCGCCCTCTCGGCCTCGATCCCCGAGGAGCCTTCCGATGACTGACGCGCTTGCCCCCGGCCAGACCATCGGCATCCTTGGCGGCGGCCAGCTTGGCCGGATGCTCGCCATCGCGGCCTCGCGTCTCGGGCTGAAATGTCACGTCTACGACCCCGCGCCCGACGGCCCTGCGGCCGAGGTCTGCGCGGCGTCGACCACCGCCGCGTGGGACGACGAGGCGGCGCTCCGAGCCTTCGCCGGAGCCGTCGATGTCGTCACCTATGAGTTTGAGAACGTGCCCGCCGCCTCGCTCGACCTGATCGAATCCATAGTGCCGATCCGTCCCAGCCGCCGCGCTCTCGCCGTGAGTCAGGACCGGATCGACGAGAAGTCCTTCCTGCAGGGCCTTGGCCTCACCACCGCGCCTTTCGCGGCCGTGGACAACGCGGCCAGCTTGGAAGCGGCGCTGGAGCTGATCGGTACCCCGGCGATCCTCAAGACCCGTCGCTTTGGCTATGATGGTAAGGGTCAGGCGCGGATCATGGCCCCCGATGAGGCCGCCGCAGCCCTCGCCGACATGAACGGCGCGCCTGCGATCCTCGAAGGCTTTGTCGACTTTACGCACGAGGTCAGCGTCATCGGCGCGCGCGGGATCGACGGTGCGGTCGCCTGCTTTGATCCGGGTGAAAACCGCCATGAGGATGGCATCCTGCGCGAGACCGCCGTGCCCGCGCGGCTTTCGGCCTCGCAGCGCACCGATGCGGTGCTGCTGGCGGCGCGCATCCTGACCGCGCTCGACTATGTCGGCGTCATGGGGGTGGAGTTGTTCGTCACCGCCTCCGGCCTCGTCGTCAACGAGATCGCGCCGCGCGTGCACAACTCAGGCCACTGGACGCAGGACGGCTGCCTGATCGACCAGTTCGAACAGCATATCCGCGCCGTGGCAGGCTGGCCGCTGGGAGACGGCGCGCGGCATTCGGACGTGGTGATGGAGAACCTGATCGGAGACGACATCGACCGTCTTCCGCAGATCGCAGGCACCCAGTCGGCGATCCACCTCTACGGCAAGGCCGAGGCGCGCCCGGGCCGCAAGATGGGCCACGTCAACCGCCTGACCGGCCCCGCCGCAAGCTAGAGCATCGCACGCAGCGCGGCATCGAGCCCTTCGATGCCGCGTGGCCGCCAGCCAATTGCCGCCAGCCTGTCGCAGCGCATGGCGCTGACATGGGCGGCATCGGCCCGGTCGGGCAGTGCGCCGCCCTGCCCGGTGATCCGGGCCACCCGCTCCAGCAGGTCGCGCCGGTCGAGGGTGATGTCCGACGCATTGAAACTGCGCGCGGCCAGCACCGCCTCGGGCGCCTCCAGCAACAGCGCCGCCGCTGCCGCGAGATCGTCGCCGTGCAACTCCGTCGCCACGCGCGGCGCGATCTCCTCGCCCGCCGCGAAGGCCTCGAACAGCTCGCGCCATTTGTGATCCGGCCCCGGCCCATAGACCCCTGTCGCGCGCAGGCTCGCGGTGGCAAAGCCCGAACCGGCCAGCGCTGCCAGCCCCTGCTCTACCGCCCATTTCATCTCGCCATAGAGCGTGTCGGGGCGCGGGGCGAGATCCTCGGCCAGCTCCATCCCGGTGGGGTAATCGCCATAGACCGCGCGCGAGGACAGGAACACCGCGCGCGACAGCCCCGCCGCGCGCGCCTCTTCGAACAGCCGCAATGAGCCGTCGCGGTTCAACCTCAAGAACCCTGCCGGGTCGTCCCCTTCGCCGCCGCGATAGCGCCCCGGCGCATGGGAAAACGCGGCGTGAACCAAGGCATCGCATCCCGCGAGCGGCGCGGCCTCGCCCAGTCGCCAGCTCCGCCACTCCGCACCCGGCACCTCGCGCCGCCCCAGTGCCACGACCTCATGCCCGCCTGCCCGCAGCCCGCCCAGCAAAAATCGCCCCACCAGCCCCGAGGCCCCGGAAAGCGCGACCCTCAAACCGGCCCCGGCAGATCCGCGAGATCGGGCACGGGGCCGTCACCCGCATAGGCGCGCCACAGATCGATCAGCACTCGCAAGGATCGGGTCTTCGCATGTTCCTGCCACGGCTTCTCATATTGGAAGTGCAGCACCTTCACCTGCTCCCAACTCCACAGCTCCGGCAGGTTCAGCCAGACGTATTGCAGCGTGTTGTAGGTCACCGGCAGCCCGTGCCAGTCGGGAAACCACTCTTGCAGGAAGGTCTGGTCCGTGCGCCGCCAGAACGCTCCCGGCGCATCGAGCCGCGCCAGCATCGCGTCGAATGTCGCCGCATCGGGCCGCGCGGTGAACACGCCGGAGTTCATGCGGTGAAAATCGCCCAACCCCTCGTAGACATTCGGTGCGGCGCAGAACTCGGGGTAGTCGAACAGCCTGTCGATCGAGCGCAGCACCAACGTGTCGGCATCGAGGAACACGACGCGATCATATTCGGTGAGTTGCCACAGCCGCAGCTTGGCAAAGTTGTCGAGCGGCGTGTGGAAGGCGGGTTTTTCTCCCTTGGTGAAGGGTGCGGCCCCGTGCAGCGCCGCGCGGGCATGGGCCGTGTTGAAGCTCGCGCTTGTCGGCAGCAGGTCGGTCTCCACCAGACGCGCGCCAAGTGTGCGCAGCGGCGCGAGATCGGCCTCATTCACCCCTCCGGTATGTAGCACCACCAGATCGGCACGCGTGCCACTCAGCCGTAAAGAGCGGACCAAAGCGCGGGCCCCCAACGCGAAATCGGCGTTGGTGACCAGCGTGACAAAGGCCCGGCGGCTGCCTGCCGAGCCTTCGGGTCTCAGACCTTCGCTCACGAGGCGGAGCGCAGCGCCCGGCCCTCAGGGTCGCACTCCACGCGCGAGCCCAGATCGCGGGTCCAAGCAGAGACAGCGGGGACACGGCTACGGTCGATGCGGTGCGCGTATTTCTTCGCCACCTCGACCACCTCGTCCAAGAGACCCCCCTGAAGCGTCGTCGGGTTCAGGCCCAGTTCCAGGAACTTGTCGTTTCTGACCACGAGGTCGTTCTCTTCGGCTTCCTTGCGCGGGTTGGGCAGGTAGGAAACCTCTGCCCCGGTCTTTCGGGCCACCATCTCGGCCAGATCGCGCACCCGATGCGTCTCGGTCATCTGGTTGAAGATGCGCACCCGCTCGCCCGATTTTGGCGCGTCGCCCAGCGCCAGTTCGATGCAGCGCACCGAGTCCTGAATGTGGATGAAGGCCCGTGTCTGCCCACCGGTGCCATGCACCGTGAGCGGGTGGCCGATCGCCGCTTGGATCAGAAACCGGTTCAGCACGGTACCATAATCGCCGTCATAGTCGAAGCGGTTGATGAGCTGCTCGTGGCGACGGGTCTGGTCGGTGTGGGTGCCCCAGACGATGCCCTGATGCAGATCGGTGATCCGAAGCCCGTCGTTCTGGGCATAGAACTGAAACAGGATCTGATCGAGGCTCTTGGTCATGTGATAGACCGAGCCGGGCTTGGTCGGGTACAGGATCTCCTGATGCGCCTTCTCGCCCGACAACGTCTCGATCTCGACGTCGAGATAGCCCTCGGGGATCGCTGCTCCGACGGAGGAGTATCCGTAGACGCCCATGGTCCCGAGATGCACGAGATGCGCGTCGATGCCCGTCTCCACCAGCGCGGCCAGCAGGTTGTGCGTGGCGTTGGTGTTGTTGTTGACGGTGTAGACCTTGTGCCGGTCGGACTTCATGGAATAGGGCGCGGCGCGCTGCTCGGCGAAATGGATCACGGCGTCGGGCTTTTCCTCGGCGAGCCAAGTTTTCAGCCGCTCGTACTCCTTGGCGAGGTCGATCAGGTGAAACCGCAGGCGGCGGCCGGTCACCTCGTGCCAGATACGGCAGCGCTCCTGAATCGAATCCATCGGCGTGAGCGACTGCACGCCCAGCTCGGTGTCGATCCAGCGGCGGCTGAGGTTGTCGACGATGTGGATCTCGTGGCCCTGTTCGGACAGGTGTAGGCAGGTCGGCCAGCCGACGAAACCGTCGCCGCCGAGGATCGCGATCTTCATGTGGTGCCCCTTTGGTTCATGCCCCGGACCCTGACAGGCCCATGTTACAGGACAGCGACGCCCTGCCCCTCCGGGGCGGCATCATGCATGGCGCGAGATAAAGCGCCACCCCGCCTCGGCAAGCTTCCGCCTCAGAGTACGGCGCGCCCTCAGCCACCCGACGATACCGGTTGAAAAGAAGCAGACCATGGGGATGAAAAATACACCAAGCCTCAATAGCCAGTGGTCGACATCGAGCAGCCGCAACAGGATCGGCAGCGGCTCAGTCCCCCCGCCTGATTCATGAGGCTTTGCAGGTCGGACTGCGCCAGCAGCTTCAGGACCACGCCGAAGGCCGCACCTGAGATCGCGCCCATGCCGCAGATCACCACCCCTGGCAGCATGTCGAGCAGCATGTCGAGCAGGATCTCGAAGCTTTGCATCTTACCGGGTCCGACATGGCGCCGCCAGATCGCCCACAGGCTTCCTGCCAGCGCCGCGGAGCCCGACCCGGTCACGATCAGGCAGATGCGCATGCGCCTGAGCACCCGCCGCATCGTGACAAAAGGCACAAGGTCCACCGCGACGGCGAGTGGGCTTTAGGTCTCGATCGCGACGTCGGGTGTGAACTGAGTGTCCTTCTCGATCGCAATGTTCGTTTCGCCGTCGATTTCCATGCGACCGACCGTCGCGTATTCGAGGCCGAGCATCAACGCCTCGTACGATCGACTCGCATAGGTTTTGAGCAAGCAGGTCTCGCCATATACATAGGCGGGGCCAACACCGGCATATGCGGGCACTGTAGAGCTCAATAGGATGTCCATGGCCGCGAGACCGCGTGTCGTTCCAGGTCTTCCTCCCCCTTCAGACCAAGGCTCGCAGCAGTGGCTCGTGAGGTGAGAGGGAGGTTGGCAGGCCCGCCGCCACCGATCAGGCGCGGTGGCGGCCAAGCCTCGGAAGTGACAAGTATTTCACCTCTTGCGTGCGGGCTTTCGCATCGACGACAGCGCACCGATCAGCGCCGTGGCCCCCAGCCCGATGGTCGCGGCGGCGGCGGCCGTGCGCCAATGCGGCGGCAGCGGCTTGTAGAGGTCGGCGATGCGGGCCAGCGCGGCTACCGGCGGCGCGGCTTTCCACAGGTCCGCTTCGGCGCGCTTTCCTGAACGCTGCGTGACCTCACGCATCATGCCGATGCCCGCCGCCATCGGCTTGAGGCGCGACGTGCTTTCACGCTTTTTTGGCAGACGCCCCTTGGAGACCGCCTCCAGCGCGTTGCCCAACGCTTCGTTATCACCTGCCCAGAGGCCGCGATAGACGATGGTGCCTTCGCGGTCGGTAAGCCAGACGGCGTTGGGCTTCTCGTCAAGGTGGCGGTGCAGCGTGCCATGGGTGTCGTCCACCGCCACGGCCCATGGCAGGTTGTCGCGCTTCTTGAGGATGCCGGCGTTGCGGATCTTGGTCTCCATGTCATGCGGCTGATCGAACCGCTCGCCGGGATGCGCCTCGCGTACATGCAGCATCACGAAAACGATCTGTCCGCCGTAGCGGCGATGCAACCGCTTCAAGGCCGGGTTCGAGGCCGCCGTCATCGGACAAGTGTAGGAGCCGGTGACGAGCAGCAGCGGCTTGTTGCCGGTGATCGCATGGCTGCGGATATGCCCACCAGTGGCGGCGGGCAGGTCGAACACGGGCAACCGATCGCCCGGCCCCGGCGTACCGGGACGAAAGCCCATATCCTTGTGCAAGGTGCTGGCGTGAACATGGTCGTAGACATAGTCGCTGGTCGAAGTCATCGCTGGTCTCCGCGTAAAGGTGGCATCTGTCGGGGACACAACACGCGAAAGCCTCAGCCGTTCGATCCGACCTCGTCATACGCTTCTGATGCGGTGTCATCGCGCTCCTCCAACGCGGTATTGAGATCGAAGACCGCACCGATCAGACCAGCGTGGGCAAAGGCCTGTGGGATGTTGCCCAGCATCGCGCCGGAGCGCGGGTTGGCCTCCTCCGAGAGCAACCCCAAGTCGTTACCCTGCGCGATCCCGGCCTCGATGATCGCCCGCGCGCGCTCCAGATCACCGCGCATCACCCAGTATTGCGCGACCCAGAACCCGGCGGCGAGGAAGACCCCCTCATCGTGGCCATCGACGCATTCGAGACGGCGGTGATAGAGCAGCCCGTCGGGGCTCCAGTCGCGCTCCAGCGCCCCCATGGTGGCGAGCATCTCGGGCGTATCGGCGGCGCAGTAGTTCCAGACCGGGAACAGGGCCGCGGTAACGTCTACCTCTTCGGAACCGCGATAGACGGCATAGGCGCCACCGGAGGTCAGCCCGTTGCTGGCGATCCAGTCGCGGATCTCGGCCGCCGCGTCGCGCCAGCGCGCGGCCTCGGCCTCATCGCCATAGTCGGCCGCCGACTCCAGCGCGCAGGCGGCGACGACCTTGCCCGAAATATAATGTCTGGGCGGCGTCTCCTCCCAGATACCATGATCGGGCTCCTGCCAGTTCGCACAGAGAAAACCGCAGATGTCCTGCACCACGTCCCAATGCGCCCGGCTGTCAGAGCTGCCCTCGCGGTATAGCAGCTTCGCCGCCAGAACCACGTTGGCATAGGCATCGAGTTGGAGCTGGTCCGCCGCTCCATTGCCAATGCGCACGGGCCGTGCGCCGCGCCAGCCTTCGAACGGCAGTTCGGTCTCGCGCGGGGCGGTCTCGCAATCGAGATCGGTGAAAACCGCCATCGGGTAATGCTCGGACGTGCCCGTGCAGCGGCAGATGAAGCGTAGATAGGCCTCGCCCTCGCGGTCCCTTCCATAGAGCCTCAGCAGGGCCGAGACGATCATGCCCGCGTCGCGCAGCCAGACATAGCGGTAGTCCCAGTTGCGAGTGCCTCCCGGCACTTCCGGCAGCGAGGTGGTGATGGCGGCGACGGTGGCACCGCTTTCCTCATGAGTACACAGGCGGATCGCCCGGAGCGACTGGGCGATCTCGTCGGCGAAGACGCCGGTGTAGTCCAACGCCGCATCCAGCCCCTCCCAATGCCCCAGAGTGTGGCCGCGCCAGTTGTCGAGCGTGGCCCGATCCGGGCGTGCCAACGGCCCGTCCGACAGCACCATCCAGCCCGCCTCGCCCTCGGGGATCTCCATGACCACCGTGTCGCCATCGAATGACAGCTGGTGCGAGCCGTGCAGCGCCATGCCTTCGATCATCACGGTTTCGGCCTCGACGGCCAAGGTCGGGCTGCGGCGGCCATAGTCGGGACGCGGATCGAGCACGAGGCGCACGGGCGCAGGGGCGGCGTCGATCTCGCGTACCAGCACACCCGTCGGGGCCTGAGGGCCGGAGGTCATCCAGTCGCGCAGTACCAGATCGCCGTCGGACGAGGCGAGCGTCGTTTCCAGAATGCTGCTGCCGTCGATATATCCCCGTGGCCCCGGTTTGGCCCCGGCCATCTCGACGCGCCATTCACCGCCCTCGGGGTCGAGCAGTCCCGCAAACAGGCTCGGCCCGTCAAAGCGGCAGGGACAATACCACAGGATGCGGCCCATCCGGTCGAGCACGGCGGCCGAGCGGCGATCGCCGATCACGCCGAGGTCGCGGATCGGCACGGTGTTGGAGGCCACGGCCCCGGTTTCATCTTCGGGGCGGGGACGGGTCTCGATCATGCGGCTCTCCTTCGCCGCTCAACCGCAACCGCACGGACGGGGTTCCTGCGCGTCGGGGTCCCGGTGCCTTGTCTTGGGGCCGGAACGCCTAGAGCGGCACGTCGGTGGTGTTCTTGATCTCGCGCAGCGTGACGCTGGTGGAGATCGACAACACGTGCGGCAGCTGCACCAACGCGTTCTTTACCGTGCTCTCGTAATGCCGGATCGAGCGGGCCAGCACCCGTAGAAGGTAGTCATGATCGCCCGAGACCGAGTAGCACTGCACCACCTCGGCGATGCCCGCCACCGCCGCCTCGAACTCTTCGAGATGCGCGCGGCTGTGGCCGTTCATGCGCACGGCACAGAACACGGTGATGTCGAAGCCCGCCGCGACCGGGTCGACGATATGGCGCCGCTCCTCGATCACCCCCGCTTCACGCATCCGCGTGAGCCTGCGCCAGCAAGGGGTGTGCGACAGACCGAGCCGCTCGCCGACCTCGCGCAGTGTCAGATCCGGCTCGGCCTGCAACAGCCGAAGCAGCCGACGGTCGGTCTCGTCTAGTGTGATCGTCTCGTCCATCGCGCCCCATCCCCGGCCGCGATCCTCTCGCCCGGCGGGGGTGGCGTCAATGGGCGCGCCCTTCATGCCCAGCGTGCCGGACGCTTCTCCAGAAAGGCCGCGATCCCCTCCTCGGCCTCCGGGCTTTCCCACGCCTCGACCAACCGGTCGATCGTGGCCTCGATCACCGCTTCGTCGATGCGCGGGCCGAGGCTGCGAGCCAACGCCTTGGCCCGCGCCGCGGCACCGCGCGCGATCTTGAGGTAGGGCGCGATCTCGGCCTCAACGGCGGCGTCGAGATCGGCTTCGGGCACCGCTTGGGTCGCGATCCCGAGCCGCACCGCCTCGTCCGCACCGAAGATGCGCGCCGACATGAAGACCTGCCGCGCCCGCCCCTCGCCCATGCGGGCGAGCACGTAAGGCGAGATCGTCGCCGGGATGATACCGAGCCTCGTCTCGGTAAAGCCGAAACGGGTCGTGTCGGCGGCCACCACTACGTCGCAGATGCAGGCCATGCCGACGCCGCCGCCATACGCGCCGCCATGCACCCGCCCGATCAGCGGGCTGGGCATGGTGTTGAGCGCGTCCAGCATTCCGGCCAGACGCCGCGCCTCCACCCGCCGCCCTTCGCGGTCGGCCCGGATCTGCGCCTGCATCCATGTGAGATCGCCGCCCGCGCAGAACACCTCGCCCGCGCCGCGCAGCACCACGGCGCGAGCCTCGGCCCCTTCGGCCCGCGACAGGGCCGTCAGCTCATCCATCATCCGCGCAGAGAGCGCGTTGCGCCGCTCGGGCGCGTTGAGCGTGACCGTGAGGACGCCGCGATCATCGGTAGCGAGCTTCAGCGTCTCGTAGCTCATGTTCTCAGCCCCTTTGCATAGGCCGCCGCCTCGGCGAGCCTCTTGCGGTCGAGGCCGGTCTCGATGCCTCGGTCCGCCAGCATCAGCGCCAGCGCCTCGGTCGCGACGTTGCCCGCAGCACCCGGCGCGAAGGGGCAACCGCCCAATCCGCCGATGCTGGCGTCGAACACCCGAAGACCTCGATCGAGACAGAGGCCTACATTGTCGAGCGCGCGGCCAGAGGTGTCATGAAAATGCCCCGCAAGCTTTTCGACAGGCAGGCGCGCCAGCACCGCGCCGAGCATCGCGTCGGTGTCCTCGGGCAGCGCCCGACCCAGCGTCTCGCCCAAGGAGATCTCGTAGCAGCCCATCTCGAGCAGCCGCAGCGCGACATCGGCCACGGCCTCCGGCGCGATCCTGCCGTCATAGGGGCAATGGGTGACGCAGGACACATAGCCCCGCACCGGCAGACCAGCGGCCTTCGCCGCCTGCATGACTGGCGCGAAACGCTCCATGCTTTCGGCAATGGAGCAGCCGATGTTGGCCTGACTGAAGCCTTCGGAGGCCGAGGCGAAGACCGCGACCTCTTGCGCCTTGGCGTCGCGAGCCGCCTCGAAGCCACGCAGGTTCGGGGCCAGCGCTGCGTATCGGACCCTTGAATCGCGGTGGATGCCCGCCAACACTTCGGCGGCGTCGGCCATCTGTGGCACACGCTTGGGGTTCACGAAGCTCGTCACCTCGATGCGTCGAAAGCCACAAGCCGAAAGCCGGTCGACCAGCGCGATCTTGTCGGCGGCGGGTATGATCAGAGCCTCGTTCTGAAGCCCGTCGCGCGGCCCGACCTCGACGATCTCGACGCGCTCAGTCATCCGTCGGCTCCAACGTCAGAAGCAGATCGCCGTCGGAGACCTGCGATCCCTCGGATGCGAGCACCTCGGCCACCACGCCGTCGCGTGGCGCGGTGAGGGTGTGCTCCATCTTCATCGCTTCGAGAATGGCGAGCGGCTGGCCCTTAACCACCCTTTGTCCGGACTCGGCGCGCATCCGCTTCACGAGGCCCGGCATCGGTGCTGCAATGGCGTCGCCCCCTGCCCCTGCAGCATCCGCCGCCGCAAGCGGGTCGGGAATGGAGAAGGAATAGGCCCGGCCCGCGTCCCAAACGGTGACATGCTGTCCGTGCCTTGCCGCCTCGGCACGAAATCGTCGACCCGCCACGGTGACGGCGAGCCCGCGCGTGTCACGTGAAACGGTTATCTCGGTCCCCTCGCGGTGCCAGCTCCCCGGCCCTTCGCGCAAAAGCGCCACCTCCAATGCCTCGCCCTCATGCTCCAACACGACATGCACTTCTGACGGTCCCCAGTGCCGAAAGCCGCGCAGTGTGTCCCAAGGCCCGTCGCCTTCGGGCGCGTGGTCCAGCCCGGCGGCGGTCAGCGCGGCGAGCACCGGCACATGCTCGGGCATCTCGGTTCTGGCGGTCAGCGCTTCAAGATTGCGGCCGATGAGGCCAGTGTCGACCTCACCCGCCGCAAACCCCTCATGGCGCAACAGTCGGGAGAGAAAGCCCAAGTTCGTGACCGTACCGCCGACCTGCGTCGCCTCGAGCGCCGTCACAAGCCGCGACAGCGCCTCGGCCCGCGTTGCACCATGCGCGATGACCTTGGCGATCATCGGGTCGTAATGCGGGGTGATGGCGTCGCCCTCAACAACCCCCGCGTCGACGCGCAACGCGCCACGCTCGAACCGCGCGGCCTCGGGAAAGCGCAGCCGCTCCAGCCGCCCGGTGGCAGGCAGAAACCCACGCTCGGCGTCCTCGGCATAGAGCCGCGCCTCGACCGCATGGCCGTCGATCCGCAGTTCTTCCTGCCTCAGCGGCAGGGTCTCGCCGCGCGCGACCCGGATTTGCCATTCGACCAGATCGAGCCCGGTGATCGCCTCGGTCACCGGATGCTCGACCTGCAGCCGCGTGTTCATCTCCATGAACCAGAACCCGTCCTCGCGCAGCCCCTCGGAGCCATCGGCGATGAATTCGATCGTGCCCGCACCGACATAGCCGATGGCGCGCGCCGCCTCGACCGCCGCCGCGCCCATCGCGGCGCGCACATGCTCGGGCATGCCCGGTGCGGGGGCTTCCTCGATCACTTTCTGATGGCGGCGTTGCAGCGAACAGTCGCGCTCGAACAGATGCACGACATTGCCATGGCTGTCAGCGAAGACCTGGATCTCGACGTGGCGCGGCGCAGTCACGTATTTCTCGACCAGCACGGCGGCATCGCCGAAGCTCGCCTTGCCCTCGGCCTGCGCACCCTCCAGCGCATCGGCGAAGTCCTCGGCTCGCTCCACAAGCCGCATGCCCTTGCCGCCGCCGCCAGCGCGGGCCTTGATCAAAACCGGGTACCCGATGCGCCCGGCCTCCATGGCCAACATCGACGCGTCCTGCCCCTCGCCGTGATAGCCGGGCACCACCGGCACGCCAGCCTCTTCCATCCGCGCCTTCGCGGCGTCTTTGAGGCCCATGGCGCGGATCGCGCTGGCAGGCGGGCCGACGAAGACCAGGCCAGCCGCCTCGACCGCCTCGACGAAGTCGGGGTTCTCGGACAGGAAACCGTAGCCCGGATGGATCGCCCCCGCACCGGTCCGCTTCGCAGCGTCGATGATGGCCTCTGCCCTGAGATAGCTCTCGCCCACCGGCGCCGGGCCGATGCGCACCGCCTCGTCGGCAAGCTTTACATGCACCGCATCCGCATCCGCGTCGGAATGCACGGCAACGGTCTTGAGCCCCATGCGGCGGGCGGTGGCGATGACCCGTGCGGCGATCTCGCCGCGGTTCGCGATCAGTATCTTGTCGAACATCAGGCGAAATCCTCCACCAGCCGGAATCTCTCGCAGACCAGCATCATCTCCGGCTCCCAGCCTCCGTTGCGCTCGAAGTAGCGACGGTGGTCCGCGCGCCAGCCGTCCAGCGTTTCGTTCTCGCCTTCGGCCAGCGCGAAATCAGCGTCCATGTCGCAAAAGCGGCGCTGCGTCACCTCCACTGTCTCGATCATCAGCGCCGGGCTGCCATCCCAGTTCAGCGCCACGTCGCGGCGACCGATGATAGGCATCGGCTCGCCCGCCTCGAAATCGCGCAGCGCGCCGCAGGTCGCCGTTTTCGCCCCCGAGCGCACCAGCGCGATCAGCTCGGCGCAAAGCTCTGGCCCGTCGCCGAAGCGGAAGCTCACGAGATCCGGGTGCCGGACTTTCAACTCCTCCATCGTCACCATGCGCGTCTCACATCCTGAACACGCCGAAGCGCGTGTCTGGAATGGGCGCGTTGAGTGCCGCCGAAAGCGACAGCGCCAGCACCTCTCGGGTGCGGCGCGGATCGACGATGCCGTCGTCCCAGAGCCGAGCCGAGGCGTAGAGGGGATGCGCCTGCTCCTCGAACTTCTCGCGCAATGGCTGCTTGAAGGCCCATTCCTCTTCCTCGTTCCACGGGGTGCCTTGCCGCGCCAGCGCCTCGCCGCGCACCTGCGCCATGACGCCGGCTGCCTGCTCGCCGCCCATCACGCCGATCCGACTGGCGGGCCAGGTCCACAGGAACCGCGGTGAATAAGCGCGACCGCACATGCCGTAATTGCCCGCGCCATAAGAGCCTCCGACGATCATCGTGACCTTAGGCACTTCCGTGCTGGCCACCGCCGTCACGAGTTTCGCCCCGTCCTTGGCGATGCCGCCCGCCTCGTATTTGCGGCCCACCATGAAGCCGGTGATGTTCTGCAGGAACACCAGCGGGATCTTGCGCTGTGAACACAGCTCGACGAAATGCGCGCCCTTGAGCGCGGCCTCGGAGAACAGCACGCCGTTGTTGGCGATGATGCCCACCGGCATGCCCATGATGTGGCCGAACCCCGTGACCAGCGTCTCGCCATAGCGCGGCTTGAACTCGTCGAGGCGCGAGCCGTCGAGCACGCGGGCCAGCAGCTCGCGGATGTCGTAGGGCTTGCGCGGATCGGCGGGGACGACGCCGAGAATTTCTTCGGGATCAAAGAGCGGCTCCTCGACCGCCTGCATCACCACGCTCTCGGGCTTGCGTCGGTTCAGCCCCGCCACCGCCTGCCGTGCCAGCGCCAGCGCATGGGCGTCGTTGTCGGCGAGGTAGTCGGCCACGCCCGACAGTCGCGTGTGCACGTCGCCGCCGCCGAGATCCTCGGCCGAGACGACCTCGCCCGTCGCGGCCTTCACCAGCGGCGGTCCGGCGAGAAAGATCGTGCCTTGCTCCTTCACGATGATGGTCACGTCCGACATGGCCGGTACATAGGCACCGCCCGCCGTGCAGGAGCCCATCACCACGGCGATCTGCGCGATGCCCTTCGCGCTCATGCGGGCCTGATTGTAGAAGATCCGCCCGAAATGGTCTCGGTCTGGAAAGACCTCGTCCTGGTTGGGCAGGTTCGCGCCACCGGAGTCGACCAGATAGACGCAAGGCAGGTGGTTCGCCTCGGCGATCTCCTGCGCGCGCAGGTGCTTCTTCACGGTCATCGGGTAGTAGGTGCCGCCCTTCACGGTGGCGTCGTTGCACAGCACCATGACCTCCTGGCCCTCGACGCGGCCGATGCCCGCAACCAACCCGGCACCGGGGGCCGCGCCGTCATAGAGGCCATGCGCCGCCGTAGCGCCGACCTCCAGAAACGGGCTGCCCGGATCGAGAAGCCGGGTGACGCGGTCACGCGGCAAGAGCTTGCCACGCGAAACGTGCCGATCACTGGCCTTCGCGCCGCCGCCTGCGCGTGCGGTCTCGACGGCCTCGCGCACGATCTCCATCGAGGCGAGCTGTGCAGCGCGGTTCTCGCGGAAGGCTTCGGATGACGCCGGGACGGCGGAGCGCAGCACCGCCATCAGCGCACCTTCGCCATCAGCTCGCGCCCGATCAGCATGCGGCGGATCTCGGAGGTGCCCGCGCCGATCTCCATCAGCTTGGCGTCGCGGAAGATCCGGGCCACCGCGCTTTCGTTCATGAAGCCGGTGCCTCCCATCGCCTGCACTGCCTGATGCGCGACCACCATCGCCTCCTCTGAGGCGTAGAGCACGCAGGCCGCGGCGTCGGCGCGGGTCACCCGGCCCTCGTCGCAGGCGCGGGCCACGGCATAGACATAAGCGCGCGCCGAGCCGAGCTTGGTGTAGATGTCGGCCACCTTGCCCTGCATCAGTTGGAAGTCCCCGATCGGCTTGCCGAACTGCTTGCGCTCGGCGAGGTAGGGCATGATCTCATCGAGGCAGGCCGCCATGATGCCGGTGCCAATGCCCGAAAGCACCACGCGCTCGTAATCGAGCCCCGACATCAACACGCGCACACCGCCGCCGACCTCGCCCAACACGTTCTCGTCCGGCACCTCGACATTCTCGAACACCAGCTCGGCGGTGTTCGAGCCGCGCATGCCAAGCTTGTCGAAGTGCTCCGAGGTCGAGAAGCCCGCCATGTCGCGCTCGATGATGAAGGCCGTGATGCCCTTGGAGCCGGCTTCCGGGTCGGTCTTGGCATAGACCACCAATGTTTCGGCGTCGGGGCCGTTAGTGATCCAGTACTTGGTGCCATTGAGCTTCCAGCCGCCGTCGACCTTGTCGGCGCGCAGGCTCATCGACACCACGTCGGAGCCCGCCCCCGCCTCGGACATGGCGAGCGCGCCGACATGCTCGCCCGAGACCAGCTTGGGCAGATATTTCGCCTTCTGCGCATCGTTGCCGTTGAGCCGGATCTGATTGACGCAGAGGTTGGAGTGCGCGCCGTAGCTCAGCGCCACGGAGGCAGAGGCCCGCGCGATCTCCTCGACCGCGACGACATGGGCGAGATAGCCCATGCCCGCGCCGCCATACTCTTCGGGCACGGTGATGCCCAAGAGCCCAAGGTCGCCCATCTCGCGCCACAGATCGGCGGGGAAAAGGTTGGATTTGTCGATCTCGGCGGCGCGCGGCTTCACGCGCTCCTGCGCCCAGCGGTGCACCGTCTCGCGCAAGCTGTCGCCATCCTCGCCCAGATCGAACCTCATCGCGTGATCGAACATCGCACTCTCCCTATTCCGCCGCCACTTGGTGCGGCGTGTCGTTCTCGATCGCGGCGCGGAGCGCGTCGCGGATCGGCGCCGCCTGCTCCATCGCCGCCAGCTTCACCGGCCCGAAGCCGCGGATCTGGTCGGGCAGTTCCAGAAGCTTGAGGATTTCGGCGTCGTGCCCCCGCCCCAGCCGCTCCAGCGCGAGGTCCATGTCCGCCTCAAAAGCGTCGATCAACGCCCGCTCGGCGCGGCGCTCCTCGGTGCGGCCGAAGACGTCAAACGCCGTACCGCGCAGGCGCTTGCCCTGCGCCAGTAGCTTGAACGCCTTGAGCATCCACGGCCCGAACTCACGCTTTTTCGGGCGGCCTTCGCCGTCCGTACCCGGCAGGCCCGGCGGCGCGAGGTTGAAGGCGATGCGGTAATCGCCGTCGAACTGTTTTTTCAGGTTGTCTGCGAACTCGGGCCGGGTGAACAGCCGCGCTACCTCGTATTCGTCCTTGTAAGACAGCAGCTTGGCGTAGTTCTGCGCGACCGCGCGAATGATCCTGTCGCCCTGCGCGCTACCGTTCACCACCGCACGCATCCGGGCCAAACGGTCGGTATAGCGGCGGGCGAGCTTGGCATCCTGATAGTCGGTCAGGTGGCCGGTGCGATGCGCCACGAGCTGATCGAGCGACATGCTCGCCTGCGGCAAATGCGGCGGCGCGTCGGCCTCGCCCATCTCGGCGATGACCCGCGCGGGCTCCGCGGCCATGACGCGGCCCCAGTCGAAAGCATCGAGGTTGGACTGCACCGCCACACCGTTAAGGCGCACCGCCTCGGCGATCGCTTCGCGGCCCACCGGGATGAAGCCCTGCTGCCAAGCATAGCCCAGCATCATGATGTTCACCGCGATCTCGTCGCCGCAGAGCTCCCGCGCGACATGGGCGAAATCATGGAAATGCTCGCCCGACCGCACCGACTTTTCCACCGCGCGCATGACGCCCGCCGAGCGGAAGTCGAAGTCGCGTTGACGCACGAAGTCGGAGGTGGGCGAGAGCTTGGTGCTCATCACCGCGTGGGTGCGGTTCGTGTCGCACAGTGTCACGCCATCCTTCGATGCCGCGACGACGCTATCGGCGGCAAGCAGCAGGTCGGCGGTCCCGGTGGCGATGCGCGGCGCCGTCGCGGGCCGCTCATGCGTCGAGATACGGATATGGCTCAGCACCGCGCCGCCCTTCTGCGCGAGACCGGCCATGTCGAGGATCATCGGCGACAGACCCTCCATATGCGCCGCGACGCCCAAGAGTGCGCCGATGGTCAGCACGCCGGTGCCCCCCACCCCGGTGACGGCGATGTTCCACGGTCGGGTGATCTCGGGCAGCGTCGGTTCGGGCAGGCCCGAGACATCCGGGCCTTGCGCCGCCGGGCGCTTGTGCAGCTTGGCCCCACGCACGGTGACGAAGCTGGGGCAGAAGCCCTTGAGACAGGAAAAGTCCTTGTTGCAGGCGGACTGGTTGATCTGGCGCTTGCGGCCCAGTTCGGTCTCCAGCGGCTCGACCGCGATGCAGTTCGACTGCACTGAGCAGTCGCCGCAGCCTTCGCAGACCGCCGGGTCGATATGCACCCGCATGTCAGGGTCCTCGGCCTTGCCACGCTTGCGGCGGCGGCGCAGCTCGGCGGCGCAGGTCTGGACATAGACCATAACGGTGACGCCCTCGATCTCGCGCAGCTCCTTCATCACCGCGTCGACATCGTCGCGATGACGGATCTCGGTGCCGGGGGCGAGATCGACGCGGTCGTAATTCTCGGGATGATCCGAGAGCAGCACGATCTTGGCCACGTTCTCGTGGTGGACCTGATGCGTCACCTGCTCGGGCGAGAGCGGCCCGTCGACCTTCTGGCCCCCGGTCATCGCGACGGCGTCGTTGTAGAGGATCTTATAGGTGATGTTGGCCTTCGCCGCGACCGACTGGCGGATCGCGAGGTGGCCTGAGTGGAAGAAGGTGCCATCGCCCAAGTTGACGAAGCGGTGCTTTTCCTCGGTGAAGCGGCCGATCGAGGTCCAAGGCACGCCTTCGGCGCCCATGTGGGTGAAGGTCTCGGTGTTCCGGTCCATCCACTGCACCATGTAGTGGCAGCCGATGCCCGCCATCGCCTTGGAGCCCTCGGGCACTTTGGTCGAGGTGTTGTGCGGGCAGCCGGGGCAGTAATGCGGCAGCCGGGTGATCGGCGCCTCATGCGCCTGTCCCCGGGCATGACCCGCTTCAAGACGGCGCAGCTCGGCCTCGATCCGGTCGTGCAAGCCTTCCGGCAGGTCGATGTGCAGCAATCGGTCGGCGATGGCGCGCCCGACGGAGCCGACGGTCAGGCCCTGGCTCAGCGACAGGAAGGGGCGGTCCTTCTCATCGTGTTTGCCGATGATGCGGGGCCGCACGTCGGCGCGCCAATTGAAGAGCTGCTGCTTGATCTGGTTCTCGATGATCTCGCGGCGTTCCTCGACGATCAGTACCTCGTCGAGCCCTTCGGAGAAATGCCTGATGCCCTCGGGCTCAAGCGGCCACGGCATGCGCACCTTGTAGAGACGCAGGCCGATCGCCGCCCATTCATCGGGCCCAAGGCCCATCTCGGCCAGCGCCTGACGCACATCCTCGTAAGCCTTGCCCGAGGCAACAATGCCAAACCGGGCCTTGGGCGTGTCGATGGTCACCTGATCCACTCGGTTGGCGCGGGCGAAGGCCAGCGCAGCAAAGCCCTTGTGCTCCTGCAAACGCTCATCCTGATCAAGCGGCGCGTCGGGCCAGCGCAGGTTCAGCCCGCCGTGGGGCATCTCGAAGTCGGTGGGCCGCAGGAACTGCCGCCGCTCTTGGCCCAGATCGACCACGGTCGAGGTCTCGACCGTCTCGGAGATCACTTTGTAGCCAACCCAACAGCCCGAGTAGCGCGACATGGCGATGCCCAAGAGGCCCAGTTCGAGGAACTCGTGCACGGAGCTGGGATACAGCATCGGCATCAAGGCCGAGATGAAGGCATGGTCCGACTGGTGCGGGATCGAGGAAGACTTGCAGGTGTGGTCGTCGCCCGCAAAGGCCAGCACGCCGCCGTTGGCCGAGGTGCCCGCCGCGTTGGCGTGTTTCAGCACGTCGCCCGAGCGGTCGACGCCCGGCCCCTTGCCGTACCACAGGCCCAGAAGACCGTCCTTGCGCGCGCCTTCCGACAGGCCGAGCTGCTGGCTGCCCCAAACGGCGGTGGCGGCGAGGTCCTCGTTCACCCCCGGCTGGAACACGATGTCGAGCGGGTCGAGATGCTTTTTCGCGGCCATGAGCTGCTGGTCGTATCCGCCCAGCGGCGAGCCGCGATAGCCTGAGATGAATGTGCCGGTGTTGAGCCCCGCCGCGCGGTCACGCCGCATCTGGGTCATCGGCAGGCGCACAAGCGCCTGCACACCGGTCAGAAACACGTGGCCGGTTTCGGCCGCATACTTGTCGTCGAGCGACATCTGCATCGTCATGCGCCCCTCCCCTGGCTAATGACGTACAAAGCTTAGACCCGATCCAGCGAAACGCGGTCCCTGTTTTTCGGGGCTCGGCGACACTTCGCCGTGACACTGGAAGCCTGTGAGCGCCAAAAGAGAAACGGCGTCACCCTTTAGAGCGACGCCGTTTCTTCAGTTCATCCGCATACGCCCCGCTTTGACCAATCGGGCAGCGCGGCGGTCGGAGCCTTGCAAAGGGCCCCGTTGCCCTTAGCCGACGCTGGCGAGCAGGCTGGCGTTGCCACCCGCCGCTGTGGTGTCGACGCAGACGTGACGCTCAAGCTGAAGCCGCAGCGCGAAGTCCTCTTCTGAGAGCAGCGGGATGCGCTTGCCTTCCCGGTTGGCGAGAGCCTGACGCAGCGGACGCAGGGTTTCCGCGCCGCCGCGCAATACCACGGCGTCAAAGCCCGAAAGCGCCTCGAGCGCCGCCGGGTCGAGCGTGCCATCGAGGTTGCCCTCGCCCGACAGACCCGGCGCAATGCCGACAGCGGCACAGCCCGCGGCATGCGCCGCCTCGATCTGCGCAAGTGCCTCATCGACCGACGGGCCGAGGCAGAGCACCTTGCCGCGTGGCACGACCGAAAGACGATTCGACTCGCCCGTCGGCCCCGGAAGGGTGACGGTGTCTCGCCGGTCGAGATCGGGGGTGACGGCATCGAGCAGCGCCTGCACCTTTTCGCTCGGCACCTCGCGGCCGTTGGCAGGAAGCGACGCGATGCGCATCGGCTCGGTAAAGCGCGCGACGTAGCGCGGCCCGCCCGCCTTGGGCCCGGTGCCCGAAAGCCCCTCGCCACCGAAGGGCTGGGAGCCGACGATGGCGCCGATCTGGTTGCGGTTCACATAAAGGTTGCCGACCTTCACGCGCTGCGTCACCTGCTCGACCCGCTCGTCGATGCGGGTGTGCAGGCCAAAGGTGAGGCCGTAGCCGGTGGCGTTTACCGCGTCGATCACCGCGTCGATCTCGCCCGCCTTGAAGGTGGCGACGTGCAGCACCGGGCCAAAGATCTCGCGTTCCAGTTCCTCGATGCCATTGAGCTTGATCAGCGTCGGACCGATGAAGTGGCCTTTCGCGGGCGTATCGAGCTGCCACACAAGGCGACCATCGCGCTTGGCCTTTTCGAGATGCTCGACAATCCCCTTCTCGGCGCGTGCGTCGATGACCGGGCCCACGTCGGTAGCATGGTTCCACGGATCGCCGATGCCCATCTCTTCGGCAGCGCCTTTGAGCATCTCGAGGAAGTGCCCGGCGATGTCCTCTTGCAGATACAGCATCCGCAGCGCCGAACAGCGCTGGCCCGCCGATTGGAAGGCGGAGTTGACGATGTCGCGCACCGCCTGCTCCGGCAACGCGGTGGAATCGACGATCATCGCGTTGAGACCACCCGTCTCGGCGATGAGCGGCGCGGTCGGGTCCATGTTGGCGGCCATCGCACGGTCGATGCCGATCGCGGTCTCGGTCGAACCGGTGAAGCACACGCCCGCGATGCGCGGATCGGAGGTGATCGCCGCGCCCACAACCTTGCCCGCACCAGGCAAAAGCTGCAGCGCGTCGCGCGGCACACCGGCCTCGTGCAGCAGCCGCACGCCCAGTGCGGCGGTCAGCGGCGTGGATTCCGCGGGCTTGGCCAGCACGGCGTTCCCGGCGGCGAGAGCGGCGGCGACCTGCCCGGTGAAGATCGCCAGCGGGAAGTTCCACGGGCTGATGCAGGCGAAGGTGCCCCGGGCCGGGTCCTTCAGCTCTTCGCCCCGCGCCGCGTAATAGCGCAGGAAGTCGACCGCCTCACGCAGCTCGGCCACGGCGTCTTTCGGCGTCTTGCCCGCCTCGCGCGCGGTAAGGGCGAAGAACTCGTGGGCGTGTTCCTCAAACACGTCTGCGGCGCGGCGCAGTGCGGCGCTGCGGGTCGAAGCCGGGGCCTGCCAACGACGCGCATGGGCGATGGCGTTCTCGACATCGGCCTCCGACGACATCATCACCTCGCCCACCACATCGGAGGGATCGGCGGGGTTGGTGACGGGCAGCACCTCGGCACCCTCGGCGGGCTCCTCGGTGGCGAGGATCGGCTCGGAGCGCCATTGGGTGTGACGGAACGCGTCGCGCCCCGCGTCGAACTCGGCCAGCGCGTCGACGGCAGTCAGATCCCAGCCGCGCGAGTTCTCGCGCTCGGGCTGGAACAGCGCGCGCGGATCGCGCAGCACCTTGGGGCGCGCGCCGCCCAGCTTTTCGAACGGATCGGCGGCGACCACTTCTGCGGGCACCTTCTCGTCGACGATCTGGTTCACAAAGCTGGAGTTGGCACCGTTCTCAAGCAAGCGACGCACCAGATAGGCCAGCAGGTCGCGGTGCGCACCGACGGGGGCGTAGATGCGCAGTCGGGTGCCGTCGCTTTCGACCTGCTTGTCGTGCAACGCCTCGCCCATGCCATGCAGGCGCTGGAACTCGAAATCGCGCCGCTCTCCCGCCATCTCCATGACGGCGGCGACGGAGTGCGCGTTGTGCGTGGCGAACTGCGGATAGATCCGGTCGGTCATGCCCAGCAGACGCTTGGCGCAGGACAGCCACGCCACGTCGGTGGCGGCCTTTTCGGTGAAGACCGGGAAATCCTCGAGGCCCTCGACCTGCGCGCGCTTGATCTCGGTATCCCAGTAGGCGCCCTTGACGAGGCGGACCATGATCTTGCGGTCGTGCTTTTCGGCCAGCGCGTAGAGCCAGTCGATCACCGGGCCGACGCGGCGGCCAAAGGCCTGCACCACGACGCCAAAGCCGTCCCAGCCGGCAAGCTCGGGGTCCGAGAGCACCGCCTCGATGATGTCGAGCGACAGGTCGAGCCGGTCGGCCTCCTCCGCATCGACGTTGAGACCCATGTTGCCCTTCTTGGCGGCGCGGGCGAGCTTGGTGAGGCGCGGCACCAGCTCGGCCATGACCCGCTCGCGCTGGGCCTCCTCGTAGCGCGGATGCAGCGCCGAAAGCTTGACCGAGATGCCGGGGTTGTCGCGGATGTCGCGTGCGGTGGCTTCCTTGGAGATCCGCGCGATGGCGCCCTCGTAGCTCTTCATGAAGCCCGCGGCGTCCTTGGCGGTCAGCGCCGCCTCGCCCAGCATGTCGTAGCTGTAGGTCATGCCCTTCTTGGCATTGCCACGCGAGCGCTTGATCGCCTCGTCGATGTCGCGGCCCAGCACGAAGGTGCGGCCCATCTCGCGCATCGCGGCATAGGTGGCGGTGCGGATCACCGGCTCTCCCAGACGCTTGATGGCGCGGCGCAGCACGAGGCCCAGCCCCTCGCCTTTTTCATCGAGCACCTTGCCGGTGAGCATGAGCGCCCATGTCGAAGCGTTGACCATCGGCGAGGCCGCCTTGCCCAAGTGCGCGCTCCAGTCCGATGGCGTGATCTTGTCGTCGATCAGCGCGTCGATGGTCTGGGCGTCGGGCACGCGCAACAGTGCCTCGGCGAGGCACATGAGCGCGATGCCCTCGCGGGTCGAGAGACCGTATTCGGCAAGGAAAGCCTCCATGATGCCGGGGCGCGTGTCGTTGCGGATCGCGCGCACCAAGGCGGCACCGCGACGGGTCGCGGCGGCGCGCAGATCGTCGGAGATCGGGTTGGCGGCCATCAGATCAGCAAGAACCGCGGTCTCGTCGCGTCGATGATCGGCACGGATGCGGTGACGCAGATCGACAAGCTCGCTCATTGGCGGACCCCCTTGAGTAAAATTCCGGTTCATCCTATCCCTGAACAGCTAAGGCGCGTTTCCCGAAGATCGAAGGAAAACGCGCTTTTTGCGTTGATTTCATCGCCAATTGCGGGACGAAAGATGAGCAATTCCGACACTGGCAGCCATCTTGACCGCACCGACTACCGCATTCTCGCCGAACTGGCAGCAAATGCTCGGCTTCCGGTGACCGAACTCGCCATCCGGGTCGGGCTGTCGAAAAGCCCCTGCCAGGTACGGCTGAAGCGGCTTCAGAAAAAGGGCGTGATTCGCGGGTTTCGTACCGTGATCGACCCCGCCAAGCTCGGCCTCGACCACGTCGCCTTCGTCGAGGTGCGGCTGGCAGACACCACCGAAAAATCGCTCAACGCCTTCAACGCCGCCGTTCGTCTGATCACCGAGGTCGAGCAGTGCCACCTGATCGCAGGCAGCTTCGATTACCTGCTGAAGGTGCGGACCCGCGACATTCGCAGCTACCGCGAGGTGCTCGGCACCAAGATCTCGGCCCTGCCCGGCGTCGCGGGCACCTCCACCTATGTCTCGATGCAGCCGATCATCGACGACACGATGTGATGCCGCCCCATGATCATGACGCGGTCTCACCATCGCGTCATCGCCGGCGGGCATCATGGACGCGCGAGCAGCGCGGCGCGATGATGGACCGCCCCTTGAGAGAATAGCCCAGATGCTCGACGCCGCAGCCCGCCGCCTGATCGACCCGCCGCTCAACGCCCTTGGCCGGGTCTTGGCGCGCGCAGGCGCCACCGCCGACGGGGTAACGCTGGCGGGGCTGGTACTGGGCCTCGCGGCGGCGGCGATGATCGCTCTGGGTGCACCGCTCTGGGCGCTGCTGCCGCTTTTGGCCTCGCGCCTTGCCGACGGTCTCGACGGGGCGGTGGCGCGGGCAACGCGGCGCACCGATTGGGGCGGTTATCTCGACATCGCCGCCGACTTCGCGTTTTACGGCGCGATCCCCTTGGGCTTCGTGCTGGCGGATCCGGCCGGCAACGGAGCGGCCGGCGGCTTCCTGCTTGCTGCCTTCTATTTCAATGGCACGACTTTTCTAGGCTACGCGATCCTCGCCGAAAAGCGGGGGATGGAGACTTCGGCCCAAGGGGTGAAATCGCTCTATTTTTCGAACGGGTTGCTGGAGGGGACCGAGACGATCGGCTTCTTCGTGGCGCTGTGCTTGCTGCCCGTCTGGTTCGCGCCGCTGGCCTGGATCTTCGGGACGCTGTGCTATCTGAGCGGCACCTTGCGGCTGATCGGCGCCCGCAGGGCCTTCCCGAACTAGCGACATCTGGTTTTGTTAGCGCCAATCGGCTAGCCGAAACCATGGACACAGCTCCGCAGCATACAGGCCCCCTGATTCTCGGCGGCACCGGCAGGCTTGGCCGGGCCCTGCGTTGTCTTGCCGACGGCGGGCACTGGCCCGAAGGCCGCGCTGCGCTTTGGCATGGCCGCCGGGGCGCTTATGCATGGGACATGAACGAGGAGGCGCCGCTGCTGCCGCGCCCGGTGCATGGGGTCATCGTGCTCGCAGGCGTCACCGAAGGGTCGCCCGAGGCGCTGGCCGGGAACACGGACCTCGCCCGTGCCGCGCTGCGTCTGGCGGCGCGCGACGGGCTCGGACCGGTTCTGCTGATGTCGTCCGCCGCGGTTTACGGCCGGGCGAGCGACACCTGCCGGGAGGAGAACGCCAGCCCCGCCGCCCCTTACGGCGCAGCCAAGCTGGAGATGGAGCAAGTCGTCTCACAGGAGATCGCGCGGCTTGGGCCGGAGGCGCCGGTCGCCTGCTGCTTGCGTCTTGCCAATGTGGCGGGCTGCGACCAGCTGTTCGGCGCGATGGGTGCGGGTCCGGTGACGCTCGACCGCTTCGCCGACGGCGGCGCGCCCCGGCGCGCCTATATCGGCCCGCTGACGCTGGCCAAGCTGCTGTCGGCGCTGATCAATGCCCCGAACCTGCCCGCGATCCTCAATCTCGCCCAACCGGGCGACGTCGGCATGGAGGAGATCCTTGCCACCGCCGGCGTGAGCTGGCAATGGCGCCCCGCCCCCGAAAGCGCGCTGCCCCGAACCCGGCTCGACACGGCCCGGCTGGCCGCGATCACGGGGCCCGTGGCCGCGGCGCGCGCACCGGGGCTGGTGGCCGAGGCCCGACTCGCGGGATGGAGTCTCGCATGACACCGAGCAAACGCGCCTTCGACCTCGTGGTCTCGATCCTGCTGCTGGCGCTGCTTTGGCCGCTGCTGGCGGTGCTGATGCTGGTGCTGCTGCTGGTCGAGGGGCGGCCGATCTTCTATGTCGCCGAACGGATGCGCACACCGGATGAGGCATTCGGCCTGATCAAGCTGCGCACCATGCGCCCCGCCGCCTATGGCACCCGCGCCACCGGCGTGACCGGCGGCGACAAGTCGGCGCGCATGTCGCGGCTGCACCGGTTGCTGCGTCGCAGCCGTGCCGACGAGCTGCCGCAGCTTTGGAACGTGATCCGTGGCGACATCAGCCTCGTGGGGCCGCGACCGCCGCTGCGCGTCTATGTCGACGCTTTTCCCGCGCTCTATGAGCAGGTGCTGCGATCGCGGCCGGGAATCACCGGGCTGGCAAGCTTGCGCTACCATGCCACCGAAGAACGTCTGCTTGCGGCCTGCCGTTCGCCTGGGGAAACCGACGCGGTCTATCGGCGCCGGTGCGTGCCGCGCAAAGCCACGCTCGACATGCTGTATCAGAGGCACGCAAGCCCCTGTCTCGACATGTGGGTACTGGTACAGACCGCGCAGGCGGTGCTGCGGCGGCGTGGAGCGCGTAACCCCTTGACACGACACGCTCGGCGGGTTCCCGCCAACGGCGATTGATCTATGACGTCACGTCGGATTAACATATGGGCAGAATTGCTGTGATGCGAGCGGGCATGTCGAAAGCGGTCGCACGGGAAGAAGGCGCCTGGGACGGCTTTATCGAGAAAATGGGCAAAGCGATGGAAATGCTTGGCGTCATTACACGCCTGTCGCGTGCCACGAAGCAATGGATGATCCTGACCATCGATGTGCTGCTGGTGCCCGTGGCGATGCTGTTGGCAATGGCGCTGCAGCTCAACGCGCTCCCCGACAGCACCCACATGATGCGCAACTGGATGCTCATCCCGATCCTGATGGCGCTCTGCGCGCTGATCGAGATCAGCATGAACATTCATCGCGTGCAGCTCAAGGCTTATGAAAGCCGGGCCATCGCGCTGTCGGCTATTCACGCGGCGCTCTTGGGTCTTTCGGCTGGGCTGATCGAACGTGCTGGCAGCGGCGCCACGCCGGGCGCCACTTTCGTTACCTTTTCCATGGTCTACCTGCTGCTCGTGGTCAGCAGCCGGGCGGTGATGCTCAAGCTGGTGCTCAATGCCTACCGCCAGCGCTCCAAGCTCCGGGTGCTGGTCTACGGCGCCGGGCGCACCGGCCAGCAGCTCGTGGCGGCCCTCAGGACCGACGAGACGGTGCGACCGGTCGCCTATATCGACGACAATAAGATGCTGCAGGGCGCGATCATGCAAGGCCTGCACGTGCACGCTCCCGCCGCAATCGCCCGCCTCGTGCGCACCAAGCGCGTGGATCGGGTGCTGCTGGCCATGCCCTCGGTGCCGCGGGCGCGGCTTGCGCAGCTGTCGCGCCAGCTTGAGGAAAAGGGTCTCAACGTGCAGACCTTGCCCTCCTTTGCCCAGCTTGCCGGCAACGGCGTGCCCTTGGTCGAACAGCTGCGTCCCGTGGTGCCCTGTCAGTTTCTGGGCCGCGCGCCGCTCGATGCGGAATTGCCCGGCGGTTCCGAGACCTATCGCGGCTGTTCGGTGCTGATCTCCGGTGCCGGTGGCTCGATCGGCTCGGAGTTGTGCCGCCAGATCCTTGCTTGCCGACCACGACGTCTGGTGCTGTTCGAGCTGTCCGAACTTGCGCTCTACAAGCTCGACCAGGAGCTTTCCGCCCTCGCCCTCGATGTGCAAGTGGAGATCGTGCCGGTGTTGGGCTCGGTCTGCGACGCGTCTTTGGTGCGTCGCGTGCTGTCCGACCACGGCGTCGAGATCGTGCTGCACGCGGCCGCCTACAAGCACGTGCCGCTGGTCGAGCAGAACCCGGTCGCGGGCTTTGCCAACAATGTGCTGGGCACCCACACCCTGGCCCACGCGGCCGGTGAGGCGGGGGTGGCGCGCTTCATCCTGATCTCGACCGACAAGGCGGTGCGCCCTAAGAACATGATGGGCGCGTCCAAACGCATGGCCGAGCTTGTCGTTCAGGACCTCGCCAATCGCTCCGAGGGCACGATCTACTCGATGGTCCGCTTCGGCAACGTGCTCGGCTCTTCGGGATCGGTGATCCCGCTGTTCCATGACCAGATCTGCAAGGGCGGTCCGGTCACCCTCACCCATCGCGAGGTGACGCGCTACTTCATGACGATCCCCGAGGCCGCGCGCCTTGTGCTCGTCGCGGGCACCTTCGCCACTGGCGGGGATGTCTTCGTGCTCGACATGGGGGCGCCGGTGCAAATCTACGACCTCGCGCACCAGATGATCGAAGCGGCAGGCTACTCGGTGCGTGACGACGCCAACCCCGAGGGGGACATCGAAATCCGTCTCACCGGCTTGCGCGCGGGCGAGAAGCTGCACGAGGAGCTGCTGATCGGCAAGAACCAGATCGGCACGCCGCACCCCAAGATCATGCTCGCACGCGAAGAGCATCTGAGCGAGATCGAAGTGGCCGCCGGGATGAAGGCACTGCGCGCCGCCGTGGCTGAAAGCGACGACGACGCGCTACGGGTAGTGGTGGCGCGCTGGGTCGAGGGGGGCACGACGCTGATCAACCGCCCCGTCACCCGGCTCGACAGTCGGGATCAGATCCCCGCCACCTGATCGCTCTCTGCATTGGCCGGCTACGTAGCATAGCCCTTAGGGTTTGCCGACTGCCAGTGCCATAGATCGCGCGCCATCTCCTCGACGCCAAGCTCGGCGCGCCAGCCTAGATGCTGCGCGGCGCGGGCGCAGTCGGACTGCATTTCGGCGATGTCCCCCGCCCGGCGCGGCAGCACCTCGAAGGGCAGTTCGCGCCCGACCGCCCTGGAGAGGGCATCCCGCATCTCGCGTACCGAATAGCCCTGCCCCGTGCCGATGTTGTAGGTCTCGGTGCCTTCGACCCGACAGGCCCGCTCGAGCGCTGCGACATGGGCCCTCGCGAGGTCAACGACGTGGATGTAATCGCGCACACCAGTGCCATCGGGGGTGGGGTAGTCGTCCCCGAAGATCCGCAGCTTGGCCTGCCGCCCGGTCGCCACCTGCGCCAGAAACGGCATGAGATTGTTGGGGATGCCCGCGGGATCTTCGCCGATCCGGCCCGAGGCATGCGCGCCCACCGGGTTGAAGTAGCGTAGCAACATCACCGCGGCCTTAGATCGCGCCACCGTCCAGTCTGTCAGGATTTGCTCGGCCATGCGCTTGGTGTGACCATAGACGCTCGTAGGCGCGAGCGGATGATCCTCCGTGTAGGGCAGGAACACCGGCTCGCCGTAAACCGTGGCCGACGATGAAAAGATGATGCGTTCGCACCCTGCCCGATCCATCGCCCGCAGGAGCGACAGCGTGCCGGTGACGTTGACGTCGTAATATTCGAGCGGCTTCTCGACGCTTTCGCCCACTGCCTTGAGCCCGGCGAAATGGATCACCGCATCCGGACGGAAGGCCCCGAAGATACGGTCGAGCGCTTCGGTGTTGCGAATGTCGGCCTCATGCGCCTCGAGCGCGCCTTCGGGCACAAGTTCGCCCACCCGGCGCAGCGCCTCTGGCGCACCGTTTGAATAATTGTCGACGCAGGCGACCTCGTCTCCCTGCATCAAAAGCTCCACCAGCGTATGGCTGCCGATGTAGCCTGCCCCACCTGTGACGAGAACACGCATACCAACTCTCCGATCCTGTCGATCAAGGTCTAGCGGAGAGTTCCGACCCAGACCAGAACTGGGGAATTGGCGGGGCCCGTGGGCCCCGCCTTGCGCGTTACTTCAGCGCCTCATCCGTGATCTTGGAGGTCCAAGCGTCCTCGGGCATCTCGGAGATCACCGGGTCGGACCCGCCCGCGAGCAACGTGTCGACCGTGCGCTGGTAGGCGGCCTCATCGAGGCTGCCGTCGGAGCCCGCCGTGAGCTTGGCGATCTCGCCCATCATCCGCACCTGATGCGCCTCGGTCTGGGCGCCGGTCTCGTCATTGTCGAGCACGATCATTGCCGCGTCCTCGGGGTTCTCCTCGGCCCATTTCCAACCCTTCATCGAGGCGCGCACGAAGCGGGTCATCTTGTCGACGAAATCCGGATCCTCGAGGTTCTCTTCGAGCACCCACATCCCGTCCTCGAGCGTGGCCACCCCCATGTCCTCGTATTTGAAAGTGACGAGCTCGTCCTCGGAAATGCCCGCGTCGAGCACTTGGCCATACTCATTGTAGGTCATGGTCGAGATGCAATCGGCCTGACGCTGGATCAGCGGGTCGACGTTGAAGCCCTGCTTGAGGACCGTCACCCCGTCCTCGCCGCCTTCGGTCGGGATGCCCTCCTGACTCATCCAGCTCAGGAAGGGGTATTCGTTGCCGAAGAACCAGACGCCGATGGTCTTGCCCTTGAAGTCCTGTGGGCCCTCGATCCCGGTGTCTTTCCAGCAGGTCAGCATCAGGCCCGAGCTTGCGAAGGGCTGAGCGATGTTGACCACCGGCAGCCCCTTTTCGCGCGCGGCCAGCGCCGAAGGCATCCAGTTGAGCATCACGTCGGCGCCGCCCCCCGCCAGCACCTGCGGCGGCGCGATGTCCGGTCCACCTGCGAGGATTTCGACGTCCAGGCCCTCTTCCTCGTAGAAGCCCTCTTCGAGCGCCACGTAATATCCTGCGAACTGCGCCTGGGTGACCCATTGCAGCTGTAGGCGGACCTCGTCGAGATCCTGCGCCATGGCGGGCATCGCTCCCGCCATCAGCGCCCCTGCCGCCGATGCGGCCATCGTCATCCGTTTCATTCTTGGTCGACCTCCGTTGGTGTGACGGCCCGATTGCCGGGCTTCTTGGTTAGTTGCGTTGCGACGGGTGCCAGAAGGTCACCCCCCGCTCGATCAGCGCCACCAGCCCGTAAAAGCCGGTGCCCGCCAGCGCCGCGACGAGGATCGCGGCCCAGACCATGTCCAGCGCGAGCTGGCCCACCGAGGTAGTGATCCGAAAGCCCAAGCCCAGCGTCGGGGAGCCGAAGAACTCGGCCACGATAGCGCCGATCAGCGCCAGCGTGGTGCAGATCTTCAGACCGTTGAAGATGAATGGCATGGCGGCGGGCAGGCGCAGCTTGACCAGCCCCGACCAATAGCTCGCGCCCCAGCTCTTCATCAGATCGCGCTGCATGGCCGAGGTCTCGGCGAGGCCCGCCACGGTGTTCACCAGCATCGGGAAGAACACCATGACCACCACCACGGCGGCCTTGGACTGCCAGTCGAAGCCGAACCACATCACGAGGATCGGCGCGGTGCCAACGATCGGTAGCGCCGCCATGAAGCTCGCCAGCGGCAAGAGCCCGCGCTGCAGAAACACGAAGCGGTCCACCGCGATGGCGGTAAGGAATGCGGCCCCGCAGCCGATGGCATAGCCCGAGAGCGCGCCGCGCAGGATCGTCTGCACGAAGTCACCCCAGAGCACTGGCAGGCTGGCGGCAAAGCGCGCGCCGATCTGGCTGGGCGGCGGCAGGATCACCAGCGGCACCTGCAAGGCGCGCACCGCGATCTCCCACAGGATCAGGATGGTGATCCCGAACAGCAGCGGCACCGCCATGCGTGCCCAGATCCGGTTCGACAGCGGTCCAGTGGCGAGCCAGACGTTGAGCGCCCAAAGTCCGATCCACAGGGCCAGTGCCAGAATCGCCGCACTCATGCCGCCCCTCCCATGCGCCGCAGCGCCAGCCGTTGCGCGCCACCGATCGCGGCCACGAGGATTGCCGCCAGCGCCGCCGCCAAAAGGAGCGCCGCCCAGATCTGCGCGGTCTGGCCATAGTAGCTTCCCGCCAGCATCCGCGCGCCAAGCCCCCCGCCCTGAACCGGCAGCTCACCCACGATGGCCCCAACGAGAGCGGCGGCCACGGCGATCTTCAGCGAGGCGAAAAGATAGGGCATCGAGGCAGGCAGACGCAGCCGCGTCAGCACCTGCCAACCGCTGGCGTCCCAAGTGCGCATCTGGTCGGTCTGCATCGCGTCGGGCGCGCGCAGCCCCTTCACCATGCCGACGACTACCGGAAAGAAGGACAGGTAGGCCGAGATGATCGCCTTGGGCAGCAGCCCCTGCAGCCCGACAGAGTAGAGCACCACCACGATCATTGGCGCCAGTGCCACGATCGGCACGGTCTGGCTGACGATGGCCCAAGGCATGACCGACCGCTCCATGGTGCGCGAATGCACGATGCCGACGGCGAGCAGGACCCCCGCCACGGTGCCGATCGCAAAGCCCAAGGCAGTGGCCGACAGCGTGATCCACGCATGCAGCAGCAGGCCACGGTTCGACAGGCTGCCGGACTTCACGAGGCCGCGCCGCCCTTCGATTTCTTCCATAACCACGCTTTGCCACAACTCGCCCGCGACCTGATGCGGCGCGGGCAGCCGGGGCCGCTCCTGCGCCCAGACGTCGGGGATCTGCGCTGGGTTGGCCAGCACCAGCCCCAGTGCATTCGCATCCCGCCGTTCGATCGCGGTGCCGGGCTGCACCGCCACACCGTCGCGCTCGGCGGTGCTCAGCGCCTCACGAATGTTCATCGGCACGGCGGCGGCGTACCACAACGCGAAGAGCCCCGCGACAAGGACGAAGATCGGCCCATACCGGCTCATGCGCCCACCTGTGCCACTTTACTCTTCAAATACTCTGATCCCACCCATTCACGCCGAAGCGCCGCTGAGCATCCGGAGCCGGTTCGACATGAGTATTTTAGGAGTAAAGTAACCATCAGCTGTTCTCCTGCGCGCACGGTACAGGCTGGAGAGCCGATGACCGTGAGTGAAGTCGCCCCGCCATGGGCCTCCCGGCCCAGGTGGTCGGGGGGCTTTTGCTAGTGATCGTCATGACCGGCTCTCAGCCCCTCGCGCACCCGGTGCGCGATCTCGATGAACTCGGGGCTGTCGCGAATTTCCAAAGGGCGCTCGCGCGGCAGCGGGCTGTCGATCACATCGGTGATCCGACCCGGACGCGGGCTCATCACCACGATCTTGGTCGAGAGATACACCGCCTCGGGGATCGAATGCGTGACGAAGAGCGTGGTCTTGCCGGTCGCGGCCCAGAGCCTGAGCAGCTCTTCGTTGAGCCGGTCGCGCACGATCTCATCGAGCGCGCCGAAAGGCTCGTCCATCAGCAGGATTTCGGCGTCGAAGGCCAGCGCCCGGGCGATGCTCGCGCGTTGCTGCATGCCGCCCGACAGCTGCCAAGGATACTTCTTCTCGAAGCCGCCCAGCTCGACCAGTTCCAGCACCTCGCGCACCCGCCGTGCCCGTTCGGCACGCTCGAACCCCATGATTTCAAGCGGCAGAGCGATATTGCCGCCGATGGTGCGCCACGGATAGAGCCCCGCCGCCTGAAACACGTAGCCATAGGCGCGCGCGCGCCGTGCCTCGTCCGGCGACAGCCCGTTGACCGAGACCTCGCCGTCAGTCGGCGTCTCCAGCGCCGCAACCACCCGCAGGAAAGTGGTCTTGCCGCAGCCCGAGGGGCCGATGAAGGAGACGAACTCGCCCTTGGCAATGTCGAGGTCCACGCCCTTCAGCGCGTGGACCGGCCCATCGGCGGTCTCGAACGTGAGATCGACGCCGCGCGCCGAGATGACGGTCTGAGGGATCGGCGCGTTCATCATGGCCACGCCCCCTGCCCCATCGCCCTCACACCCCGCTCGCGGGGATGCCCGACCGCTCCACCGGGCGCGGTGCGGTCAGCGCCTTCCACGAGGATAGTGCCCGGTTCACCGGGCCCTGCGGCTCGCGCGCGACGAATTCGCCGTGCCCCTCATGCGTGTCCAACGTGCCGTCGCGCAGCGAGACATGGCCGCGGCTCAATACGTAGCGCGGCAGGCCCTTCACCTGCTGGCCCTCGAAGACGTTGTAATCGATGGCCGAAACCTGCGCGCCCGCCGTGATGGTCTTTTCCTTCTCGGGGTCCCACACCACGATATCGGCATCCGCACCGACGAGGATCGCGCCTTTGCGGGGATAACAGCCCAGGATCTTGGCGATGTTGGTCGAAGTGACGGCGACGAATTCGTTCATCGTCAGGCGACCCGTCGCCACCCCATGCGTCCAGAGCATCGGCATCCGATCCTCAAGTCCGCCGGTGCCATTGGGGATCTTGGTGAAATCGCCCACGCCATAGCGCTTCTGCTCCGTGGTGAAGGCGCAGTGATCCGTGGCCACAACCGACAACGTCCCCGAGGCCAGACCGGCCCAAAGGCTGTCTTGATGCTTCTTGTCCCGGAACGGCGGGCTCATCACCCGGCGCGCCGCGTGATCCCAGTCAGGATTGGCGTATTCGCTCTCGTCGAGCGTCAGATGCTGGATCAGCGGCTCGCCCCAGACCCGCTTGCCGTTCATCTTGGCCCGGCGGATCGCCTCGTGTGCCTCCTCGCAGGAGACGTGCACGACATAGAGCGGCACGCCCGCCATGTCGGCGATCATGATGGCGCGGTTGGTGGCCTCGCCCTCGACCGAGGAGGGGCGCGAATAGGCGTGCGCCTCGGGGCCGGTGTTGCCTTCGGCCAAGAGCTTGGCCTGAAGCTCGGCCACGACATCGCCGTTCTCGGCATGCACCATCGGGATCGCGCCTAGTTCGGCACAGCGACGGAAGCTCGCAAAGAGCTCGTCATCATTGACCATCAAGGCCCCCTTGTAGGCCATGAAGTGCTTGAAGGTGGTGATGCCATGATCGCGCACCACGGCCTCCATCTCGTCGAAAACCTGGCGGTCCCACCAGGTCACAGCCATGTGGTAGGAGTAGTCGCAGGCCGCCTGCCCGGACTTGTTGTGCCAGACCTTGAGCGCGTCGAGCAGGCTTTGGCCCGGGCTGGGCAGGGCGAAGTCGACCACCATCGTGGTGCCGCCCGCCAGCGCGGCGCGGGTGCCGGAGCCGAAATCATCGGTGGAATGAGTGCCCATGAAGGGCATCTCCAGATGCGTGTGCGGATCGATCCCGCCGGGCATCACGTAGCAGCCCGTCGCATCGAGCGCCTCGTCGCCCTCAAGCCCGTGGCCGATCGCGGCGATGCGGCCGCCCTCGATCAGCACATCCGCCTCATAGGTCAGATCCGCCGTGACGATGGTGCCATTTCTGATGACCGTGGAGCCCATGCCGTTTCCCTCTCTGTCATGGCCCGGCCCCTCGTGCGGGGGCCGTGACGCGTCCCGAGGCGCGCGGTGCGGCGCGCCTCGGCTCGAAAGGGTCGGCGGGCGGAGATGGGGGCGGCGGCGCGAAACCGGCCGACGTCGCCCCCGCTGCCCGGATCAGCTCGACGGGCGCGGTCCTACCGTGCCGTCGTCGTTTTCACACAGCGGTGTGCCGCTGGAATCGCGCACCGGGTAGCCGCTCAGCGGCTCGGTGCGTTCGATCGAGAAAAGATAGCAGCCATCGCCGTTCTGGAACACGGCCGATGGGGGCGTTCCGGGCAGCAAGGCGCCAAGCACCACCGGCGGCGCCGAGACGCTCTCTTGCGGCGATGAAGCGATGACCGCACCCGAGGCCGGTGCCGGCGCGGAAGAAACTTCGGCGGCGCGCGGCGCGGTGTTGGAAATCGGGGCCGTCGCGACCGGGGCCGGCGTCGACAGGCGGGCGGAGGGCTGCGGCGCGGGGGCCGGTGCAGGCGCGGGCGCAGGGAAGACCGGCGCGGGCTGCTCCATCGCCACGGTGCCCACCTCTTCGCAGGCGGCGAGCAGGGGCAACAGGGCCAGCACGGGCATCAGTCTGGACATTCTCGGCATCGATCTCTCCTGGAAAATTCGGCTTCCCGATCCAGAGAGGCTGGAAGGGGGGCAGGTCAAGCCCCCTGTGGCAACAGGTGACTTCACGATACCACTTCCGCCGCCTCGATCACCGCATGCAAAAGCACATCCGCGCCCTTCGTGGCCCAGTCTTGGGTGATGTCCTCGGCCTCGTTGTGGCTCAGCCCATCCTTGCAGGGGCACATCACCATCGCCGTGGGCGCGACGCCCGCGACCCAGCAGGCGTCGTGACCCGCGCCCGAGACGATGTCGCGATGCGCATAGCCCAACCGCTCGGCGGCGGCGCGGACCATGCCGACGCAATCGGGATCGAAGGTCACCGGATCGAAATGGCCCACCGGCTCGATCTCGAGCCCGAGGCCCAGCTCCGCTGCGATCCGTTCGGCCTCGGCCTCGACCTCGGCGCGCATCGCGTCGAGCTTGGCCTGCTCGGGCGAGCGGATGTCGACGGTGAACACCGCGCGGCCGGGGATCACGTTGCGCGAATTGGGCCAGACATTGGCCTGCCCCACGGCACCCACCGCGTCGGGTTGGTGATCCATGGCGATGCGGTGCACCGCTTCGGTGATCCGCGCCATGCCGAGACCGGCGTTGACGCGCATGTTCATCGGCGTGGAGCCTGTATGGCTCTCTTTTCCGGTGAGCCGGATTTCCAGCCACCAAAGCCCCTGCCCATGCGTGACGACACCGATCTCCTTTTCCTCGGCCTCGAGGATCGGTCCCTGCTCGATATGCAACTCGAAGAGGGCATGCATCTTGCGTGCACCGACCTCCTCCTCGCCTTTCCATCCGACCCGCTCCAGCTCATCGCCAAAGCGCTTTCCCTCTGCGTCCTCGCGCGCATAGGCCCAGTCGAGATCGTGCTGCCCGGCATGAACGCCGGAGGCCAGCATCGCGGGGGCAAAGCGGGTGCCCTCCTCGTTGGTCCAGTTCACCACGACGATGGGGCGACGGGTCTTGATCCCCATGTCATCGAGGGTGCGGATGATCTCCAGCCCGCCGAGCACGCCCAGCACGCCGTCGTATTTGCCGCCCGTGGGCTGCGTGTCGAGGTGGGAGCCGACATAGACCGGCAGCGCGTCGGGGTCGGTCCCCTCGCGCCGCGCGAACATCGAACCCATGGCGTCGACACCCATCGACATCCCCGACGCCGCGCACCAGTCTGCAAAGAGCCTGCGCCCTTCGGCATCGGCGTCGGTTAGGGCCTGACGGTTGTTGCCCCCCGCCACGCCGGGGCCGATCTTGGCCATGTCCATCAGGCTGTCCCAAAGCCGCGCGCCGTCGATCTTGAGATTCTCACCGGGTGCGGACATATGGATCTCCTCGCTGTGCTGCGGGTCGGGGCTGGACTGACTTCAATTTGACCACCCGGTAAAAATCACGCTATCAAAGTCCCGTAACCAGTCAAGGATCGCGTGACCGCTTCTCGCAATGAGCCGCGAAACGATGCGAGACGAGGCACCGCCGGGCCACTGCGCCCGCTCGACAGGACCGGACATGACCGACACGCCTCCGCGTACCCGCATCCAGACCCGCAACCGAGCCACCATTCTCGAAGCGGCGCTCGAGGTTTTCGCCTCGCGCGGGTTTCGTGGGGCAACTCTTGATCAGATCGCGCAATCGGCGGGGCTCTCCAAGCCTAACCTGCTGTATTACTTCCGTTCCAAGGAGGCGCTGCATATCGCGATCCTCGAGGATCTGATGGATCTTTGGCTGGCACCGCTGCGCGAGATGGACCCCGAAGGCGAGCCGCGCGAGGAGATCTTGCGCTATGTTCGGCGCAAGCTCGACATGAGCCGAAATCACCCGCGCGAAAGCCGTCTGTTCGCCAACGAGATCCTGCAAGGCGCACCGCGCGCGCGGTCGGTGATCGAGGGCGAGTTAAAGACGCTGGTCGATGACAAGGCGGCGGTGATCGCGGCTTGGTCGGCGGCGGGACGGATCGGTCCGGTCGATCCGCATCACCTTATCTTTTCGATCTGGGCACTGACGCAGCACTACGCGGATTTCGAAGTGCAGGTGCGCGCCATCATGGGGGGCACCGACCCCTACCCCGCCGCCGAAGCCTGGCTCGACAGGGTCTTCGGTGCGGTGTTGGAGATTTCGCGCGACGCCACTTGAAGCGGGCCCCGACCAAGCGCATCTAGGCGCATCGTCACAGCGGCCGCCTCATGCATGCCCCCTCTCCGGCCGCCCAGCGCGGCCACGCCCCTTCGACACATTCGGCCCTCACACTTGGCGCGCTCGGCGTTGTGGTGGGCGACATCGGCACCAGCCCGATCTATGCCCTGCGCGAAGGGCTCGCCGCCGCGCGCGGCGAAAAGGGCATCCCCGCCGACGAGGCGGTGATCGGCACCGTCTCGCTGCTGGTCTGGCTGCTTATTGGCATCGCTACGTTGAAATACGTGGTGTTGATGCTGCGCGCCGACAACAACGGCGAGGGCGGCACGCTGTCGCTTCTGGCGCTGGCCACGCGCGCGGTGGGACGGCGCACGCAGGTCCTCATGGCGATCGGCATCCTCGGCACGGCCTTGTTCTTCGGCGACGCGATGATCACGCCCGCGATCTCGGTCCTTTCCGCGGTCGAGGGGGTAACATTGCTGGCACCGGGCTTCGAGCCTTGGGTGATTCCGGCGGTGATCGCGATCCTGTGCGTGCTGTTCTGGGCGCAGCGCGGCGGCACGGGCGGCATTTCGCGGCTGTTCGGTCCGGTGATGCTCGTGTGGTTCATGGTGCTTGGAGGCTTGGGCGCGCTGTCGGTGGCACGGCACCCCGAAATCCTCGCGGCGCTGAGCCCGGCTCCGGGCCTGATGCTGTTGTGGCATGGCGGCGGTGCCGTCGTGCCGATCTTGGGCGCGGCCTTCCTCGCGGTGACCGGCGCGGAGGCACTCTATGCCGACATGGGGCATTTCGGCCGCCGCCCGATCCGCCTCGCCTGGACCACCATCGCCCTACCCTGCCTGCTTCTGAGCTATGCGGGCCAGGGCGCGCTGGTGCTTACGGACCCCGAAGCCGCGCGCGATCCATTCTTTCTTCTGGCTCCGTCTTGGGCGCTTCCAGGCCTCATCGGTCTGGCCACCATCGCCACGGTAATCGCGAGCCAGGCGGTGATCACCGGCGCCTTCTCGGTCGCCTATCAGGCCATGCAGCTGGGGCTGCTGCCGCGCATGGCGGTGCGTCACACCTCCGAGACGCAGCGCGGCCAGATCTACCTGCCCCGAATCAACGTGATGCTGCTGGTCTGCGTCATCATCCTCGTGCTGAGCTTTGGCAGTTCCTCGCAGCTGGCGGGTGCCTATGGCATCGCGGTGACCGGCGAGATGCTGATCACGACGCTGCTGGCCTATGTGGTGATGCGCCGGGTCTGGACCTGGTCACGCGCCGTGGCGGCGCCGCTGACGGCGCTGATCCTTGTGATCGAGGCCGCGCTGTTCGGTGCCAACATGACCAAGCTCTTGGATGGCGGCTACGTGCCGCTTACGGTGGCGGCGGTGCTCTGCGCGGTCATGGCCGCGTGGCGGCGCGGCTCGATCCTCGTGCAGGATCGATCGCGGGCGCGGGGCGTGACGATGGAGGCGCTGGTCAAGTCGCTGTCACACTCGACGCGGCTGCGCCACGTGCCCGGCTCGGCGGTGTTCCTGACGGCAGAGCCGGTCATGGCGCCGCCCGCGCTATTGCACAACATCAAGCACAACGGCGTGCTGCACGAGCGCACCTATGTGGTCACCGTCGCGATTGCCGACCAGCCCCATCTCGACGCCGAAGCCACCCTGGTGGTCGAGCCGCTGTCTGACGGCGTCACACGGGTCCGCGTCACCTTCGGCTACATGGACCCGCCCAACATCGCCCGCGCGCTTCGCCGCAGGCTGCGCTTCGACATCCACGCGACCTCGTTCTTTCTCAACCGCCGCAGCGTGCTGCTGTCGGATCGTCCCGGCATGGCGCGCTGGCGCAAGAAGGTGTTCATCGGCCTGACGCGCACCGCCTCGGCGGCGCACGACCATTATCACCTGCCCTCCGACCGGGTGATCGAATTGGGTCAGCAGATCAGCCTGTAACGCCTCACTCCGCCGCCTGCGCCATCGGGTTGTTGGGATGGGTGGTCCAGTCGGCATGGGTGTCCGACACCACGCGGCCGGTGCGTGGATCGAGGCTGCCCGCCGCCATCGGCACCATGTCGATGCAGTTCTCGACCGGGCAGACGTCGACGCACAGGTTGCAGGCCACGCATTCGGCGTCGATCACCTCGAAGATCCGGTCCGGTGTCATCGCGATCGCCTGATGCGAGGTGTCCTCGCAGGCGGCATAGCAACGGCCACATTTGATGCACAGATCCTGGTCGATCTTGGCCTTGGCGACGTAGTTCAGGTTGAGATTCTTCCAGTCGGTGACGTTCGGCACCGCCTTGCCCACGAAGTCCGAGGTGGAACGGTAGCCCTTCTCGTCCATCCAGTCCGACAGGCCCGCGCACATCTCTTCGACGATGCGAAAGCCGTAGGTCATGACAGCGGTGCAGACTTGGACGTTGCCCGCGCCAAGCACCATGAACTCGGCCGCGTCGCGCCAGGTGGTGACGCCGCCGATGCCCGAGATCGGCAGGCCGCGCGTCGCTTCGTGCCGCGCAATCTCAGAGACCATCGACAGCGCGATCGGCTTGACCGCAGGGCCGCAATAGCCGCCGTGGCTGCCCTTGCCGTCAATCGAGGGCTCGGGGCTGAAGCTGTCGAGGTTGATCGAGGTGATCGAGTTGATCGTGTTGATCAGGCTCACCGCGTCGGCCCCGCCGCGCCGCGCCGCCTCGGCGGGCTTGCGCACATCGGTGATGTTGGGCGTCAGCTTCACGATCACGGGGCGGTCGTAATACTTCTTGCACCAGCGGGCGACCATTTCGATGTATTCGGGCACCTGCCCCACCGCCGCGCCCATGCCGCGCTCGCTCATGCCGTGCGGGCAGCCGAAGTTCAGCTCGATCCCGTCGGCATTGGTCTCCTCGACCCGTGGCAGGATCGCCTTCCAGGCTTCCTCTTCGCAAGGCACCATGATCGAGGCGATCAGCGCGCGGTCGGGGTAGTCGGCCTTCACGCGGGCCATTTCCTCGAGATTGGTCTCGAGATCGCGGTCGGTGATCAATTCGATGTTGTTGAGGCCCAAAAGACGCCGGTCAGCGCCATAGATCGCGCCGTAGCGCGGACCGTTGACGTTGACGACAGGCGGTCCTTCGGCACCGAGGGTTTTCCAGACCACCCCGCCCCACCCCGCCTCGAAGGCGCGGCGGACGTTGTATTCCTTGTCCGTCGGCGGCGCGGAGGCAAGCCAGAACGGGTTGGGGCTTTCGATGCCCAGGAACCGGGTGGTCAGGTCGGCCATCTTGTCATCCTCTCGGTGGGGTGGCGTGCATCACGATGGTATTGCCCTCGCTGTCGAAGAACATCGCGAAGCGCTCGGTGTCGCTCCAGGGCAGCTCGGTGGGGTTCATCAAAAAGCGAACCCCCTCGCCCTTCAACCGCGCGGTCTCGGCATCGAGGTCCGCGCACTCGAGATAGAGCGCGGGAACCTCTTCAGAGTATCGCACCTCTTGGCGCCGGGCGAACTGGATCTTGGTCTCCGTCTCGGGCAGCTTCATCATGATCATGCGCCAGTCGTCGTCGAGATCGGCGTCGAGCGCGACCTCCATGCCGATCCTGTCGCGGTAGAAGGCCAGCGCGCGGTCTTGGTCGTCGACCGGGAGCGGCAGAATGAAGATGCCCGTGAATGCCATGAGACTAACCTGTCAGTGTACCGTGGATGTCTTCGGCAGCGTCCCGACCCTGCGCCACAGCCGTGACGGTCAGGTCGTCGCCACCCGCTGCACAGTCTCCCCCGGCCCAGACCTTGTCCATATCGGTGCGTCCACAACCCTGCGTCACAACCTTTCCATGTGCGACTCCGAGGCCATGCGCACCATCGAGGCGCTGACCGACAGCGCGGAACATCTGGTCGGCAGGCAGCGTGAAGCGCTCTCCGGTCGGGGTGAGTCCCTTGGGCCCCTCGCCCATCCGCTCGAACACGACACCGCTCAGCCGCTCTTTGCCTTCAACCGCCACGGGTGCGGCCTCGAACATCAGCCGGACGCCGCGCTGGGCCGCGAGATCCTGCTCAAAGCGGCTCGCGCCCATGCGGTCGCGCGATCGGCGGTAGACAAGGGTGACGGTCTCGGCGCCCAGCGCCTTGGCCTGCACCGCGCAGTCGATCGCCGTCATGCCACCGCCGATCACCACCACGTCGCGGCCGATCGGCAACGTCGTCAGATCCTCGCTCTGGCGCAGCGCCGAGATGAAGGTGACGGCATCGTGCAGGCCCTCGACCTCCGGGCCGTCGAGGTCCAGCGCATTGACCCCCGCCAGACCGACGCCGAGGAACACCGCGTCGTACTCTGCGCGGAGTTGCTCCAGCGTGATCTCGCGCCCGAGCCATTGCCCATGCCGCACCTCGATGCCCCCGATCCCCATGATCCACGCCGCCTCGCGCGCCGCGAAATCATCGACCGACTTGTAGGCGGCGATGCCGTATTCGTTGAGACCGCCGGGCTTGGGCGCGCCTTCGAAGATCACCACGTCATGCCCGTGCCGCGCCAACCGGTGCGCGCAGGACAGACCCGCGGGGCCTGCGCCGACCACCGCCACGCGCTTGCCGGTGGGCGCGGCGCGGGTGAAGGGATGCCCCTGCCGGGCCATGAGGCTGTCGGTGGCATGGCGCTGCAGAAGGCCGATCTCGACCGGTTTGCCTTCGGCGGCCTCGCGCACGCAGGCCCCCTCACAGAGCACTTCGGTCGGGCAGACCCGGGCGCACATGCCGCCCAGAATGTTGGCCTCGAAGATTTCGCGGGCCGCCGTCTCTGGGCGGCCTGCCTGAATCTCGCGAATGAACAGCGGGATGTCGATGTCTGTGGGACAGGCGGTGATGCAGGGCGCGTCGTGACAGAAGTAGCAACGGTCCGCGGCGACCCGCGCCTCATGCGCGCTCAACGGCGGATGCAGATCGGCGAAGTTCCCCGCCAGCGCATCGGCGGGCAAGCGACCGGCAATCGGTCCGGTGTGTGGCTGGGCTGGCATCATCGGTCCCCCGTGGCGGCATTCCGTTTTCCCGAGCCTGCCACGGTTTCATTTTTTATCAAACGGTAAATTTTGGGCGGTGCGAGAATCGTGTTTCCCTTGACCGGGGCCGCCTCGCGGTCAGAGAGTGGCGCGACACCAGCCAGCGAGGCCCGCCATGGAAGACCTGATGCACAACGACCCCGCCCGCGTCATCGAGGCCGACCGGGCCCATGTGTGGCACCACATGATCCAGCATCGCGCGCTGGAGACGACGGATCCGCGCATCATCGTCGAAGGGCGCGGCATGCGGGTGTGGGACATCACCGGCCGCGAGCATCTCGACGCGGTCTCGGGCGGCGTATGGACCGTCAATGTCGGCTACGGACGCGAGAGCATTGCCGATGCCGTGCGCGATCAGCTTGTGAAGATGTGCTACTTCGCAGGCGCTCAGGGCTCGATTCCCGGGGCACGATTTGCCGAGGCGCTGATCGCGAAAATGCCGGGTCTCGACCGGGTCTATTTCGCCAACTCGGGCTCGGAGGCCAACGAGAAGGCCTTCAAGATGGTCCGCCAGATCAGCCACAAGCATCACGGCGGCCGCAAGTCGAAGATCCTCTACCGCGAGCGCGACTACCACGGCACCACGATCGCCTGCCTCTCGGCGGGCGGGCAGTTCGAGCGCAACGCGCAATACGGCCCCTTCGTGCCCGACTTCGTCATGGTGCCGCATTGCCTCGAATACCGAGCGCAGGACGGGCTGGCGGGCGAGGACTACGGGCTGCGCGCGGCGCAAGCGATCGAGGAGGTGATTCTGCGCGAGGGCCCCGACACCGTGGGCGCGCTCTGCCTCGAGCCGATCACCGCGGGCGGCGGCATCATCGTGCCGCCCAAGGGCTATTGGGAGAAGGTGCAGGAGATTTGCACCAAGTACGACATCCTGCTGCACATCGACGAGGTGGTCTGCGGCATGGGGCGCACCGGCACATGGTTCGGCTACCAGCAGTTCGGGGTGAAGCCCGACATCGTGACCATGGCCAAGGGCGTGGCCTCGGGCTACGCGGCCATCTCGTGCTGCGTGACCACCGAGGCCGTGTTCGAGAAGTTCAAGGACGCCTCCGATCCGATGGCGCACTTCCGCGATATCTCGACCTTCGGCGGCTGCACCTCCGGCCCGGTGGCAGCGCTGGAAAACCTGCGCATCCTCGAAGACGAGAACCTGCTCGAGAATTCCGCCCGCATGGGGGCCTACCTGCACGACGGGCTGGCGGCGCTGATGGACAAGCACGCGCTGATCGGCGACGTGCGCGGCATGGGGCTGTTTGCCGGGGCCGAGCTTGTGACCGACCGCGACACCCGCGAGCCGGTTTCCGAAAGTTTGGTGCAGGCCGTGGTGGCGGACTGTCTCGCGCAGGGCGTCATCATCGGCGCCACCAACCGCTCGGTGCCGGGGTTCAACAACGTGCTGCTGTTCGCGCCCGCGCTGATCGCCGGAAAGGCCGAGATCGACGAGATCCTCGGCGCGGTCGACGGCGCGTTGGGGCGGGTCGCGGGGTAAGGGACGCTTGACCGACGGGGGCTCGGGGCGGTTTCCTGAAACCCCGCCTCCCTGATTGGCGGGCCAACCGGGAGACCCGCCATGCCCCGCTTTCTCGTGCACATCCACACCGGCCCCAGCGACGCCAACAAGGCGACGCTGGGGTGCCTCATCGCCCTGACCGCAGCGCGCAAGGGTCACGACGTGACCGTGTTTTTCGCGGGCGATGGGGTGCACCTTCTGGCCCCCGCCCATGCCGGGATCGAAGGTCAGGGCACGGGACGCCTCTCGGACCACCTCACCGGATTGTCGGAGGCGGGCGCACGGTTTCGCGTATCCGGTCTTTCGGCCAAGGCGCGCGGCTATGACGAGGCGCTTCTGGAGGGCCACCCGGCCGAATTTGCCATGCCTGACGCGCTGGTCGATCTCGCCCATGCCGCCGACACGGTGCTCTGCTACTGATCCCAATATGTGAGACTGCTGTCCAAGATGTGGTCCCGCCCCTTGTAAAAGACGTGGATCGGGTGACAGTCTGCCAGCACCTCGAAACAGCAGTGAGTGAGCCAGATGACGGGCGCAGAGGCGATCCATCCCGACCTGAAAGAGGCGTCGGTCTTCATCACGGGCGGTGCCAGCGGCATCGGGGCCGCGCTGGTCGAGGGGTTTTTGCGCCAAGGCGCGCGGGTGGCCTTCTTTGACCGCGCCGACGCGCAAGAGACGGTCGAGGAGATGGAGGCCCGCACCGGCAACCGCCCGCTCTTCGTGCAGGGCGACGTAACCGATACGCCCGCGCTCATGGCCGCGATCGACACCGCCGCGACGACGCATGGCCCGGTGACGGTGCTGGTTTCCAACGCCGCCAACGACACCCGCCACGACGCGCAGGACCTCACCGAGGCCGAGTGGGACGCCTGCCTCGCGGTCAATCTCAAGCCCTATTTCTTTGCCGCCCAGAAGGTGGCGCCGATAATGGAGGCCGCCGGCGGCGGCGCGATCGTCAACATGTCATCCGGCAGCTACCTGATGGGAGTGCCGCGCCTCTCGGCCTATGTCGCCTCCAACGCCGCGATCATGGGGATGACCCGCAGCCTCGCGCGCGAATGGGGCGGACGCGGCATCCGCATCAACGCCGTGGCACCCGGCTGGGTGATGACCGAGCGGCAAAAAGAGCTTTGGGCCACGCCCGAGGCGGTCGAGAAGCATCGCCAGACCCAGTGCCTGTCCGAACTGATGCAGCCCGAGGATCTCGTCGGTGGCGTGCTGTTTCTCGCCTCGAACTCCGCGCGGATGATGACCAGCCAGATGCTGGTGATCGACGCGGGCGTGAGCGTGACCGGATGAGCGCCCCCGCCTGGATCGCCCTCGATTGGGGTACGACGCATCTGCGCGGCTGGGCCATGGCCGCCGACGGCAGCGTGATCGAGGCGCGTGGCTCCGACAAGGGCATGGGCGCGCTCGGCCCCGACGCCTTCGAGCCCGCGCTGCGCGAGCTATGTGACGACTGGCTCGACCATGGCCCGGTGCCGATGATCGCCTGCGGCATGCTCGGCGCGAAACAGGGCTGGGCCGAGGCCGCCTATGCAAGCGTCCCCTGCCCGCCGCTCTCCTCCGCGCTGACGCGCGCGCCAGGTGCGTTCGACGTGTCGATCATTCCCGGCCTGTCGCAATCCGACCCCGCGGACGTGATGCGCGGCGAGGAGACGCAGATCGCGGGCTTCCTTGCGCTCAACCCCGGCTGGGACGGGGTGCTGTGCCTGCCGGGCAGCCATTCGAAATGGGCACATATCAGCGCCGGTGAGGTGGTCAGCTTCCGCAGCTTCATGACAGGCGAGCTGTTCGCCGCGCTGTCCTCGCACACCGTGCTGCGTCATTCCATTCCAGCCGAAGGCTGGGACGAGACGGCCTTTGACGATGGCGTCGCCGAGACGCTGTCGCGGCCCGAACGTCTGGCCTCGGCGCTGTTCACGATCCGCGCGGCCGATATCCTGCACGGTGCACCGGGGGCCAGCACCCGGTCGCGGCTCTCGGGCCTTCTCATCGGGGCCGAGCTTGCCGCCGCCAAACCCTACTGGCTCGGCCAGCAGATCGGCGTGATCGGTGCGGGCGGACTTGGCTCGCTCTATGTGCGCGCGTTGGCGACGCAAGGCGCACCCGCCACGCAGGCCAACGGCACCGCCGTGACGCTGGCGGGCCTCACCGCCGCATGGAAACAAAGGACCACCGTATGACCCGACCGCTCATCGCCATCCTGCGCGGCATCCCCCCCGAGGACGCCGTCGCCGTGGCCGAGGCGTTGATCTCCGCAGGCATCACCGTGATCGAGGTGCCGCTTAATTCGCCGCGGCCCTTCGAGAGCATCCGCGCCATGGCCGAGGCCAGGGCGGGCAGAGCCAAGATCGGCGCAGGCACGGTTCTGACCACGGCACAGGTGGACGAGCTGAAGGCGGCGGGAGGCACGCTGGTCGTGTCCCCCAACGCCGATGTGGAGGTGATCCGCGCCACGGTGGATGCGGGCATGGAGAGCTGGCCCGGTGTGATGACCCCGACCGAGGGCTTCGCCGCCATCGCCGCCGGGGCCACGGGGCTCAAGCTGTTTCCGGCGAGCCTGATCGGTCCGGACGGCCTCAAGGCGATGCGCGCGGTCTACCCCAAGGACGTGCCGATCTATGCCGTGGGCGGCGCGGGCGCGTCGAACTTCGGCGAGTGGATCAAGGCGGGGGCGGACGGCTTCGGCCTCGGCACTGCGCTCTACACGCCTGGCCTTTCGATCGAGGAAGTTTCCGCCCGTGCCCGCGAAATCGTCGCGGCCTATGACGAGGCCGTCGCATGAGCGAGCGCTCCACCTTCGAGGTCTTCGACGACACCTCCTGCGTGCTGGGCGAAGGTGCGCTGTGGCACCCCGAGCGTCGGCAACTCTACTGGTTCGACATACTGGGCCGCCGCCTGCACACGCCGGGCCAGCACTGGGTGTTCGAGGATATGCCCTCCTGTGCGGGCTGGGTCGATCGCGACACGCTTCTGGTCGCCACCAACAAGGCGCTGGTAACCTTCAACCTCGAAACCGGCCGACACGAACAGGTCTGCGATTTCGACAGCGACAACCCGGTCACCCGCTCCAACGACGGCCGCGCCGACCCGCATGGGGGCTTTTATATCTCCACCATGGGCATCGACGGCGAAGCGGGGGCGGGCGCGCTCTATCGGTACTACCGGGGCGAGCTGCGCCAGATCCGCCACGGCATGACGATCCCAAACGCGATCTGCTTTCCGCCGGAAGGCGGGTTCTTTCACTACTCCGACACGCCCACCGGCATGATCATGCGCCAGCGCACCGACAAGGACGGCTGGCCCACCGGCGAGGCGGAGGTCTTTGTCGATTGCAAGCGGTCGGGTCACAACCCCGACGGCGCGGTGATCGATGCCATGGGAACGTTGTGGAATGCGCAATGGGGGTCGGGTCGCGTCGCGGGCTATGACCGTGAAGGAAACGAGGTGGCGCAGTACCCCTGCCCCACCGCACCGCAGGTCACCTGCCCGGCCTTTGGCGGAGACGACATGAAGACGATGTTCCTTACCTCGGCCACTGCCGGCCTGTCGGAGGCCGAGATCGCGAATGGCCCTGATTCGGGCCGAACCTTCACGACCCGCGCCGAGGCGCCCGGTCAGACCGAGCACAAGGTGATCCTGTGACCCCCTTCGCCACCGACGCGCAGGGGCGTGCCGTGCATCGCCTGTCGCTCTCGAAGGCCGGGCTGTCGGTCGACCTGCTGACGCGTGGCTCGATCCTGCGCTCGGTGCGGCTCGACGGGGTCGATCGCAACCTGACGCTCGGCTCGGACGATCTCGCCGACTACGACGGCGCGATGAGGTATTTCGGCGCTCTGGTCGGCCCGGTCGCCAACCGCATCGCAGGCGCGCGCGCCACCATCGACGGCGCCGAGTACCGCTTTACCGCCAACCACCACCGCGCCTTGCTGCATTCGGGGCGGCATGGCACGCAGTTCAAGGTCTGGGAGGTGGTAGAGGAGAGCGCTGACGCCGCGACTTTGGCAGTCGACCTGCCCGACGGGGCCGACGGTTTTCCGGGCAACCGGCGGATCAACGCGCGCTGGTCGCTGCACGCGCCTGCGACGCTGCGGCTGGAGCTGACCGCCACCACCGACGAGCCGACGCTGATGAACCCGGTCAACCACAGCTATTGGAACCTGACAGGCGCGCCCACGACCGAAGGCCATCTGCTACGCGTGTCCGCCGAGCATTGGCTACCCACGGACGACGAATCGCTGCCCACGGGCGAGATCGCGCCCAGCGCCGGGAGCGGCCACGACTTCCGTGCTCCCCGCCCGCTGGTCCCCGGCGATCCGCCGCTCGATCACAACTTCTGCCTGTCGCAGGACGATGCGGAGTTGCGCGAGGTGCTGGAGCTGACCGGCGGGGGCGTCGCGTTGCGCATCGCCACCACGGCACCGGGACTGCAGGTCTATGATGGGCGCGACACCGACAATGCCGGTCTCGCCCCCTATGCGGGCTTTGCCGTCGAGGCTCAGCGCTGGCCCGATGCACCGCATCACCCGGCCTTTCCAACCTTCCGCCTCGCGCCGGGCAAGCCGTTCCGGCAGGTCACCGAATGGCGATTTGCCGCCGACTGACATAGGCTTTGCATAGTGAAACGCTGATGCCCCCGCGGGGCATCGGCACATCCGATTGACAAACCCGATAATTTTTATCAACTATGTCTCGACTGCATGCCAGCCCTTCGAGGGCAAGCCGCGCCACATGCGACCGAGGACATCGCCATGACGCCCATGACCGCCCTGCCCCATCCGATCCGCGCCGAAGAGGCCGAGCTTCCGGTGCACGACGCCCGTGCCCTGACCGGAGATGGAATCCGGGCCCGAATCGAACTCGACGGGCAAAGCTACACGCTGCGCATCACCCGCGCGGGCAAGTTGATCCTGACCAAGTAGATGGCCAAGCTGCCCTCCCCCTGCATCGGCGTCTGCAAGTTCAGGCGCGATGATCATTGCATCGGCTGCTCCATGACACGCGACCAGAAGTCCCTGTCGAAGCTGGCGAAAAAGCCGAAGGCGCGCCGCGCTTTGGTGACGCTGGTGATGGCGCAGCAGGCGGTGATGGGCCGTTATCGGCATTGGGACGAAGCCTACGCCAAGCGCTGCGCCAAGAAGGGCGTCGAGATGCCTGAACGGCCGAAGGCTGCCTGACCTTTCGACAGCTGCCGTCGCGACGCCCTAGGCAGATCACCGTTATCTGTTAGACATTCCGGGTCCACCTTCATGGCCGGAGCCCGACCGATGACCACAGCCGCGCTGCCAGACCAGCCCGAGAGCCTTCCCAACCACGCCCGCAACCTCGGCACGGCGCTTGATGCGTCGATGTTCGAGGGCCACGCCGTCAACCGCTCGGCGGCCGAGCGGCGCGCCGCGTCCCTGACCACCCGCCGGTCGGTCAAGAAGACCCACCAGGCCGCGTGGCTCGTCAACGCGATCCGCTGCATCGACCTCACGACGCTTGCGGGCGACGACACCGAGGGCCGCGTGAATCGCCTCTGCGCCAAGGCGCGCCAGCCGATCGCGCCGCGCATCCTCGACGGGCTTGGCCTGTCGGATATGGCGCTGACCACCGGCGCGGTCTGCGTCTATCCCACCATGGTGCCCCATGCCGTCAAGGCGCTGCGCGGCACGAACATTCCCGTGGCCTCGGTCGCCACCGGCTTTCCGGCAGGGCTGATGCCGCTGCACCTGCGTCTCGAAGAGATCCGCTGGACCGTCGATCAGGGCGCCGACGAGATCGACATCGTCATCACCCGCGAGCATGTGCTGAAGGCCGACTGGGCCGCGCTTTACGACGAGGTCGCGGCGATGCGCGAGGCCTGCGGGCAGGCGCATCTCAAGGCGATCCTCGCCACCGGCGACATCGCCACGCTGCGCAACGTCTATTCCGCCTCGATGGTGGCGATGCAGGCGGGGGCCGACTTCATCAAGACCTCGACCGGCAAGGAGGGCGTCAACGCCACCCTGCCCGTGTCGCTCACCATGGTGCGCGCTTTGCGCGACTATGGCGACGTCACCGGGCACCGCGTCGGCTTCAAGCCTGCAGGCGGCATGAAATCCGCCAAGGATGCGCTGGCGTGGCAGTATCTGATGAAGGAAGAGCTGGGCAACGACTGGCTGCAGCCCGACCTGTTCCGTCTCGGGGCCTCATCCATGCTGGGCGACATCGAACGCCAGCTCGAGCACCACGTCACCGGGCGCTACGCCGCCGCCCACCGTCATTCGCTGGCCTGAGGGAGAGCGCGTCATGAACACGATCACGGACATTCTCGCGACCATGGATTACGGTACCGCCCCCGAAGACAGCGCCATCGTGCGCGATTGGCTCCAGAAGAACGAGACCGGTTTCGGCCATTTCATCGACGGCGCCTTCACGGCACCCGGTGACATGTTCGAGGTCCGCTCCCCCGCCTCGGGCGAGCTGCTGGGCTCGGTCACCCAAGGCAGCGAAGCGGACGTCGATGCGGCCGTGCGCGCCGCCCGTGCGGCCCAGCCCGGCTGGGCACAGCTCTCAGGCCATGAGCGGGCCAAGTATCTCTACGCCATCGCGCGCCACGTGCAGCAGCACGCGCGCTTTCTCGCCGTGCTCGAAAGCCTCGACAACGGCAAGCCGATCCGCGAGAGCCGCGACGCCGACGTGCCGCTCGTCGCGCGCCACTTCTACCACCACGCCGGTTGGGCCGAGCTGCTCGACGACGAGCTTCCCGGCACCGCGCCGCACGGCGTCTGCGGCCAGATCATCCCGTGGAACTTCCCGCTCCTGATGCTGGCATGGAAGGTCGCGCCCGCGCTGGCCGCCGGCAACACCGTGGTGCTCAAACCCGCCGAATACACGCCGCTCACGGCGCTGGCCTTCGCCGAGATCGCGGCCGAGGTCGGGCTGCCCAAGGGCGTGCTCAACATCGTCACCGGCGACGGTCGCACCGGCGCGGCCATCGTCGCGCATGACGGCTTGGATAAAATTGCCTTCACCGGCTCGACCGAAGTGGGCCGTCGCATCCGCCGCGAGACCGCAGGCACGGGCAAGTCGCTGACGCTGGAACTGGGCGGCAAGTCGCCCTTCGTGGTCTTCGCCGATGCCGATCTCGATGCCGCCGTCGAAGGCGTCGCGGACGCCATCTGGTTCAATGCCGGTCAGGTCTGCTGCGCCGGCGCACGGGTTCTGGTGGCCGAAAGTGTCGCCAAGCGCTTCGAAGAACTGCTCGAGAAGCGGATGCGCCAACTGCGTGTCGGCGACCCGCTCGACAAGAACACCGACATGGGCGCGATCGTGCATCCGGTGCAGCTCGAGCGCATTCGCGGCCTCGTCGAGAAGGGCGTGGCCGAGGGAGCCGAGCTGGTGCAGGGCACCGCGCCCGAGGGCTGCTTCTTTCCGCCGACCATCGCGATGAAGGTCGAGCCCGCCTCGACGCTGGCGACCGAGGAGATCTTCGGGCCCGTCGCGACCGTGACCACCTTCCGCACGCCCGAGGACGCGGTGGCGCTGGCCAACAACACCCGCTACGGCCTTGCCGCCTCGATCTGGTCCGAGAACGTCAACCTCTGCCTCGACATCGCGGCGCAGGTGCAGGCGGGCGTGGTCTGGATCAACTGCACCAACGTCTTCGACGCAGGTGCAGGCTTCGGCGGCTACCGCGAAAGCGGCTTTGGCCGCGAGGGCGGGCGCGAGGGCATGATGGCCTATCTCACCCATCCCAAGCCCAAGGCCCGCAAACCCGAAGCCGCCCCGACGGCCCTCGTGGGCCAGCCGGGCGAAGCCGCCCCTGGCAGCGCCGCGCGCATCGACCGCACCGCCAAGTTCTACATCGGCGGCAAGCAGGCACGGCCCGACTCGGGCTACTCCTACACGGTCTCAGGCGCGAACGGCCCGGTGGGCCTTGCCGGTCTGGGCAACCGCAAGGACATCCGAAACGCGGTCGAGGCGGCGCACAAGGCCAAGGGCTGGGGCAAGGCCACGGGCCACAACCGCGCGCAGGTGCTCTACTACGTGGCCGAAAACCTCTCGGCGCGGGGGGCTGAGTTCGCCGAGCGCCTCGTCTCCTTTGGCGCGGGCAAATCGGCGGCACAGGCCGAGGTCGACACCGCGATCCGCCGCTGCTTTTGGTATGCGGCGCAGGCCGACAAGTTCGACGGGGCGGTGCACCAGACCAAGAGCGCGCATGTCACGCTCGCCATGCACGAGCCCTTGGGCGTCTTGGGCATCGCCTGTCCGACCGCGCAGCCGCTCTTGGGCTTCGTCAGCCTCGTGCTGCCCGCGATTGCGATGGGCAACGCGGTCGTGGCGATCCCCAGCCAGACCCATCCGCTGGCCGCGACCGATCTCTATCAGGTGTTCGACACCTCGGACCTGCCGGGCGGGGTCGTCAACATCATCGCGGGCGAGCGTGACGCGATGGCCAAGACGCTGGCCGAGCACGACGACGTGGCAGGCATCTGGTACTTCGGCACCAAGGACGGCGGCCGGATGATCGAGGAGGCCTCGGCGGGCAACCTCAAGCAATCCTGGGTCGAGGACGGGGCTGCGCGCGACTGGCTGGCCAAGGAGGGCCAGGGCCGCGGCTTCCTGCACCGCGCCACGCAGATCAAGAATATCTGGGTACCCTACGGCGAGTGATCGCCCGACGCCTTCGGAGGCACCGGTTTCGCCTCTTCTCCACGCCCGGCCTCTGGCCGGGCGTTCTCGTTTCCGCCCCAGCGACCCAGAAGCTTGCCGCCGATCAGCTTTGCCCCCTGCCATAGCCCGCGACCCGACCGCACGATCTGCGCGTCGCCGGAGCGCGCGTGACGCGCCGCCGCCAGACGCAGACGGTTGCGCTGCACCAGTAGCCCTTCACTCACCGCACCCGACAGGGCGCTGCGCACCGCGTCGAGGTTCCAGTCAGGCTCGAGCGCGCTCACCGGGCGCGGGCGCAGCCCCCCCATGTCCTGCGCGATGGCATCCATCGCCTCACCGATACGGTCACGCACCTCGCGGGGCATCTGGTGCTCGGGGTATGGCCAGTCGGGGGCCAGCCGGTCCACAGCCGTCGCCACCGGCAACACGGGAGGCCGTCGCCTGTCGGGGTGCTCGGTGAACCATGCCTCGAACGCCTCATGGAGCGCGACATCCGCCGCGCGGCCGGGACGGTTGGCGCGCAGAACCCACAATACCATGTCGCTTTGCGTCATCTCGTCGAGCAGCATCCGCTGCCGGGCCGCCGCACCGTCGATGCCCTGCGTGTCGAGCAGCAAGCAATCGGTGCCGTCTATCGCCGCCTCATAGGCCATGACGCCTTCGGTGGTGGCCGCCATGTCGGTCTCGGTACGATCCTCTCCCAGAAGCGCGTTGATCAGGGTCGACTTGCCCGCGCTGACCTGCCCCAGCACCAGCACGCGCAGCGGCGCGTCGGGCTGTGCCAGCCGGGCCTTGTCGGCGCGAGTTTCGTCGAGCTGAAACTGCAACAGCTCTGCATCCGAGAACCTGAGCCGTCCCGAGTAAAGCTCCACGGCGGCATGGGCCACCTCCTCGAGCAGCACCGCTTGCAGCACCCCCATCATCTGCGTGCCGAGGTAGGACGAGTTGCCGCCCGCCATCAGCCACTCCACCTCGCGCAGCACGCCTTTGGCAGGGTTGAGCGCGAAGCGCAGCACCCGGTGCCCGGCAAAGGCCGCGTCCATCGCCAGCTGGGCCCGGCCGCGATGTTTCCAAATCCAGTGGATCGTGTGCAGCGAGATCCGGTCCGAGAATGGCACATGGCGGCGCAGGTGGTCGCGGTAGCGCGAGGCGGCCCGCTCGGTCAGCAAGAGCGCCTCGGGCAACGTGAAATCGAGCGCCTTGCGGTCCTCCTGCCCCATGCCCTTGGCGATGTCGTCGATCACCGACAGCGCAAGGTCCGGCAGTTCGGCCCAGGCTACCGGCTCGGTGGTCTCGCGCTCGATCCGGTCACGGGCGGCGCGGAAGGCGGTGCGCTCCGTGTCGGACCAGACCGGGTCGGATTCGACCTTCATCTCGCCCATCAGCATTGACGGTGCCTCGCCTCCGCCGGGACGCCTTCGTGCAAACCAGCGCATGCCGAAGGCCAGCGCCGCAATGGCGATGGAGACGCCAAGATACGGCAGCAACCAATCGTGCTCGGTCAGCCAAAGGAACCCAAGCAGGAATGGCACGAGAAACGGCAGCGCCAGCGACACCGCGATCAGCAACCGATCCCAACGCAGCAGCGCACCGCGCATCCGGGCGAGTGGGCGGCGCTTCACCGTCGCCGCCCCGCCCGGCTCAGCGCCTCGCGGTAGATCGCACGCAACTCCGCTTCCGGTACCGGATCGCCCGACGCTTCCGCTGCGAGCCAGCGATGCGCGGCCCGGCCCAGCGCATAGGTCGCGGCAAAGCTCGCCGCGCCGGCAGCGGCAGCCCCCAGCGTCTGACCCGCAACCGGCACCAGCTTGAACGCCTGACGCAGCGCGTAGCTCGCGCCAAATCGCAGCGCCGCGCCAAGCCCGAGTGCGGCGGCGAACTCGGCCGCGCGCGCACCGCTCCAATCGACGCCGTGGTGGCGCGCCAGCGAGTGCAGCATCGCCGCCTGCAGCCCCGGTACTGTGACCACGCCCAAGAGCGGCGCGAGATCGGTCGCCGCCGCCGCCCCGGCAAAGCGCAGCACCTCGCCGCGCACCGCCGCAAAGCCGTCGCTCTGCTCCCCGGCTGAGACCCGACCCAAAAGCAGTGCCACCTCGGGCATGGTTTCGCCCAACAGGTCACACAGAGCTTCGAGGCCCTCGGTCTCGTCTGGCCCAAGCGACAGCACCAGCCCCGGCAGTTCACCACCTGCTGCGGTCTCCAGCCGGGCCTGCGTGGCGGCACGAGCACGGAACCGGGCCTGCTCATCGGGCACCTCGCCCGCCGCCGTGTGCAGCACGATGACCCGGATGCCCGGCTTGCGGCGCCGCACCTCGCGCAGCGCGGCCTCGAGATCCGACTGCGCCGGATCATCGAGCCGCGCGAGCGCGAGGATCGCGTGACTGCGCGCCTCGCACTGCGCCAGATCCTCGGCGGCGTCATAGCCGGCCTCGCCCAAGCCCCGCGTGTCGAGAAACCGCATCAAGGGTTGGTCCTGAGGGAAATCGAACACGTCCGCGTTGCGGGTGCTTGGCGCAAAGCCCGACCCCAGTTCGATCTCATCGAGCCCGGTCAGCGCCCGCACCAGCGAAGATTTTCCAGCCCCTGTCTTGCCCAAGAGCCAGACCACAGGAAGCGGTCGCGCGATCGGGTCTGTTTCGGTCAGGGGGTCGGACATGGGGTGGACGGGCCTTTGGCGGAAGCGGGACACGGCACTGAAGCATGGCCGCACTACCCGGACAACTCACCGCCACGCGCCTCGGTTCGTGACCGTGATATTTTCCGTGGTTTTCGACTTGACGCCCCCGCGCCGCTGTCATACTTCCGGCCTCGCTTCAGGCGGAGTAGCTCAGTTGGTTAGAGCAGCGGAATCATAATCCGCGTGTCGGGGGTTCAAGTCCCTCCTCCGCTACCAAGCACCCCCAATAGATAATCATATCTGCAGCTCTGTTGATGGCGTGGATGCCATGTCGGCGGCGCTGCTTGTGGCGTTGTTCAATGCAATCCCACTGGCCCACAGGCCTATGCGTTCTACCGACATGGACGCCGCGCCGCCTGGGGCATCCTAAAACATTCGGGGCGGCGCCCATTCGGCGACCACCCCAAATGCAATTGATCACACGAAAGCCATGTCTCCTTCGTTGATGAAGGTGATGTCGGCAAGGTCATCCACGAACTTTACGAAGATCTCGTCCTCGTCGCCTGCCAGCACGATCTTGAGATGGTTGCCCGCCTCTCGCGCACCGGCGATCCGTGCGCCGCCAAGGTCGATTACGTCGAGACCGACCTCGTAATCCATGATCATCTCGCGCTCGCGCACGCCGTTCGAGGTCTCGGCCCCGAAGACGAAGCGGTCCGCGCCCGCGCCCCCCGTCACCTTGTCGAGCCGCCCTGCCCCGCTGGCGATCAGATCGCGCCCATCCCCGCCCGACAGCCTGTCGTTCTTGTCGCTGCCACCCGCCACGATGTTGAAGGTCGGTGCGAGGTCGAGCCCGACCAGAATCGGGTCGTGGTCCGAGGCGCGGTAGGCGTTGGGCTCGTAGAGATCGTTGCCCGATGGCTCCTCCTCGAAGCTGCGCTCGCCCGGATCGCGCACATCGTCGTTGTAGTCGAACAGCGGCACCTCGTCGGCGTTGATGTGCCAGGCCGTCGCTCCGGTGACCTGCAAGGCGAGGCCGGTGTTGGCCAGCGCATAATCGAGCGTACCGAGCTGCCCGTCGAAGAGATAGCTGTAGGCCGCGTCGCCCGCATGGGCCGCCAGCAGATCCACGAAGTCGTCGGCGGTGCCGGCGGTGTCGTCGGCGCCCTGCCGGATCGCCGTGATCGGGTCCTCCATGGCATAGGAGTTCAGATCGCCTAGGATCAGCTGGTCGGCATCGCCCGATGCGGTCGGATCGCTGGCGAGCCAATCGACGAGGGCGGCGGCCGCATCGGTGCGGATCTGGTCATTGTTGCCAGAGCCATCCCCGTTGGAAGCATCGCCTTCGAAAATCGATCCCTTGGACTTCAGATGGTTGACGGCGGCGGTAAAGGTGCCGGTGGTCTCGATCTCCTCGAAGGTCTGCGCCAGTGCGGGCCGGTTCGCCCCGTCGCGGAACCGCGCGTCGACGGATTCGTCGAGGATCGCGTAATCGCCCACAGGTCGGACCTTGGTCTGATCGTAGATCAACGCCACCTTGATCGCATCGGTGCCGATCAGGCCGGTGTCGACATAGGCATAGGTATCGGCTCCGACCCGGGCGTTGAGCGCCTCCACCAAAACCGCGGTAGCCGCGCCATCGTCGTTCTCGATCTCGAGCAGACCCACCACCTGTGCGTCGAGCTTGGCCAAGGCATCGACGATCTTGTCGGTCTGTCGCTCCAGCTCGGCCGTGCTGTTGGCTCCGCGCGGGCTCAGGCCGGTGGCCGTCGTGCTCGATCCATCGTCGAGCGTGGTGAAGTAGTTCAGCACGTTGAACGACGCGGCCTTGAGCGATCCGCCCACATCCTCGGGCGCGTCGGTCCGCTCGTTGACGAGTGTGAATTCCGCCGGATCGGCGTCGGTCGGGCGAAGGCGCCAGGCGTCGGTGCCGGATTGACCTGCATAGGACCAATGCAGCACTCCAGTGAGGTCGGTGATCACATCGCCGCCGCGAAAGAAATCCTCGCCTTGGGTGCCGGTCGAGAACCCGTCGGGCTGCGGGTAGAAGATCTTTCCATCCGGCGTCGCGGCGTTCTGGGTGTTGTTGCCGTCGTCGAGGATGATGCGCCGGGTTGCCAGATCCTCGAGGTAGGCCTCGTAGCCCGCCGCATCGGGTGCGTTGAGCTGGGTGTACTGGTAGGGCCGCGCGCCTTCGTAGAGCGTGACCTGCCCATAGCGCGCCAGCTCGAAATACTCCGAGACGACCATATCCTGCTCGAAGCTGATCTTCATGCCTTCGAACTGCTCGAGCGCGGTCAGATCCTCGTTGCCGCCATAGTCCGCGCGGTTGAGGACCGGCACGTCGATGAGGCCCAAGCCGTTGCCTGCGTCGATGATCTCGATGGTGGCCCCGCGGCCCTCGGCGCTGATCTGGGTCATGCCATAGTTCTCGCCGACAGTGCCCGTGACGGAGACCGTATAACCCTCGGCCACGGTAAAGCCGCCGGGCGCATAGACGAAAATGCCTTCGGAGGAGCGTAGATCGCCGTCGCTGTCGGCGGCCTCCTCCTGCACAAAGAAGCCGTGAAGATCGGGGAAGGTCGCGGTGACGATGCCTTCGATCCGAACCTCTTCGCCATCGAGCGGTGAGGAGCCCGCGTCGCCGAAGCGGTTGACGACTTGGGTGTCGGGGGTGCCCTGAATGGTCGAGATCAGCACCAGTTCTGCCGCCTCGGGCTCGGGTTCGGTCGGTGGCGGCGTGCCGATGGTCGTGCCGGTAAGCTGGATGTTGTCGAAGCGGTTGTTGCCCGAGGTCGAGGTCGCCCCGTCGAGTGTAAAGCGGATGATCGCATCCGACGCCCCGTCGAGCAGGGTACCCGCATCCGCTGTCTCAGTGGTCCAAGTGCTTGTCAGATCGCCGCTGTCGGTGAAGATTTCGGTGAAGGTTACGCCGCCGTCGGTCGAAACCGAGACGATCCGGCTGTCAAAGCCCGTGCTCGTGCCGCGATTGGCCCAAGTGATGTCGACATTGCTCCAGTCGGTGAGATCGGCCCGGATGTCGAAATAGGCGTCGTTGTTGCCGCTGCCCGTGACGGTCAGGGACCCGCCGCCAAAAGTGCCATCGGGCCGGTTCAAATCGGTGCCGCCGAACGAGCCCCAGTTGTTCGAACTGGAGGTGGCGAAGTTGTCGCCCGCAAGGCCGGTCAGATCGAGATGGGCACCATAGGTGCTCGCATCGGGCACGTCGTGGTCACCGGGATCGGGTGCGCCGATCAGCGCCCCTGCGCCCGCGCTCGCCACCGGAAACAGCGCCTCGATGCCCGGAAGCTGCGGGGTGATGCCGGACATCGGCCCGGCGGGATCGTAGAACCCGTCATCGAAGCGGTTGTTGTCCAGCATGAAACCGAACTGTGACCGCGCGTTTTCATCATCATTGGTCAGGTTCAGCAGGTCGCCGTCGTTGTCGCTATTGTTGAAGCTCCACCACGCCAGCAGGGTCTGTTCGCTCATGCCTCGGTTCTCCGTTGACATTCTCGGACCATGCGCGGCCCTCCCAATGGGGGCGAGTAAACGGGCAGGACTCCCATGCGGCAAGAAAACTCGTTCGGGATTTACTCGACGTTAGGGTGCGGGGTGTATGAGGATACATTGGCAAAAGCCGCCTCGCACCGAGCCTTGGGTAGCGCGCCAACCCCATGTTCCGCATGGATCTTTTTCTAGAGGCACCACATTTCGAAACTGTCTTGCAATGGCCGGCCCCTGACCATTCGATGCGAAGCCTGATCCGTTCGGTCGCATCGGTAGCGTCGCCGATTGCCCCCAAATGCGTCCGGGACGCCGTTCGGCGGCGGCGTGCTTCAGGACAGTCAGACCCCTAGGCCCCCCAAAGCCGACCGATGTCGCGGGGTCCGTTCGACGCCGATCAATTGCCAAAATCTTGATCGCATTGCCATGTTTTCCACCTGAAAATTTACGAATTTGTGCAACAGTCTAGGGAATTTTCCGCAGGCCTGTGTTCCACGAAGCGGATGCAGCCGAATATGCCGGGTGCGGATCCCCGCAAAATTGGAATCACAACGAGTACCCCGCCATGCGTTACCGCAACATGCGTTATCCCGCGGACAGCGAATGCCGCGTCGAGCAGAACGGAGCGGTCAGCCGCGTGCGCCTCGTCGACATCAGCCCCTCCGGGGCCCGGATCAAGGGCCTGCCGGCGGCGCAGAGCGACACCCGGATCATCCTGTGTCACGCGTTTCGACGCATCTCCGCTCAGGTCATCTGGTCGAACGATCGCTACACCGGCGTGCGGTTCTCGATGCCGCTCAGCCCGCAGGAGGTCAACGACATCCGGGGCGTCCTGTCCTCCGGGCCGGGGAGCTTCGGCTCCCAAGGCAACCATGGCTTTCGCGAAATGACCTGAGTACTGGCTCTCGAGGCCAGCCCCCGTCTCCATGCCAGTCAAAATCGCCGCTCCGGTCACCCTGACCGGAGCGGCGATTTCACATATTCCGATTGCCTGTTGGACTGCGACGAAAGCACCAATTACGCCATCATTCGGTCGAACTCCCCCGTCAATCAAAGACGAAATAGACGGGGGTTAAGAAAATGTTCATGTCGCTCGTGCAGGGGCTTTTGCACACTCAGGCCGAATTCGTATTGATGGCGGCCATCGTCTGCTCGGCGATGGCGGTGACGCTGGTCATACTGATGCGCAATGCCGCCCTGCTCGAAGGCCGGGCCCGGTTCGTGCCGCTGACCTGGGTCGCCGTCGTGGCGGGTCTGGGCGTCTGGACCACGCATTTCATTGCGATGGTCGGCTACCGCCCCGGCGCGTCGGTGAGCTATGAGCCCGGCATCACCGCGCTTTCAGCGGCGGTCAGCATCCTGTTCGTGGGCCTGCCCCTGTCGGCGGCCTGCCTGCTTCAGCAGCGTTGGTCGCGCGCCGCGATGGGCGCTCTGGCCGGGGCCGGTGTGGGTGCCATGCATTTCACCGGCATGATGGCCATGCAAAGCCCCATGCATCACCAATCCGGCACGACGCTTCTGGCGATCCTGCTGGGCGTTGCGTTCTTCGCGCCGGCGATGGCGGTCAAGGGTGTGAGCCAACGCGCCCGTCTGCTGCGTGGCACGGGCCTGGTACTCGGCGTTTGCCTGCTGCACTTCACCGCCATGTCGGGCCTCTCGGTCAACGTCATCGGCCAAGGCGCTTTCGGAATGGATCGTCAGCTCCTGTCGATCTTTACCGGCCTCACCGCCTTGGCGCTGTGCTATGCGGCGATGACGGCGATGGTGAACCGACGCCGCCTGATGACGGCGCAGCAGGCGATCGAGCGCAAGGAAGCCTCCTTCCTCGCAGCGCTGCAGAACATGTCCAACGCGCTGGTCATGATCGACACCGACCACGTGATCACCGCGATCAACCAGCGCAGCTATGAGCTGTTCGACATCGACGAGGCCGAGATCGGCGCGGGCGACACGCTCGATCAACTGATGTCGGTCATCGGACGCCAGCGCAGCTGGGAAAGCGAGCGTCTCGCCGCCACGATCGAAACCCACCTCAAACGCCTGTGCAAGAGCGACATGTTGCGCGACGAAGAGGAGTTCGCCAACGGCAAGGTGCTGTGCATCTCGAGCCGCAAGGTGCCCAGCGGCGAGGTGGTGATCACCTTCGACGACTTTACCGAACACCGGGCCGCGCAGGCCAAGATCGCGCATATGGCCTTTCACGACGCGCTGACTGGCCTGCCCAACCGCCGCAGCTTTCGCGACCACATGGCCACGCTCAGCCCCGATCGGCACCAGCGGGCGCTGCTGATGATCGATCTCGACCACTTCAAGGTCGTCAATGACACGCTGGGCCATCCTGTGGGCGACGGCCTGCTGGTGCAGGTCGCGCGCCGCCTTCTCGACGCGGCCGGTTCCTCGGCCACGGTGTTTCGTCTGGGCGGCGACGAGCTTGTGGCCGTGCTCAACGGCGCGGGCGAGGTCGAAGCACTGGAGACCGGGCGTCGCATCATCGAGAGCATCGGTGCGCCCTATGACGTGGACGGCCATACCATCACCATTGGCTGCAGCATCGGTGCCAGCCTGACCGGCGACGGCATCGGCGCCTCCGAGGCGCTGCAGCGTGCCGATCTGGGCCTCTACCGAGCCAAGAATCTCGGCCGCAATCGCGTGCAGTTCTACGAGGAAGGCATGATGGAGCAGGCCCTTGAACGCCGTCAGACCGAGAGCGATCTGGCGCAGGCGCTCAAGTGCGACGAGTTCGAGCTCGACTACCAGCCGATCTTCCGCCTGTCGGACCGCTCCATTCTGGGCTTCGAAGCGCTGATCCGCTGGCGCCACCCGGTGCGCGGCCTCGTCTCCCCCGCCGATTTCATCCCGCTGTGCGAAGAGAACGGCATGATCGTCCAGATCGGCGAATGGGTGATCGAGGAAGCCTGTCGCCAGCTCTCGGAATGGTCCGAAGACATCCATATCGCGATCAACGTCTCGCCGGTACAAATGCGTCTTCCCTCGATCGTCGATGTGGTGCGCTCTGCGCTGGAACGGCACGGGCTGGCCGCCACCCGACTGACGCTCGAGCTGACCGAGACGGCGCTGGTGCGCGACGGTGCGCATCTGGCGCGCAACCTGATCGCGCTGCGCGCGATGGGTGTGAAGATCGCGATGGACGATTTCGGAACCGGCTATTCTTCCTTCACGCACCTGCGCGACTTCGAGCTCGACCAGATCAAGATCGACCGCAGCTTCATCAACGTGTCGCAGACCGACCACAAGGCTTGGGCCGTGGCGCAGGCGGTGACAAACATGGCGCGCGAGCTGTCGGTCGGCGCGGTGGGCGAAGGGGTCGAGACCTCCGAGCAGATCACGCGGTTGATGCAACTTGGCTGCGACGTCGCGCAGGGCTTCCACCTTGGTCGGCCGGTCAACGGCGAAAAGGCGAGCCGCCTGCTGGCCGACACCCGAGCCGCCGCGCAAGACGTCTTCGTTGGCAAGGAGAGTTTTGCGGCCGAGTAAGCGTTGTTTCAAAGCTCTGCGTCTGACGGTTCTCATGGAGGATCAGCCACTTGGATGTGCGGCATATGAAGCCTGCATCCTCCCGCTATCGCACGACAAACTGGCCCGCCTGTCATGCCACGCTGCAGAAGCGCGGCTCTCTGACAATCTGGCTTGATCCCGAGATGGTTTGGACACCGCCCCCGAGGCCGTGTCCCAAGGCGTGGTGTAGCGGGGGCGGCCATCTGGTTTCTCGGTAGGGTCGGATTGTAGAAGCCGACCTGAAGCGAGGGATGTGCCCGATGACCAAACTTATGATGGCTAATAAGCTGCCCCAACTGAGCGCTCCCAGTTAATTGCTAGTGTATGGTCGGCCTCCGGGCGACTGGCACGATGCTTTCCGGCGCTGGTGGGCGTTGGCTCATTGAGCTGTGAGGCCGGACCGTGTTGTAGCGCCTTTGCCACCGCTCGATCAGGATCTGCGCCTCGCACATTGAGTAGAAAACTTCTCCATCAAGCAGCTCGTTGCGGAAGCGGGCGTTGAAGTTCTCGATCCGATTGGATGGTGGTCGCGGCGAGATCGTCCTTCCAGAAAACGTTCGCTCCACTGCGCTGCCTATCCTTGGAAGCGGGATGGTCATGGCAGGAACTGCTGTCGCCGACCTTCGGCCTACAGCAGCTGAGGTTCTCCGACGGAGACACTGAGCACGAGAACCTCTTCCTATGGCCGACCCTCGAACGTCACTTTCTGTGCCAGTGGCCCAAACGAGAATGACCCCGGCTTGTCTGCCGGGGTCATCGAAGAAAGCGCTTAACGTGCAACTCGCAGGCTTATGCCTTCAATTCGCACTCATATGCCTTTCTGGCAATGAGCCCACCTACATCACCCACACTTAGAGTGACCGCAGCTTCCGCAGGTCATGCAGCCTTCGACCATGCGCAGCTCATAGCCGCCGCAAGAGGGGCAGGACTTGCCGCGGGGGCCGTCGAGGTTGACGACCTGCTGCTGTGGATCCTCCTTGAGGCCCTGACCCTCACCGGCAAGGAAGCCCGTGGAGATCATGTGCTTTTCGATCACGCCGCCGATCGCCGCGAGGATCGAAGGCACATACTTGCCCTTGATCCAGGCGCCGCCGCGCGGGTCGAACACGGCCTTGAGTTCTTCCACCACGAAGGACACGTCGCCGCCGCGCCGGAACACCGCCGAAACCATCCGGGTCAGCGCCACGGTCCAGGCGAAATGCTCCATGTTCTTGGAGTTGATGAACACCTCGAAGGGCCGACGATGGCCGCCGACGACGAGATCGTTGACGGTGATGTAGATCGCGTGCTCCGAGTCCGGCCACTTCAGCTTGTAGGTGGCCCCCTCCAGCTCGGCGGGCCGGTCGAGCGGCTCGGACATGTAGATCACCTCGCCGCCGGTGGGTTCGGCCGGCGCGGATTTCGCCTCGGGTGCCTTGGCAGGCTCGGAGACCGACAGCACCGAGCCGGTGATGTCATTGGGGCGGTAGGTGGTACAGCCCTTGCAGCCTGTCTCATAGGCTTCCATGTAGACGTCCTTGAACGCCTCGAAGGAGATGTCCTCGGGGCAGTTGATCGTCTTGGAGATCGAGCTGTCGATCCACTTCTGCGCCGCGGCCTGCATCTTCACGTGGTCCATCGGGGCCAGAGTCTGGGCGTTCACGAAGTAGTCGGGCAACTCGCGGTCGCCGAACTTCTCGCGCCAAGCCTGCACGGCGTAATCCACGACCTCTTCCTCGGTGCGCGAGCCATCTTTCTGAAGCACCTTGCGGGTGTAGGCATAGGCAAACACCGGCTCGATCCCCGAGGACACGTTGCCCGCATAGAGCGAGATGGTGCCGGTGGGCGCGATCGAGGTCAAAAGCGCGTTGCGGATGCCGTGCTTGGCGATCGCGTCACGCACGTCCTTGTCCATCTGCATCATGTTGCCGGTGGCAAGGTACTTCTTGGCATCGAACAGCGGGAAGGCGCCCTTCTCCTTCGCCAGCTCCACGCTCGCGAGGTAGGCGGCGCGCGCGATGCGCTTCATCCAGGCCTCGGTCTGCGCCGCCGCCTCGTCCGAGCCATAGCGCAGCCCGACCATAAGGAGCGCATCGGCAAGACCGGTGACGCCAAGGCCGATGCGGCGCTTGTTGCGGGCCTCTTCGGCCTGCGCGGGCAGCGGGAAGTTGGAGGCGTCGACGACGTTGTCCATCATCCGCACGGCCATGGCGACGAGATCGTCCAGCTCGGCCTCGTCGAGCTTCGCGCCGTCCTCGAACGCGTTCCGGACCAGCTTTGCCATGTTGATCGAGCCGAGCAGGCAGGCGCCATAGGGCGGCAGCGGCTGCTCTCCGCAGGGATTGGTGGCGGAAATGCTCTCGCAATAGCCAAGGTTGTTCATCTGGTTGATGCGGTCGATGAAGATCACGCCGGGCTCGGCCTGCTCATAGGTCGACTTCATGATCGCGTTCCACAGGTCGCGCGCCTGCACGGTCTTGTAGACGCGGTCCTTGAAGACGAGATCCCACGCGCCGTCGGACTTCACCGCTTCCATGAACGGGTCGGTGACCAGCACCGACATGTTGAACATGCGCAGGCGGGCCGGGTCGGACTTGGCGGTGATGAAGGCCTCGACGTCCGGGTGGTCGCAGCGCATCGTCGCCATCATCGCGCCGCGGCGCGAGCCTGCCGACATAATGGTGCGGCACATCGCGTCCCACACATCCATGAACGACAGCGGACCCGAAGCATCGGCGGCCACACCCTTCACCTCGGCGCCGCGCGGCCGGATGGTCGAGAAGTCATAGCCGATGCCGCCGCCCTGCTGCATGGTCAGGGCCGCTTCCTTCAGCATGTCGAAGATGCCCGACATCGAATCGGGCACGGTGCCCATGACGAAGCAGTTGAACAGCGTCACCGAGCGCGCGGTGCCGGCACCGGCGGTGATCCGGCCCGCGGGCAGGTAGCGGAAATCCTCGAGCGCGCCGTAGAACTTGCCCTCCCAGAGCGCGGGGTCCTTCTCGGGGGCCGCCAGCGCACGGGCGATGCGGCGCCAGCTGTCTTCGACCGAGCCGTCGATCGGCGTGCCGTCGCTTTCCTTGAAGCGATACTTCATGTCCCAGATCTGCTCGGCGATGGGCGCGGAAAAACGGGTCATGAGGGCGGTCCTTCGGCTTGAAACGTATTGGAAATTCTTGAGGGACTCAGGTCCCGACGGTCACCGTGGATATAGGGGATTATAGCACGTCTCAAGCTACAGATTGTGTTTGACACAGCCTTATCCACAAGAAATTGCGGTTTTGTCACAACACGAAATCGCGACTTGCGGCCCCCTGCTTCGCCTCCTAAGTCCCGTTCATGCCCTTGCACCTCATCAAACTTTCGGTCGGAACCGAAGATGTCTCCGATCTCGCGGCTTGGCAGGCCGACCGACGGGGCCAGACCTCGGACGGGTTGCCGCGCCACGTCACCCGCATGTGGCCCAAGCGTACCGAGGAGGTGCTAGACGAGGGATCGATCTACTGGGTGATCAAGGGGGTGATCCTGTGCCGTCAGCGTGTGATCCGCTTTGACGAGGTGGATCGAGGCGACGGCATCCGCCGCTGCGCCATCGTCTGCGACCCCGATCTCAAGCGCGTCGCGGCGACGCCCAAGCGGGCATTCCAAGGCTGGCGCTATCTCAAGCCCGAGGATGCGCCGCGCGACCTCGCGCCGGGGCGCGAGGCCGAAGAGCCGCTGCCACCCGCGCTGCAGGCCGCATTGGCCGAGATCGGCGTTCTTTAGAGACCGAGTTTGTCCTCGAGCGCGTCGAGCGTGGCGCGGTGACGATCCGACCAGTCGGCCGTGCTCGACCGGAACAGCGTCGCCTGGCTCGAATGGATCATCCCGTCCGACAGGATCTTGAGCCCGTTGGCGCGCAGTGTCTCGCCGGTCGAGGTGATGTCCGCAATCGCCTCGGCGGTCTCGTTGCGCACCACGCCCTCGGTCGCGCCCTGACTGTCGACGAGCTGATAGTCGGCCACGCCCTGCTCGCGCAGGAACTCACGCGTCAAGCGGTGGTACTTGGTGGCGATGCGCAGCCGAAAGCCGTGCTGGCGCCGAAACGCGGCGGCCACGGCGTCGAGATCGTCGAGCGTGTCGACATCGACCCAGGATTGCGGCACCGCGATCACCAGATCGGCACCGCCGAAACCCATATGCGCCAACTCGCGCAGGCGCAGGTCCCAGCCCGCGACCTTTTCGCGCACGAGGTCCGATCCGGTGACGCCCAGATGCAGCCGGCCAGCGGCCAGCTCGCGCGGGATCTCTCCGGCGGAGAGCAGCGCCAGCTCGACACCCTCGATGCCCTCGACCACGCCCGCGTATTCGCGGTCGTTGCCGTTCTTGCGCAGCGTGAGGCCACGCGCGCCGAACCAGTCGAAGGTCTTTTCCATGAGCCGTCCCTTGGACGGCACGCCGAGACGGATCGTCATGCCCGGCCCTCCCTGATCTGCACCACGAGCTCGGGGCGGATCACCCCGCCGACGGCGGGCACGGCGCGCCCCTGTCCAAGCTGCCGGGTCAGCGCATCATAACGCCCACCGGTCGCCACGGGCGGCAGGTCTGCGCGCGTGGGCGATTGGAAGCCGAAGACGAAGCCGTCATAATACTCGAGCGTGGTGCGACCGAAGCTGCCCTCGAAGGGCAGCGCGTCCACGTCGACGCCGCGCGCCGACATCGCGTCGAGCCGACGGGTCAGGCCGGTCACCGCGTCGCCGATGGCTGGCATGTCGACGGCGATGTCGCGCAGGCTCGACAGCACGTTGGGCGCGGTCTCGCGCAGGTCGAGGATCATGTCGATCAGCTCCATCTCCTCTTCGGAGATGGGTCGCGTCTCGGCCTCCTCGCGCAGCGTGACGATGCGCGCCTCGACCTCCTCACGCGTGCGGCGGCCCAATACCGGACCCGCACTCTCGAACGGATCCGCGGCAGCCAGAAGCGCCTTGCGATGCGCAGGCAGCGGCGTACGTGCGCCGTAGCGGTCAAGCAGCGCGCGGAAGCGGCGGGGCCGCCAGACATGACGCAAAAGCGCGCCCTTGCGCGCGTCGGAGGTCTTCAGCCCCCGCACGGCGGCCATCAGGATGCCGATGTCGCCGGTCGAGGGCCGCAGTTCCAAGCCGGTCAGCGCCTCCGCGATGGTGGCAAAGACTTCGGCATCGGCCTGCGCCGGATCGCCGCCAAAGATCTCGAACCCCGCCTGCAGGAACTCGATCGGCCGCGCCGGATCGGTCTCCTGCCGCCGGAACACCTCGCCTGCGTAGCAGTAGCGGGCGGGATCGCCGCCCTCGTCCATATGCGCGCGCACGACCGGCACGGTGAAGTCCGGGCGCAGCATCATCTCGCCGCGCAGCGGGTCGGCAGTGACATAGGCGCGCGCGCGGATGTCCTCGCCGTAAAGGTCGAGCAGCACGTCGGCGGGCTGCAGGATCGAGGTGTCGACCGGCTGCGCACCGGTGGCCTCGAAGATCGCCGAGAGCCGCGCGGCCTCGGCGCGAGCGGGGGCGCCCATGGGACCGGGCATCATGACGATTGGCCTTCGATCATCGCCTTCACCCGCGTGGCCAGCTCGGCACGTGGCACTTCGATCTGGGAGGGGCGATCCTTCCACTCCTCAAGCGTCGCGTTTTGCGCGATCTGCGCGCCGAGGATCAGGTCCTTGATCTGCACGACGCCGCGCTCCTTCTCGTCGCCACCCTCGATCACCGCGACCGGGCTACCGCGCCGGTCGGCGTATTTCATCTGGTTGCCAAAGTTCTTGGGGTTGCCGAGATAAACCTCGGCGCGGATCCCAGCGGCACGCAGCTCGGAAGCCATCTCCTGATAGTCGGCCATGCGGTCGCGGTCCATGACGGTGACAACCACCGGGCCTTGCGCCTCTTCGGCCCCGCGCCCTTTGGCGGCCAGCGCGGCGAGCAAACGGTCGACGCCGATCGACACGCCGGTGGCGGGCACGGCCTGCCCGGTAAAGCGCTTGACCAGATCGTCGTAGCGCCCGCCGCCCGCGACCGAGCCGAACTGACGCGGACGACCCTTCTCGTCGAGGATCTCGAATGTGAGTTCCGCCTCGAACACCGGTCCGGTGTAGTAGCCAAGGCCTCGTACCACCGAGGGGTCGATGACCACGCGGTCGGGCCCCATGCTCTGCGCGGCCAAAAGCCCCGCGATGGTCTCCAGCTCGTCCACGCCCTCGGCACCGATCTGCGATGTGCCGACCAGCTCTCGCAGCCGTGCCAACGTTGCTTCGGCGGTGTCGCGGCGCGCCTCCATGAAGCCCATGACCACCTCGGCCTGGTCGGCACCGAGGCCCGCACCTTGGGTATAGTCGCCGCTGTCGTCCTTGCGGCCCTCGCCCAGCAGCATACGCACGCCGTCGGTGCCCAGCCGGTCGAGCTTGTCGATGGCGCGCAGCACGATGCCACGCTCGGTCGTGAACTTCTCGGGGTCGGAGGGGTCGAGCACGCCCGCCACTTCCATCACGCCGTTCAGAACCTTGCGGTTGTTGACACGCACGATGTAATCGCCGCGCAAAATGCCGACCGCTTCCAGTGTGTCCGCGAGCATGGCGCAGATTTCGGCGTCGGCGGCGACGGAGGGCGCGCCCACGGTGTCGGCGTCGCACTGGTAGAACTGCCGGAACCGGCCGGGGCCGGGCTTCTCGTTGCGCCAGACCGGGCCCATCGCATAGCGGCGGTATGGCGTGGGGAGATCGTTGCGGTGCTGCGCATAGACCCGCGCCAAGGGCGCGGTCAGGTCATAGCGCAGCGCCAACCAATCGCCGGGCTTGTCGGTCTCGGTGTCTTCCTGCCACGCAAAGACACCCTCGTTGGGGCGGTCCACGTCGGGCAGGAACTTGCCCAGCGCCTCGACCGTCTCGACGCCGCTGGTCTCAAGCGCATCGAAGCCATAGGCATGATAGACCTCGGCGATCCGGCGCAGCATCGCGGCGCGCGCGGTGACCTCGGCGCCGAAATAGTCGCGGAACCCCTTCGGCGTTTCGGCGCGGGGGCGGCGGATCTTGTCCTTGGCCATGGATGGTCGTCCTTTCGAGGAGCGGAGTCGCGCGCGGGCTTAGCGCGGGCGGCTCACGGGGGCAACCTCCGGGCGCGCTCCGACGCATCCGTACGCATGGCGATTGGGGCTTGCACCGCGCGCCGGATCGGCGTTTTCAGGGGGCATGACCGACCAGATCGACATCGAAGAGAAGCTGAGCCACCTGATCCGCGCCGTCGACGACCTGTCGGACGTGGTGACGCGGCAGGAACGCGAGATCGCGGTGCTGACACGTCAGGTGATGCGGCTGACCGAGCGGGCCGAGGCCGACGCCGAAGGCAGCGTCACCCTGACCGACCAGCGCCCGCCGCATTACTGACGGCTCAGCCCTCGACCCCCATCGCCAGAGCCCGCCCGTCATGCAGCAGCATGTCGGCATGCCGCCCGCTTGCGCCGAAGGCGGCATAGGCAGTGAGAAAGGTCGTATTGCGCGCCAGTTTCGGCGCGGCACTGCCGCAGGGCTGGCCGTTGGGCACGCCACAGATCTGGCCCTTCACCTCCTCATAGGCGGCCCCCACCGTGTCGTGCAAAACACCCGAGCCGTAAGCCAGCGTCTCATGCGTACCAATGTCGCCGAACAGCGCCAGCGCTGCGGTGAACTGTCGCGCGCAACCATCATCGAAGCCGGTGACATACTGCGTGCGCTGACCGGTCGAAGTGGCGGCGGTGTCGTAGAGGGTAAAGCCCGACTCGGTGGCGACCGGCGTGCCCAGCGCCTTTTTAGACAGGCCACAGACCGTGGCGACCTCGCCGAAGGGCAGCGAGGCCCCCAGCGCGATCTCGCGGCTGTCGGGCGCGGGGCCCGACACGCTGGCGCTGCCACCACCGCCGGGACCGGCCTCGCAGGCCGCGAGGGCAATCAGAGCGCAAAGGGCGAGGACGGGGCGCATGGGCGGTCTCCTGTTGGGGCCTTGCCCGGTTCTAGCACGCGATCCCTCTTCGTCCATCGCGCCGAGCGGTGCGGCGCTCAGACCTCTTCGACCTCGATCACGCCGGGCAGCGAGCGCAGCGCTCCCTTGATCTGCGGCGTCACCGGCCAGTCGGCACCGCAGTCGATCTCGACCTCGCCGGGCAGCCCGTCGCCCATCAGGCAGATGCTGATCGGCCCGCGAGCGATCCGCTGGCCTTTCGGCACCTCGCGCCCTGCCCGTTCGAGCACGTTGGCCAGAAGCGTGATCGCGTCGGGCGCATCGAGGAACACGCGCAAGCCGGAGCCGCCCGCATCCGCGACCACCCCTTCGATCGGCACGACCGAACGCCCCAAGAGCTTGAGCTGATCGCTCTCCATCGTCGCCTCGACCTGCACCACGACCTGGCTACCTGTCTCCAGATGCTCGCGCGCGACCTCCAGCGTGTCCGAGAACATCGTCACCTCGAACTGCCCCGTCGGGTCCGAGAGCTGCACGAAGGCAAAACGGTTGCCGCGCGCCGACTTGCGCTCCTGCCGCCCCGCGACGGTGCCCGCCATCTTGCCGACAAAGGCACCGCGCGCGCCCGCCTGCTCCAATACCTCGTCGAGCGTCATCACGCCCTTGCGCTTCAATGGCGCGAGGTAGTCGTCGAGCGGGTGGCCCGAAAGGTAGAAGCCGACCGCCTTGAACTCTTCGGCCAGACGCTCGGCCGGAAGCCAGTCGGTCACCTGCGGCAGGCGCGGCTCGGGCAGATCCTCGCCCGCCTCGCCAAAGAGCGACACTTGCGCGGAGGCCTTCTGCTCGTGGATCGCGGCCGAATAGGCCACCAGCGCATCGAGGCCCGAGAACACCCGACGGCGGTTGCGATCGAGCGCGTCGAAGGCCCCGGCTCGGGCCAGCATCTCCAATGGGCGTTTGCCCACTCTTTTGAGATCCACGCGCCGTGCGAGATCGTAGAGCGTGGCAAATTGCTTTTCGCCGCGCCCTTCGACGATCAGCCTCATCGCTTCGACACCGACGTTCTTGAGCGCGCCAAGCGCGTAGACGAGCTTGCCGTCCTTCACGTCGAATGTGGCCTGTGAGCGGTTGACGCAGGGCGGCGTCCATTCCAGCGACAGCCCCTTTCGGACCTCCTGAAAATAGATCGCGAGCTTGTCGGTGAGGTGGATATCGCAGTTCATGACGCCCGCCATGAACTCGACCGGGTGGTTCGCCTTGAGCCACGCGGTCTGGTAGCTCACCACGGCATAGGCGGCGGCGTGCGACTTGTTGAAGCCGTAGTTGGCGAACTTCTCGAGAAGGTCGAAGACCTCCATCGCCTTCTTCTTGTCGACGCCATTGCCGGTGGCACCGGTCACGAACTTGGGCCGCTCCTTGGCCATCTCCTCGGCGATCTTCTTGCCCATGGCGCGGCGCAGCAGGTCGGCGCCGCCGAGCGAATAGCCCGCCATGACCTGCGCGATCTGCATCACCTGTTCCTGATAGACGATGATGCCTTGGGTCTCGGCGAGGATGTGGTCAATGCTGGGATGCACCGACTCCAGCTCGCGCGTGCCGTTCTTCACCTCGCAATAGGTGGGAATGTTCTCCATCGGGCCCGGACGATACAACGCCACCAGCGCCACGATGTCCTCGATGCAGGTGGGCTTCATGCGCTTGAGCGCATCCATCATGCCCGAGGATTCCACCTGAAACACCGCGACCGTCTTGGCGCGGGCATAGAGCTTGTAGGTCTTCTCGTCGTCGAGCGGGATCAGGTTGATCTGGTTCTCGGCGCCCTCGGGCGGCTGGTACAGTTCGGTCCCGTCCTCGGCCACGTGCAACGGCCGGCCCGATTTCAGGATCAGGTCCATCGCGTTCTGGATGACCGTGAGCGTCTTGAGACCGAGAAAGTCGAACTTCACCAGACCCGCCTGCTCGACCCACTTCATGTTGAACTGGGTTGCGGGCATGTCGGAGCGCGGATCGCGGTAGAGCGGCACCAGCGCGTCGAGCGGCCGGTCGCCGATCACCACGCCGGCGGCGTGGGTCGAGGCGTTGCGATACAGCCCCTCGACCTGCTGCGCATAGGTCAGCAGGCGGTTCACCACCTCCTCGTTCCTCGCCTCCTCGCGCAGCCGCGGCTCGTCGGCCAGCGCCTTTTCGATCGAGACCGGCTTTACCCCCTCCACGGGGATCATCTTCGACAGCCGGTCGACCTGACCGTAGGGCATCTGCAGCACCCGGCCCACGTCGCGCACCGCGGCCTTGGACAAGAGCGCGCCGAAGGTGATGATCTGGCCCACCTTCTCACGGCCATACTTCTCCTGCACATAACGGATCACCTCCTCGCGGCGATCCATGCAGAAGTCGATGTCGAAGTCGGGCATCGAAACCCGCTCGGGGTTGAGAAATCGCTCGAACAGCAGGCTGTAGCGCAAAGGATCGAGATCGGTGATGGTGAGCGCGTAGGCCACCAGAGAGCCCGCGCCCGAGCCCCGACCCGGACCGACGGGAATGTCATGGTCCTTGGCCCATTTGATGAAGTCGGCGACGATCAGGAAATAACCGGGAAAGCCCATGCCCTCGATGATGCCGAGCTCGAATTCGAGCCGCGCCTCGTACTCCTCGACACTCACCGCATGCGGAATGACGGCGAGGCGGTCCTTCAGCCCTTGTTGCGCCTGCCGGCGGAGTTCCACCACCTCGTCATCGGCGAACTTGGGCAGGATCGGCGCGCGCTTGTAGGTCTTGAAGGCGCAGCGGCGGGCGATCTCGACCGTGTTCTCCAGCGCCTCGGGCAGGTCGGCGAACAGCGTCGCCATTTCCTGTGGGCTCTTGAAGTAGTGCTGCGCGGTCAGGCGACGGCGCGGCTCCTGCTGGTCGACATAGGCACCCTGCGCGATGCAGATCAGCGCGTCATGCGCCTCGTAAATCTCGGGCTTGGGGAAATAGACGTCATTGGTCGCGACCAGCGGCAGCTCCATCGCATAGGCCATCTCGACATGGCCGCGCTCGCTCAGCTTCTCGGCCTCGGGAAGACCGTCCTCGCCTGGATGGCGCTGCAGTTCCACATAGAGCCGATCCGGGAAGGCCGCCTTCAGCCGCTCCATCAGCACCTCGGCTTTTGGCCGCTGGCCCTGCCGCAACAACCGCCCGACGGGGCCGTCGGGGCCGCCGGTCAGGCAGATCAGCCCGCCTGACAGTGCCTCGATCTCCTCGATCGAGACCTGCGGAAGCTGCCCATCGCTCTTGAGATAGAGACACGAGTTCAGCTTCATAAGATTCATGTAGCCAGCTTCGGTCTGCGCCAACAGCACGATGGGCGCGGGCAGCTCGGGCCGCTTGCCCGGCTCTGGCGGCAGATAGCACAGATCGACCTGACAGCCGACGATCGGCTGGATTCCCGACTTCGCCGCCGTTTCGGAAAATTCGAGCGCGGCGAACATGTTGTTGGTGTCGGTGATCGCCACTGCCGGCATCTCGGCCTTAGCGGCGAGACCGGGCAGCTTCTTCACGGGAATCGCCCCTTCGAGCAGCGAATGCTCGGTATGGACGCGCAGATGGATGAATCTAGGATTGGCCATAGGCTGGTTCTACGCGCGCTGGACGGGCACGGAAAGCGGGCGACGAACTGCCGCTCCGTCAAGGCCCGCGATTGTGATGCCCGGCCCACGCATGGGCTTGCCAGCCAATCCCCACCGCGCCGCCGGAACGGGCAACCCAAGGTGTCTCCTCTCGTTTTGCGGGCAAGTTGCTGCAAATTCGCCCGCGCGGCCGAGGTTGTGCCGCAACGACAGGCACGTGAGGCTTGCCAAACGCGCATGGCATCGGCTTTCATGAGGTTTGACACAAGGGCCGCCCGGTCTACGCCGCATCGACCGGGCGCATCGGCTCATGACCTATCCGGTAAGGCGGCGGATCTTGCGATGACCGATATCGCGTTTCTTCTCAACGGAGAGACGGTACGTTCAGGCGGAGCGCCGACGCGCAGCCTGCTCGATTACCTGCGTGAACAACGGGGCCTGACCGGCACCAAGGAAGGCTGCAACGAAGGCGACTGCGGGGCCTGCACGGTGATCGTCACCGATCCCGAAGGCGGCCTGCGCGCGCTCAACGCCTGCATCCTGTTCCTGCCGCAACTCGCGGGGCGCGCCGTGCGCACGGTCGAGGGGCTGGCAGAGGCCGGTGCGCTGCACCCCGTGCAACAGGCCATGGTGGATCATCACGGCAGCCAGTGCGGTTTCTGCACACCGGGCTTCGTGATGTCGATGGCCGCCGCCCATGCACAAGGCCGCACCGATCACGACGACCAGCTTGCGGGCAACCTGTGCCGTTGCACTGGCTACGCGCCGATCATCCGCGCCGCCCGTGCCGCCGAGGGCACTCCCCTGCCCGCATGGATCGAGAACGACCGCGCCAAGCTCGAAGCCCTCATCGCGACCGGATCGGCCGGTGATGCGACCGCGCGCGCCGATGCCGCCGCAGCACCCGCAGGCGGTCGTGCGCCCTACGAGCCGGAGGCGGGCCGTGGCACGGGCAAGACTCTGACTGAGGCACCGGGCTTCATTCCCGAGAACGCGGACGAGCTGGCCGCGTGGTATCTCGACCATCCCGACGCCACGCTGATCGCCGGGGCCACGGATGTCGCGCTCTGGGTCACCAAGGGCCTGCGCGCCTTGCCCGAGACAGCCTTTCTCAACCGCTGCGCCGATCTGCAGACCATCGAGCGCGAAGATGGCCGCATCCGCTTTGGTGCGGGCGTTACCATGACGCGGGTTCTTGAGACACTTGATGCGCCCTACCCCTCCTATGCCGAGATGGTGCGCCGCTATGGTTCGGTACAGGTGCGCAATGCCGCAACCATCGGCGGCAGTCTCGCCAATGGCTCGCCCATCGGCGACAACGCGCCGGCGCTGATCGCGCTGGGCGCCACGATCCACCTGCGACGGGGCGACGCGCGCCGCGAGCTGCCGCTTGAGGATTTCTTCATCGACTATGGCAAGCAGGACCGGCAGGCGAGCGAGTTCGTCGAGGCGGTGAGCCTGCCCGAGGGGCGCGAAACCTTCCGCGTCTACAAGATCTCCAAGCGCTTCGATCAGGACATCTCCGCCGTCTGCGCCGCTTTCGACGTGACCGTAAAGGACGGCACCGTCACGAGTGCGCGCACCGGCTTCGGCGGCATGGCCGCGACGCCCAAGCGCGCTTCCGCCTTCGAGGCTGCGCTCACCGGCAAGCCATGGAACATGGAGAGCGTCGAGGCGGCGCTGCCCACGCTGGCCGAGGACTTCACCCCGCTGTCGGACATGCGCGCTTCGGCGCAGTATCGGCTTGAGGCCGCACAGGGCCTCGCGCGGCGCTACTTTGCAGAAGTATCAGGCCAGAAAACCAGCGTGTTGGAGGTGCGGGCATGAGCGTCGGCCTTCCCCTCCCCCATGACAGCGCCGTCCTGCATGTGACGGGCCAAGCCCGCTACATCGACGACATTCCGGCCCCGGCCCATGCGCTGCACCTCGCCTTCGGCCTGTCGCGCATCGCGCGTGGGCGCGTCGTGTCGATGAACCTCGACAAGGTCCGCGCCGCCCCCCGCGTCGCCCTGGTGCTGACGGCGGACGACCTCGACCGTCCCGCCGATTGCTCGCCAAGCGCGCATGACGAGCCGCTGCTGTCGGACGGCACGGTGCATTACATCGGCCAGCAGCTGTTCCTCGTCGCCGCCGACAGCCACCTTGCTGCACGCAAGGCCGCAAGGCTGGCAGAGGTCGAATACGACGAAGAAACACCGATCCTCACCGTCGAGCAGGCGCTTGCCGCGAATGCGCGCTTCGAGGATGGGCCGCGCGTCTGGTCCAAGGGCGACGCCGAGGCCGCCATCGCCAAGGCCCCGCGCAAGCTCAGGGGCCGGATCGAGATGGGCGGCCAGGAGCACTTCTACCTCGAAGGCATGGCCGCGATGGCCCAGCCGCAGGAGGACGGGGTCACGATCCACTCCTCGACCCAGCACCCGACCGAGATCCAGCACAAGGTGGCCGATGCGCTCGGCCTGCCGATGTCGGCGGTCAAGGTCGAGTGCCGCCGCATGGGCGGCGGCTTCGGCGGCAAGGAAAGTCAGGGCAACGCGCTCGCCGTGGCCTGCGCCATTGTCGCGCAAAAGACCGGCCGCGCCTGCCGGATGCGCTACGATCGCGACGACGACATGACCATCACCGGCAAGCGGCATGACTTCCGCGTCGATTACGAGGTTGGTTTTGACGACCGGGGCCGGGTGCTGGGTCTCGACTTCACTCACTACACCCGCTGCGGCTGGTCGCTCGATCTGTCGCTGCCGGTGGCCGACCGGGCGATGCTGCACGCCGACAATGCCTATCTGCTGGAGGCCGTGCGCATCACCTCGCACCGGCTCAAGACCAACCACCAGTCCGCCACCGCCTATCGCGGGTTCGGCGGGCCGCAGGGCGTGCTCGGGATCGAGCGGGTGATGGACGAGGTGGCGCATTGCCTGGGCCTCGACCCGATTGAGTTGCGCCGCCGCAACTACTACCGCGCCGCGTCCGAGTTGAACAAACAGGCGCAGCACCACGACGACCCCACCCCCTCGCTGCCCGCCGAGAACGACACCGACCTTGCCTCGCGCGGTGCGCAGGCGCAGCTGCCCACTGGCAACGCCGAACCGGAAAGCGGCAGCAACACCACGCCCTATGGCATGGAGGTCACCGACTTCATCCTGCACGAGATGACCGAACGGCTGCTGGAGACCTCGGACTATCGCGCACGCCGCGAGGCCATCGCCGCGTGGAACGCCGAAAACCCGATCCTCAAGCGCGGCATCGGCTTCTCGCCGGTCAAGTTCGGCATCTCCTTCACGCTGACCCATCTCAATCAGGCAGGCGCGCTGGTGCATGTCTATCAGGATGGCTCGATCCACCTGAACCACGGCGGCACCGAGATGGGACAGGGCCTGTTTCGCAAGGTGGCACAGGTCGCGGCTTCGCGTTTTGGCGTCGGGATCGAGAGGGTACGGATCACCGCGACCGACACCCACAAGGTGCCCAACACCTCGGCCACCGCCGCCTCCTCGGGCTCGGACCTGAACGGCATGGCCGCGCAGAACGCCTGCGACACGATCCGCGACCGCATCGCCGACTTCCTCGCCGGGCTGCACCAATGCGCTGCTTCCGAGGTCCGCTTCGAGAACGACGAGGTGCATGTCGGTGGTGAAGTGCTCCGCTTCGAGCAGGCTGTGAAGCTTGCCTACGAGGCGCGGGTCAGCCTCTCGGCCACCGGCTTTTACAAGACGCCGGATCTGAAATGGGACCGTATCAAGGGACAGGGGCGTCCGTTCTTCTACTTTGCCCACGGCGCCGCCGTGACCGAGGTGGTGATCGACACGCTCACAGGTGAAAACCGCATCCTGCGCACCGACATCTTGCACGATGCGGGCCAGTCGCTGAACCCCGCGCTCGACAAGGGGCAGATCGAGGGCGGCTATGTGCAGGGCGCGGGCTGGCTCACCACCGAGGAGCTTGTATGGGACGACAAGGGCGCGCTCAGGACACATGCGCCCTCGACCTACAAGATCCCCGCCTGCTCGGACCGGCCCGACCTGTTTCATGTGGACCTGTGGGACGTGCCGAACCCCGCCCAGACCGTCTACCGCTCCAAGGCGGTGGGCGAGCCACCCTTCATGCTCGGGATTTCGGCCTTCCTCGCGCTGAGCCATGCGGCCTCGGCCTGCGGCCCCGTCTATCCGAACCTCGACGCCCCCGCGACGGCCGAACGCGTGCTCGCCGCCTGCCGGAGGGCGCGCGGATGAGCTTCGATCGCCCGGCACTCGCCGCCACCATCGCTGCGCATGGCCCGGTGGTGCGGGTGCTGGTCGCGGCGACCGCCGGGTCGGCACCGCGCGATCCCGGCACCGCGATGCTGGTCTGGAGCAGCGGCCAATCCGGCACCATCGGCGGCGGCGCGCTCGAACACGAGGCCGTGCTCTCGGCGCGCGACATGTTGGCAGCAGGACGACCCACGGCCCAGCGCCGCCTGCCGCTCGGCCCCACGCTGCGCCAATGCTGCGGCGGGGCGGTGACGCTGGTGTGGGAGCGCTTCGATGACGCCTCCCTGCCGGACACCCTGCCCCGCGCTCGCCCGCTCGGCCCCGCCGGTGACATGCCGGTATCGGTCGCGCGCAAGCTGGGCGCAATGCGCCCCGGTGCGGCCCCGACCCTGATCGACGGCTGGCTCATCGAGGCGGCCCCGCCCGAACGCCGCCCGCTCTGGGTCTGGGGTGCCGGACATGTCGGCCGGGCGATCGTCTCGGTCATGGCCCCGATGCCGGGGCGCGCCATCACTTGGATCGACCTCGCGCCCGACTGCTTTCCGACCGATATTCCCGAAGGCGTCATCGTGATCCCGGCCGCAGCCCCCGCTGCCCTGATGCCGCGCGCGCCGCAAGAGGCCGATCACCTGATCCTGACGCGCGACCACGACCTCGACCTCGCCCTCTGTCATGCCGCCCTCAGCCATGGCTTTGCCAGTTGCGGCCTCATCGGTTCGGCCACGAAATGGGCCCGTTTCCGGTCGCGGCTCTCGGCGCTGGGTCATTCCAACGCCTTGATTTCGCGCATCGCCTGTCCGATAGGCGACACCTCCTTGGGCCGCGACCCGCAGGCCATTGCCGTCGGCGTCGCCGCCGCGCTACTGAAAGGCGGGAACGAGAAGATGACGAGGGACCGGGCCGTATGACCACGCCGCTTCTGGAGCTGTCCGGCCTGACCAAGGCCTATCCCGGCGTTGTGGCCAATTCGGAGGTCTCCTTCGACATCGCTCGCGGCGAGGTGCACGCGCTCTTGGGCGAAAACGGTGCCGGCAAGTCGACGCTGGTCAAGACGATCTACGGCCTCGTGCAGCCCGACGCAGGACACATGCGTTTCAAGGGTCAGCTCTTCGCCCCTGCCGAACCGCGCGCCGCGCGTTCCGCAGGCGTCGCCATGGTGTTCCAGCATTTCTCGCTCTTCGACGCGATGAGCGTGGCCGAGAACGTGGCGCTCGGCATGGAGACACCACCCGCGCTAGGGCGTCTCGCCGAGCAGATCCGCGAAGTCAGCCAGTCCTACGGCTTGCCGCTCGACCCCGACCGCATCGTCGGCGACCTCTCGGCAGGCGAGCGCCAGCGCGTCGAGATCGTGCGCTGCCTGCTGCAGGAACCGCGCCTGCTGATCATGGACGAGCCGACCTCGGTGCTCACCCCCCAGGAGGTGAACATCCTGTTCGAGACCCTGCGCAAGCTGCGCGCCGAAGGGGTGTCGATCCTCTATATCAGCCACAAGCTCGAAGAAATCCGCACGATCTGCGACAGCGCCACGATCCTGCGCCATGGACGCGTCGTCGGCACATGCGATCCCAAGACCACGGCTGCGCGCGACATGGCAGAGCAGATGGTCGGCGCGACGCTCGCTACGCCGTCGCGCGCGGGGGGGCGGACCGGTGAGGTGGTGCTTCAACTCTCTGGCCTTTCGGCTCCCGCTCCCCGCGCCTTCGGCACGGCCCTCAAGCACATCGACTTGGAGTTGCGCGCGGGCGAGGTGCTGGGCATCGGCGGTGTCGCGGGCAACGGTCAGGACGAATTGGCCATGGCGCTGTCAGGCGAGATGGCGACCGCGCCCGGCATGATCCGCTTCAAGGGCCGTGAGATCGGGCGCGAAGGCGTCAACGCGCGCCGCCACATGGGTCTTCTTTGCGCCCCCGAAGAGCGTATGGGCCATGCCGCGGCCCCGGATATGAGCCTGACCGAAAACGCGCTGCTGACCGCGGGCCCGCGCGAAGGCCTCGTGCGTCACGGTTTCCTGCGCTGGGGCCGTGCGCGCGGCTTTGCCGAAAGGGTAATCGAGCGGTTCGACGTGCGCACGCCCGGTCCCGGCACCGCAGCCCGCGCGCTGTCGGGCGGCAACCTGCAGAAATTCGTCATCGGACGCGAAATCCTGCAGCGCCCCGAGGTGCTGGTCGTGAACCAACCGACATGGGGCGTCGATGCCGCCGCCGCCGCGACGATCCGGCAGGCATTGCTGGATCTGGCCGAAGCCGGGGCCGCGCTGATCGTTATCAGCCAGGACCTCGACGAGCTGATGGAGATCTCGGACCGCTTCGCGGCGCTCAACGGCGGCGCTTTGAGCGCACCGCGTCCCGCCGAAGGGCTGGGGATCGACGAGATCGGAATGATGCTGGGGGGCGCGCATGACCTCGCGCCTGCGCATGGGGAAGGCTGAGGGATCTTGAGTATTTCTGGAGTAAAGTCGCAGGGCCCGCGCGCCCGGAAGCAGGCCGCATGATCCGGCTTGAGCGCCGCCCCGAGCCGTCGCGTGCCTGGACACTGGCCACACCCTTCGTCGCCGTGGCGCTGACCATGATCGCGGGCGGGCTGATGTTCGCTCTCATGGGAAAGGACCCCTTCGAGGCGATCCGCACGATTTTCTGGGATCCGCTCTTCGGTGATTTCGCCTCCTACTCGCGTCCGCAGCTTCTTGTGAAGGCCGGGCCGCTGATCCTCATCGCCATAGGCCTCTCCTTGGGCTTTCGCGCCGGGATCTGGAACATCGGGGCCGAGGGGCAATACATCCTCGGCGCGATCTGCGCCGCTGCCACCGGCCTTGCCTTTTATCCCGCCGAGACATGGCTCGTCTTTCCCGCGATGATCCTCGCGGGCGCGCTGGGCGGCATGCTCTGGGCGATGATCCCGGCCCTCCTGCGCGTACGCTTCGGCACCAACGAGGTGCTGGTCTCCCTCATGCTGGTCTATGTCGCCGAGGCACTGCTTGCCTCCATGGCTCTGGGCCTGTTGCGCAACCCCGAGGGCCGGGGCTTTCCGGGATCGCGCAACCTGTCACAATACCCGTCGGCGGCCAACCTCGACCTCGTGCCCGGCACCGGCCTGCACTGGGGCGTGGCGCTGGCGCTCATTGCCGTGATCGTCGGACAGGTGGTGATGACCCGCCACCAGCTCGGGTTCCGGGTGCGCCTCGCCGGGCAAAGCCCGCGTGCTGCCGTCTTCGGCGGCGTAAATCCAGGCTGGCTCGTGGTGGTCTGCATGGGCATCTCTGGCGCGCTCGCGGGGCTTGCGGGCATGTTCGAGGTCGCAGGACCCGCGGGCCGACTCGGCATCGACTTCAACGTGGGCTACGGCTTCACCGCGATCATCGTGGCCTTCCTCGGGCGGCTGAACCCGATCGGCATCCTGCTCGCGGGGCTGTTGATGGCGCTGACCTACATCGGCGGAGAGCTGGCGCAGCTGCAGATGAACCTGCCACTTGCCGCGATCCAGATGTTTCAGGGCATGCTGCTGTTCTTCCTGCTCGCGGTCGATGTGCTGACCAACTTCAGCGTCCGTTTCGGCCGGAGGGCGCTGGCATGAGCAACATCGATCCGATCCTGCTGCTCTCGGCGATCATCATCGTCTCCACCCCGATCCTTCTCGCCGCCATCGGCGAGCTGGTGGTCGAACGCGCCGGCGTGCTGAACCTCGGGGTAGAGGGGATGATGATCACGGGCGCCGTCTGCGGCTTCGTCGTGGCCACCATGACTGGCTCGCCATGGCTCGGCTTTGCCGGCGCGGCCTTGGGCGGCGCGCTCCTGTCGATGGTCTTCGGCGTCCTCACACAGCTTTTCCTGTCGAACCAAGTGGCCACGGGCCTCGCGCTGACGCTGTTCGGCCTCGGCCTCTCGGCGGTGCTGGGTCAGGGTTACATCGGCGTGAAGGGCCCGGCGGTGCCGGACCTCTATATCCCGCTGCTGCGTGACATCCCGTTCCTCGGCCCAGTGCTGTTTCGCCACGACGCGATGGTCTACATCGCGCTGGCCGTCGTGCTGGGCGTCTGGCTGTTTCTCAATCGTACCCGCATGGGCCGGGTGCTGCGCGCCGTGGGCGAAAACCACGAAGCCGCGCATGCTTTGGGCTACAAGGTCGTGCGCGTACGCCTCGCGGCGATCGCCTTCGGCGGTGCCTGCGCCGGTCTGGGCGGCGCCTATCTCAGCCTTGTGCGCGTGCCGCAGTGGACCGAAGGCATGACGGCGGGCGCGGGCTGGATCGCGCTCGCGATCGTGGTCTTCGCAAGCTGGCGACCGGGACGACTGGTGCTCGGCGCGTGGCTCTTCGGCGGCGCCACGGCCCTGCAGCTGGCGTTGCAGGCCTCGGGCGGCGTGCAGATCCCGATCGAATATTTGCAGATGGCGCCCTATCTGGCAACCATCCTCGTTCTCGTCATCCTGCGAGCGGGCCGTGCGCCCGGCTCGCTCGGCCGCCCCTTCCACGCCTCGAGCTGAGGCGGAAGATTCCACCAACAGGGAACAACGACATGACCTTCAAGACAGTGCTTCTCGGTGCCACCGCCGCTGCAGTCATCGCCACCGGGGCGATGGCGCAAGATGACAAGACCAAGGTGGGCTTCATCTATGTCGGGCCGGTGGGCGATCTCGGCTGGACCTACCAGCACGACCAGGGCCGCCTCGCCGTCGAGGAGGAATACGGCGACAAGGTCGAGACGGTCTATGTCGAGAGCGTTCCCGAAGGCCCCGACGCCGAGCGCGTGCTGACCCAGATGGCGCTGCAGGGCGCGGACATGATCTTCACGACGTCCTTCGGCTTCATGGAAGCGACGATGAACGTCGCCGCGAAGTTCCCGGATGTGAAGTTCGAGCACGCCACCGGCTACCAGCGCGCCGACAACGTCTCGACCTACTCCGCCCGCTTCTATGAGGGCCGCGCGGTGCAGGGCCTGATCGCCGGCGAAATGACCGAGAGCAACATCATCGGCTACATCGGCTCCTACCCGATCCCCGAGGTGATCCGCGGCATCAACGCCGCCTATATTCAGGCCAAGAAGGTGAACCCCGAGGTCGAATTCCGTGTGGTCTGGGCCTACACTTGGTTCGACCCGGCCAAGGAAGCCGAGGCCGCCAAGGCGCTGATCGACGCGGGCGCCGACGTGATCCTGCAGCACACCGATTCCACCGCGCCGCAGGCCGCCGCACAAGAGGCGGGCGATGTCATCACCTTCGGCCAGGCCTCGGACATGCTCGACTACGCGCCGAAACCCCGCGTCAGCTCGATCATCGACAACTGGAACCAATATTACGTCGACCGCGTCGGCGCGGTGATCGACGGCACTTGGGAGTCGACGGACACCTGGGACGGCATTGACAGCGGCATGGTCGAGATCGGCGAAATCACCGATGCGGTGCCCGCCGAGGTGAAGGAGGCCGCGCTGGCGCTCAAGGACGCGATTGCCGCAGGCGAAACGCACCCCTTCACCGGCCCGCTCAAGAAGCAGGACGGCTCGGACTGGCTCGCCGAAGGCGAAGTGGCCGACGACGGCACGCTCGCTGGCATGAACTTCTATGTCGAAGGCCTCAAGGGCGACATCCCGCAGTAGACGCGGTCGGGGGCCTCTTGGTCACCATCAAAAGACAATGGGGCTGGCCGTCATGCGGCCAGCCCCATCTTATTCAGGAGACCTAGGCGATCGGGGTTACTTCGCGATGAAACCGAGCGACTTTGAGTCGGACAGCTCGCGACCTTCGAACGCAGTACGAATGCCGGAAATACCGCGCACGACGAGCCAGATCCAAGTCACGCCGACAATTGCGAAGCCGATCAGGAAAAGCGCCGTGAACATCCCCAGCACCATCCCAGCAATCCCGAACCAGCAGCTCCGGATGACGAAACTCAAATGCGTCGCGCCCGGCTGGCCCTCCTTGCGAGCGACATAGGCGTAGATCAGCGCGCCGAGGGCCAGCGGCCCGAAAACGAGTCCGCCGAGAAACAGACCATAGACGATCTTGGTTTCAAAATAGGCGTCTTTCTGGGGGGTAGCCGCAGTGGTCGGGTTAATATCGGTCATGGCAAGTTCCGTGAAACATTATGAGGCGTGATAATACGAGGCATTATGCATTTCCGAATTCACTCATGAGAAGAGTTCTCAGGATGCAAGCATATCATAGGTAGTATCACATGCGCGTGAGCGCCAGCCTTTTACGGCATCCAATCCGAGATATTCTGCTGCTTTCCCTTCGCTCTCCCCGAGGGATCGCCCTCTTTCAGCCATCCGCTCTGATCGTCGCGTTCGTGGGATCATAAGGACTGTCCTCGGTCACCTCGGCATCCCAAAGCTCGCGGAACATCCGGACCTTGAGCTTGGTGCCCGGCGCAGCGAAATCGGGGCGCACATAGCCCATGCCGATGGATTTGCCGAAGGCGGCCGACCAGCCGCCCGACGTCAACCGCCCGACCTTTTCCCCGCCCGCATAGAGCGCCTCACGGCCCCAGGGATCGGCGTCCGCCGGCCCGTCGATGAGAAGCGTGACGCACTTGGAGCGGAGGCCGATCCCTTCCATCGCCACCTTGCCGTGGAAGTCCTTCGACAGATCCACGAAGCGGTCCAGTCCGGCCTCCAATGGTGTCGCGTCGCGACCCAGCTCGGTGCCGAAGGCGCGGTAGGATTTTTCCTGCCTAAGCCAGTTCTGGGCGCGCGCGCCAACGAGCGTCATCCCGGAAGGCGCCCCCGCCTCCATGAGCTTGTCCCAAAGGTGGTTCTGCATTTCGATCGGGTGATGCAGCTCCCAGCCCAGCTCGCCGGTATATGCCACGCGCAGCGCCCGCACCGGCACCATGCCCAGCTCGATCTCGCGGCACGACAGCCACGGGAAGCGCTTGTTCGACAGCACTGTCTCCGGCTCGGCATCGCGCACTTGCCGGTTCAGCACCTCGCGCGATCGCGGCCCCGCGATGGCGAAGACGCCCCATTGGGTGGTGACGTCCTGCACATCGATCCGACCGAACTCGGGCTCCTTGTCCTCGACGGCCTTTCTCAGGAAGTCACCGTCATAGGCGCTCCAAACGCCCGCCGAGACGAGGTAGAACCGGTCCTCGGCCAACCGCACGATGGTGTATTCGGTGCGCGTGGTGCCGGCATCGGTCAGCGCGTAGGTGAGATTGATGCGGCCCACCTTGGGCAGCTTGTTGGTGGTGAACCAATCGAGGAAGGCGGCCGCACCCGGCCCGCTGACCATGTGCTTGGTAAACGCGGTGGCATCGATAAGGCCCACGCCCTCGCGGATCGCCTTGGCCTCGGCGGCGGCGTATTCCCACCAGCCGCCGCGCCGGAACGAGCGGCTGTCATGATCGAAGCTCTCGGGCGCGCCGACGGGGCCGTAATAATTCGGACGCTCCCAACCGTTCACCACGCCGAACTGCGCGCCCTTTTCCTTTTGCCGGTCATAGGCGGGCGAGGTGCGCAGGGGCCGTGCCGCCGGACGCTCCTCGTCGGGGTGGTGCAGGATATAGACGTGTTCGTAGGCCTCCTCGTTCTTGGCCACGGCATAATCGGTGGTCATCCAAGGGCCGAACCGCTTGGGGTCAAGGCTCGCCATGTCGATCTCGGCCTCGCCCTCGACCATCAACTGCGCGAGGTAATGCCCCGCCCCGCCGGCGGCGGTGATGCCGAAGGAGAAGCCTTCGGCAAGCCACATGTTGCGCAGGCCCGGCGCCGGACCGATCAGCGGGTTGCCGTCGGGGGTGTAGCAGATCGGGCCGTTGAAATCGTCCTTCAGCCCCACCTCCTCCGAGGAGGGAATGCGGTGGATCATCGACATGTATTCCTCTTCGATCCGGTCGAGATCGAGCGGGAACAGGTCGGCACGGAAACTGTCGGGCACGCCGTAGGGGAAGCGCGCGGGGGCCCCGCGTTCGTAAGGTCCGAGGATCCAGCCGCCGCGCTCCTCGCGCACGTACCACTTGGCGTCAGCATCGCGCAGAACGGGGTGCTGCTCGTTGCTCTTGCGCCATTCGACCAGCGCCGGGTCGGGCTCGGTGACAATGAACTGGTGTTCAACTGGGATCGCGGGGATCTTGATGCCCAGAAGCCGCGCCGTGCGCTGCGCGTGGTTGCCGGTGGCGGTGACGACATGCTCGGCGGTGATGACTTGGCTCTCGTCCGAGGCCACGAGGTTGCCGCCCTTTTCGACCATCTTGGTGACAGTGACGCGCCACTCCGACCCGGTCCATTCATAACCGTCGACCTGCCAGCGCCGCTCGATCGTGACGCCCCTCTGCCGCGCGCCCTTGGCCATCGCCATGGTGACATCGGCGGGGTTTATGTAGCCATCGGTCGGATGGAAGATCGCGCCTTCGAGATCCTCGGTTCGCACCAACGGCCAGCGCTCCTTGATCTGCGCCGGCGTCATCCACTCAAACGGCACACCCACCGTCTCGGCGGTCGCGGCATAGAGCATGTATTCGTCCATGCGCGCCTTGGACTGCGCCATGCGCAGGTTGCCGACGACGAAAAAGCCCGCATCGAGCCCGGTCTCCTGCTCCAACGTCTTGTAGAGCTTGATCGAGTGATCGTGGATCCATGTGGTGGCGTAGGACATGTTGAAATAGGGCAGCAACCCGGCGGCATGCCATGTCGAACCCGAGGTCAGCTCGTCGCGTTCGAGCAGCATGACATCGTCCCACCCGGCCTTGGCCAAGTGATAGGCAATCGAGGTGCCAACGGCGCCACCGCCGACGACAAGGGCTTTCACATGGGTCTTCATCGCGCGGTCTCCGGGCTGGCCTTTGCGCACCATCGCGCGAATCCGCGCAAGGGTGCGAAGCCCGGCGACCTCTCGCGCGCCGAATGCGACAAGCGGTGCGGCGCAGCCCCGGAATCTCTGGACAGGACGACGTGGCTTGGCCTCCAATGGGCGTATCTTCTGCGCTTTCGTCGGGAGGGCACGCCATGAAGACGCTGGATGTCGCCGAGGCGGCGCGGATTATCGAACGTATGGGTGGCGGCCTCGACGGGCCGGACGTTGTCGAGACCATCGATCTGCGCGGCGTACAGGCCGCGATGCTGAAACGCGGCATCCTCTATATCGCGGGCACCAACGAATTCTCGGACTGGTTCGAGTTCAACTTCGATCTGATCCACGACCGCGCCCCCGACGCGCATGGGTTTCGCATGGCACCGGGCGACAGCGGCGCGCTATGGCATGCGGGTTTTCTCGAACACGCACAGATCGTCTACGCCTTTGCCAAGCCGCAAAAGCCCGCCTTCATCATCGGTCATTCGCTGGGGGCGGCCTCGGCGCAGATCGTCGGCGCTTCGCTCGGTGTCCCGAGCCTCTCTTTCGGTAGCCCGCGCCCCTATCTGGGCCGCGCGCATTTCGGTCGCGAGGGCTTCGTACTCAACATCTGCCGGACCGACGACACGCTGTGCCACCTGCCGCCGCGTTTCTTCGGCTTTCGCCATATCGGCAGCGTCCACTGGCTCAGCCCGCCGGTGGGCGACGTGGAGGAAGGCCATTCCATCGGAAGCTACGCCGAACTTCTCGAAGGCACCCTGCCCGCGACCTTCCCCAAATCCTGGCCACCCACCGGCTGAGCGCGGCCTGTTGTAAGGCCCTCTCCGCCCCCGTAAAAGACGGCCAAGGTCTGGGAGGACAACCATGTACGTCTGCCGCTCCATCGCTGCCATCCGCGACGCGGTCGCAGGCTTTCGCGCGACAGGCCACAGTGTCGGGCTGGTGACCACGATGGGCGCGCTGCACGCGGGCCACATGAGCCTGATCGCCGCCGCGAGGCGCGACCATGGCCGCGTCGTGGCGACCATTTTCGTGAACCCGACCCAGTTCGGCGACCCCAAAGACCTCGAGACCTACCCGCGCACCGAAGAGGCCGATCTCGCGATGCTGGAGGCGGCGGGTTGCGATGCGGTGCTGATCCCGCGCGCCGACGAAATCTACCCCGAAGGCGACGAAACCATTGTCGAGACGCGAGATCTCGCGGTCCGGCTGCACGGCGCGCTCAGGCCCGGGCACTTCCGGGGCGTCGCCACCGTGGTCACCAAGCTGTTCAACATCACCCGCCCCGACGCTGCCTATTTCGGCGAAAAGGATTACCAGCAGCTTCAGGTGATCCGCCGCATGGCGCGCGATCTGCACATGAACATCGACATTCAAGGTGTGCCGACGCTGCGCGAGGCTGACGGGCTTGCCATGTCGTCGCGCAATGTGCGGCTGACGCCCGAGGACCGCATCGCCGCGCTCTGTCTCAACCGCGCGCTCGACCGTGCCGAGCGGGTCGCGACGGAAGGCGGCAGCGCCTCGGCGATCGAGGACGCGATCCGCGCAACCATCGCCGACGAGCCGCGTGCGCGGCTTACCGGGCTCGACATCGTCGCACCCCAAAGCCTCGCACCGTTGCGCCAAACGCCCGACGCGCCGCTGTCGGAGCCCATAGCCATCATGATCTCGGCCCAGTTCGGCGAGGTCCTGTTGATCGATCAAAGGGAGATCACCCCATGAGCAGCCAAACCGAGACGGTCCGCCGCGTCACCGTTCCGCAGATCGCGCGCCGCAAGGGCGGCGAGCCGATCGTGTCGCTGACCTCGTATCACGCGCACACCGCCGCCATCGTCGACCGCTACGCCGATTTCATCCTCGTGGGCGACAGCCTCGGCATGGTGATGCACGGCATGGAGAGCACGGTCGGCGTGTCGCTCGAATTGATGATCATGCACGGCCGCGCCGTGGTGCGCGGCACCAAGCGGGCGCTGGTCGTCGTCGACATGCCCTTTGGCAGCTATGAGGAAAGCCCCGCCATGGCCTTTCGCAACGCCGCCAAGGTGATGAAGGAGACCCAGTGCGGCGCGGTCAAGCTGGAGGGCGGCGCGCGCATGGCCGAGACGATCCGCTTTCTGGTCGAACGCGGCATCCCGGTGATGGCGCATATCGGTCTGACCCCGCAATCGAGCCACGTCATGGGCGGCTTCAAGACCCAAGGCCGCGATGAGGACACTTGGGAGGCGCATCTCGAGGATGCCCGCGCCGTGGCCAAAGCGGGCGCCTTCGCCGTGGTGCTCGAGGGCATGGTCGAACCGTTGGCCGCGAAGATCACCAAGGCGGTGGACATCCCCACCATCGGCATCGGTGCCAGCGCCGAATGTGACGGCCAGATCCTCGTGCTCGAGGACATGCTGGGCCTGAACCCCTGGACCCCGAAATTCGTGAAGGTCTACGGCCAGCTCGGCCCGATGATCGAAGATTCGGTGAAACGCTATGCCGAGGACGTGAAGTCACGCGCCTTTCCGACCGAGGACGAGATATACCGCTGAGGCAACGTCTTGAGGGAGCAGACATGTTCAACCGCCGCCACCTGATCGCCTTCGGCCTCGCGGGGCTGCTTGCCGCCTGCGGCACGCCCGATCCGAACCCACTGTCGCGCGCCGCGCGCGGTGAGATGCAGCTTGCCGACATCGTGGTGACCGCGGAAGGGGCGGGCTTCGAGAGCGGGGCCGCGCGCGACTACACCAGCCGCATCGCGCCCGACCTCGACGCCGCACTCAGCCGCGAATTCGCCGACCGGTTGGGCCGTGGCGGCAAGTGGAAGATGATGGTCGAGGTGTCGCGGCTCAACCTTGCGGGCGGCACGTCCACGGCGCTGGGCCGTGATCAATCGAGGCTTTCGGGTGCGGTGCGGGTTGTCGATCCGGCGGGCACATTGCGGGCCAGCTACACGATCCAGGTTCTCGCAGGTGAGGCCGCGGAGAGCCGTACCGGCACGCTTGTGGGCGCTGTCGCCAATTCGGCCGGTGGCTATTACCGCGAGTTGATCGCAGGATTTGCGCGAGATGCACGCGTGCAGGTTCTTGGTGCCGATCTGCCGGGCCAGCGCCTCGCCCGGCGCATCTCGAACTGATCAGATGTTGAGCGGCCCGTTGTCGACGGGCCGCCGACGTCCATTAGACGCGCCGCGAGACCGCAGCTGGTGGGTCGTCGCGGCATAGGCGCCGAGCACACCGAAGAGCACCATCAGAAAGCGGGCGCCGCTCAGATCCTCATGCGTATTGGCGCCGAGGCAGGCGAAGCCCGACAGCAGTGCGAGCGCGAAGAATGCGATGGCCCAGTTGCGCATGTGAACACGTATCCGACTTGTCCCAGTTGCGCTCGCAACGCGGCTCCTGTCGTACAGGTTCCAGCGAACCCGCGACTTCAGGCGTTCCGTGGAGTCACGAGATCGGGAGGCTCGGTGCCATTGGCCAGAGCCTCGATGTTGGCGATCACCCGCTCGCCCATCGCCACCCGCCCCTCGACCGTGGCCGAGCCCATGTGCGGCAGCAGTACGACGTTGGGCAACGCCCTCAGCCGCGGATTGATCTCGCGCCGCTTTTCGAACACATCGAGCCCCGCGCCGCCGATCTCGCCCGCGCGCAACGCCCGTGTCAGCGCGTTCTCGTCGATCACCTCACCGCGCGAGGTGTTCACCACGACGGCACCGGGCTTCATCAGCGCGATGCGACGGGCGTTGATCAGGTGATAGGTCGCGGGCGTGTGCGGGCAATTGATCGACAGCACGTCGCATTGCGCGACCATCTGGTCGAGGCTGGGCCACCACCGCGCGCTCAAGCTCGCCTCGACTTCCTTGGAAAGCCGGTTGCGGTTGTTATAGCCGATCTCCATGCCGAACGCCGCCGCGCGCCGCGCCACCGCCTGACCAATCCGGCCCATTCCGAGAATCCCCAGCTTGCGCCCGGCGATGCGCCCGCCGAGCAGCAGGTCCGGCGACCAACCGCCCCATTCCCCCGACTGCAAAAGCGCAAAGGCCTCGGGCAGGCGGCGCGTGACCGACAGGATCAGCACCATGGTCACATCCGCCGTATCCTCGGTTGCCACGTCGGGCGTGTTGGTCACCGCGATGCCGCGCCGCGCGGCCATCGCGACATCCAGATGATCGACGCCCGCGCCGAAATTAGCCAGCAGCCGCAACCCGGCCCCGGCTTGGCCCAGTCGATCCGCATCGATCCGGTCCGACAGGGTGGTGATGAGCACCTCCGCCGTTTCTAGAGCGGCATCGAGCGCCTCGCCCGAAAGCGGCGCTTCGGCCGGGCCGGGGGTGAAGTCGAACAGTGCCGCCAGCCGCGCCTCCACGGGCGCGGGCAGGCGTCGCGTCGCGATCACACGAAGGCGTTTCTCCGCCATTCCGATCTCCCTTGCGCTTTTCCCCGCCTCGGCATCGTGACAGAGTGCCGGGACCGGGCGCGCGACGCAAGAACGCGCCTCTTGCGCACATCGTGGGCATGGCATCGAGACCGGACGGACACAGCTCGAATGATGAATTTCGGACCAATCGCGGCGCTTCTGGTGGCTGTCATGGCGCTGCCTGCGCAAGCGCAGGACCGCGACGGGCGCCCTAAACCCCGCCCTGAGAACCTCGGCGCCGTGGCCGCCGCGCCGGACGCGGTCGCCCCTGCCCTTGCCCCTCCAGAGGCCACCGCCCCAGACGCCCCCCGGCAGAAGATCGCCCCGCCCGAGGGCCCCACCCGTGGCCCCGAGACCAACCTGCCGTTGCCGCGCTTCGTGTCGCTGTCGACCGACCGGGGCAACGTGCGGCGCGGGCCGTCACTGTCGCACCGCATCGACTGGGTGTTTTTGCGCCGCGACATGCCGCTTCAAGTCACCGCCGAATACGGCCATTGGCGCCGCGTCACCGACCGCGAAGGCGTGGGTGGCTGGATGCATTACGCGATGCTGTCTGGCGTGCGCACGGTGATCGTCGACGCCGAAGTGCTGCCGCTGCGTGCCAAGCCACAGGAGAGTGCCACGGTCGTGGCCCAGGTCGAGGCCGGTGTGGTGGCGCGCTTGGGCGATTGCGAACCCGACTGGTGCGAGCTGAGCGCCGGGGGCTACAAGGGCTGGGCGCCGAAGTCGCTGCTTTGGGGCGTGGCCCCCGACGAGACGCGGGACTAACCCCATGACATCGCGCGACATCGACGACCGGCTGAACCTTTCGGCCGGGGTCGCGTCCGTTTCCGTGGCGCTGATCCTGATCGCGGCCAAGCTCTGGGCTCTATTCCAGACCGGCGCGCTGTCGGTGGCCGCCACCTTGGCGGATTCGGCACTCGATCTTGCGATGTCGCTGGGCGCGCTCGCGGCTATCACCTATGCCGCGCGGCCCGCCGATGACGACCACGCCTTTGGCCACAGCGCCGCCGAGGATCTCGCGGCTCTCGGGCAATGCCTGTTCATCCTCGCGTCAGCGGCGCTGATCGGTGGAGCGGGCGCACAGCGGCTCGCCCACCCCGCCCCGGCGGCGCCGATGTCCGAAGGTGCGGGCATCGCGGTGATGGGGCTGTCGATCGTGCTCACCCTCGCGCTGGTCGCCTGGCAGCGCCACGTCGCGCGCGCCACCGGCAACCGCGTGGTGGCCGCCGATTCGCTGCATTATCTGGGCGACCTGATCCCAGCCATCGGGGCCATCGGCGCGCTCTGGGCCTCTCAGCGCTTCGGACTGGGCTGGATCGACCCGGTGGTCGCCATCGGGGCCGCGCTCTTGATGGCGCGCGGCGCTCTGCGGATCGGGCGCGATGCCTGGGACGCGCTGATGGACCGTGCGGTCGACGCCGAAACCGTAGCCGGGATCGAGGCAATCGCGCGCGATTTTCCCGGCGTGCATGGCCACCACGACCTGCGGACCCGCCGCTCGGGGGGCCGGGTCTTCGTGAACCTGCACATTGAACTCGACGGGGCGCAGAGCCTGACACAGGCCCATGACATCGGTGCCGCGCTCAAGCGCGCGATCCTTAATCGCTACCCGCGCGCCGACGTGATCATCCACAAGGACCCGGTCTGAAACGCGACACCGGAACGCGCGGGTCGTCCGCGACGTTGGCTCTGTAACCGAACCCGATCAGGAGGCCCCCCATGTCCGTTACAGTCGAAACCCTCGAAGGGCGTCTTCTGGCCCAGCGCAAGGTGCTGGCCCATCTCGTCTCCGCGCTCGATGGACCGGCCGGCGACGCGCTGCGCGAGTATATTCGCGACCGCAGCCACATGAGCGGCGACGAGGAGGACCCCGGCGCCGTTCCGGGCGAGGGTCTCTCCATCGAAGGCGCGCTTGCCGACGAGATGCACCATATTTCCGAGGCCGCCGAGGCGCATCGCAAAGCGACCTGAGCACGCCTCATGCCGTCAGGACTGCTCAGGCGGCGAGACCTCGCCCTCTGAGCAGCGCCGCGACATCGGGCGTCGAGCCGCGAAACCGCTCGTAGAGTACCCCCGCCTCCTCCGAGCCGCCGCGCGAAAGCACGTGGGCCTCGAACCGACGCGCGGTCTCGGGATCGAAGGCATCGCCCGTCTCGCGAAACGCCTCGAAGGCGTCGGCGTCCATCATCTCGGACCACAGGTAGCTGTAGTAGCCCGCCGCATAGCCGTCGCCGGAAAAGACATGCGCGAAATGCGGCGTCGCATGCCGCATGGCGATAGCGCGCGGCATGCCGATTGCCTCCAGCACCTCGGTCTGTTGCTGCATCGGGTCGCCAGGAGCCATACCACAGTGAAACTCGAGATCGACGATGGCCGAGGCGGTCTGCTCGACCGTGGCAAAGCCCTGATCGAAGTTCGCGGCGGCCAGCATCTTCTCCATCAGCGCCTCCGGCATCGGCTCGCCCGTCTCGGCGTGGGTGGCGAACTCGCGCAGCACCTCCGGCACTTCGAGCCAATGCTCGAAAAGCTGGCTCGGCAGTTCCACGAAGTCGCGCGCCACCGAGGTGCCCGAAATGCTCTCATATGTCACGTCCGACAGCATCTGGTGCAGCGCATGGCCGAACTCGTGAAACAGCGTGCGCGCGTCGTCGAAGGACAAGAGTGCCGCCTCTCCCGCATCGGGCTTGGCAAAGTTGCACACGTTGAGCACCAGCGGGCGCACATCCTGCCCGCCCATGCGGTGCTGATCGCGCATCGTGGTGCACCACGCGCCCGACCGCTTGGAGGGCCGGGCAAACCAGTCACCAACGAAAACGGCGAGATGCGCGCCGCCCCGCGTGATCTCGAATGTTCGCGCGTCGGGATGGTAGCCCGGTGCCTCGATCTCGCGCGCCTCGATGCCGAACAGGCGGTTCGCCACCGAAAAGGCCGCCTCGATCATCCGGTCGAGTTGCAGGTAGGGCTTGAGCGTCCCGTCGTCGATCTCATGCTCGGCGCGACGGCGGGCCTCGGCGTAGTAGCGCCAGTCCCAAGGCTCCAGCGGCCCCTCGAACCCGTCGGCGTTCAGCAAGCCCTCGTAGATCGCAGCGTCGGCAAGGGCCGCGGCACGCGCCGGCGTCCAGACCGCGTGCAGCAACTCGCGCACCGCCTGCGGGTGGCCCGCCATCTCGGTTTCCAACTTCCAGGATGCATAGTCCTCATGCCCCAGCAGCTTCGCACGCTCCTCGCGCAGCGTGAGTGTCTCGGCGGCGATGGCGCGGTTGTCGGTCTCGCCCCCGGTCATGCCGCGTGCAGCCCAGGCCTCGAACGCCTTTTGGCGCAGCGCGCGGTTGGGCGAATACTGCAAGAACGGCACCACGAGCGAGCGCGACAGGGTGATCACCGCCCCCCCGTCGCCACCCGCTGCCTTGGCGGCGGAGCGCAGCCCGGCAGGCAATTCCGCGAGGTCTTGGGCCGAAAGCGGCATGGTCCAGGCAGATTCGTCCGCCAGCAGGTTCTGCGAGAATTGTGTGCCCAGCACCGAGAGCCGCGCGCGGATCTCGGCCATGCGGGTCGCCTGCGCGCCTTCGAGTTGCGCGCCCGCGCGTACGAAACGGCGATGCGTCAGCATCAAGACCCGCGCGTCCTCGGACCCGAGGCTCAGGGCCTCGCGCGTCTGCCAGAGCGTATCGATCCGATCGAACAACGCCCGGTTGCCGATCACCCAAGACATATGCGCCGAAAGCATCGGCGCGAAGTCGCGCTGCAGCGCTTGGCGTGCCGGCGTACTGTCGGCGCTTGCCACGGCGTAGAAGGCCGAAAGCACCCGGCCCAGCGCTTCGTCCGACATCTCGAGTGCCGCGATGGTGTTCTCGAAGCTCGGAGCCTCGGGATTGGCGGCGATGGCCTCGACAGCGGCGCGGGCCTCGCCGAGCGCGGCCTCGGTCGCGGGCATCCAGTGGTCGTCCTCGATGCGGTCGAAGGGCGGCAAGCCGAAGGGCGTGTCCCATGGCGCCAGTAGCGGGTTGGTCATGCGGGTCTCCTTTGGAGGAAACCTATGGGCGCGCGACCGCCGCTTCCAGCCCCCGCCCGCCGCAGACCGCACAGCCTGCGCGCGGCTTTATCGCGATGGTGCGGCTATCGGCATAGAGCGTGTCATGAATCATCAACCGCCCGGCCAATGTCTCGCCCGCCCCGGTGAGCCGCTTCACCGCCTCGGCGGCCATCATCGCCCCGATGATGCCCGGAAGCGGCGACAGCACACCCGCCTCGGCGCAGGAGGGAATGAGCGAGGGGTCAGGCCGCTCGGGGAAAACGCAGGCCCAGCAGGGGGTGCCGCGCGCCGGCTCATAGAGCGAGATCTGCCCCTCCCATTGCGTGAGGGCAGCGGCGACGAGTGGCTTGGCGGCGGCCACGGCGGCGGCATTGACGGTCTCGCGGGTGGCGAAGTTGTCGGTGCCATCGAGAATCAGGTCGTAGTCGGCGAACAGCTCTTCGGCGATCTCCGGCGTCAGCCGCCGCGCATAGGGCCGGATCTCGACATGCGGGTTCTGCGCACGCAGCTTCTCGGCGGCGGCGTGGACCTTGGGCCTGCCGATCTGCGCCTCGTCGAACAGCACCTGCCGTCCAAGGTTGCTCAGATCGACCTCATCGTCGTCGATGACCCCGATGGTGCCGACGCCAGAGGCCGCGAGATAGGTCAGCGCCGGGCAGCCCAAGCCCCCCGCGCCGACGACCAGCACACGGGCGCGGCGCAGCGCCCCCTGCCCCGGCCCGCCGATCTCGCGCAGGGTGATGTGGCGCGCATAGCGGGTCAGCTCGGTCTCGGAGAACCCTTTGCGCGGCACAGGCATCTCGGCGGGTGTGGCGCGGGCCTTGAGCAGCCTCAGCCCCCGCGAATAGAGCCAAGCCAGCGCGCCGCCCGCGATCAGCAGCAGCCATAGCGCCGCCTCGCCCCCTGTCGCTTCGCGTAGTGGATGGCCATCGGGCAGCAGCAGATGCCCCGCGATCACCCCTGTCATCAGCAGACCGATCATGTAGCCCCGGGCGCGGAGCGGTGCGCCGGTCAGCGCGCCGATGCCCCAGAGCGTGGCGATCAACACGCCGACGAGGATCACGCGAGGCCCCCGGTCGAGCCGAAGCCGCCCGCGCCCCGCGCCGTGTCATCGAGATCGTCGACCATCTCGAAATCCGCCCTCACCACTGGCGCCAGCACGGCCTGCGCGATGCGCATGCCGTGAGTGACGGTGAAGCTGTCCTGCCCTGCGTTCAGAACGATGACCCCGAGCGGGCCGCGATAATCGCTGTCGATGGTACCGGGGCTGTTGGGCAGTGTGATACCGTGTTTCAGCGCCAGCCCCGAACGCGGGCGAAGCTGCAGTTCATATCCGTCCGGAACCGCGACGCGCAGGCCGGTGGGCACCAAAGCGCGCGTACCGGGGGCAAGCACGATCCCCGTGGCCCGGTCGCCCGGATCGAGGTTGGCCACAAGATCGGCCCCGGCGGCCCCGGCGGTCTGGTAGGCAGGCAGCGGCAGGGCACGATCCGCCCCGTCGGTCCAGCTCAGCTTCAGGCCGATACGCTTGTCCATGCTCATCTGTCTTCAAACCCGTCTATCAGAGGCGGTCTCGCCTTTAGCAGCCAGCGCCTCGGCCACCCGCTCCGCGAGCCGTTCGGCCACCGCCCGCTTGGCCATGCGCGGCCAGTCTTCGGCCCCGTATTGCGTGATCAGCGTCACCGCATTCTCGGTGCCGCCCATAATCCCTGTGCCGGGAGAGACATCGTTGGCCACGATCCAATCGCAGCCCTTGCGCACACGCTTGGCGGTGGCGTGAGCGATCACATCATCGGTTTCGGCGGCAAAGCCCACCACCAGATCGGGTCTTCCCACGGCCATGCCCGCCACCCGCGCGAGAATGTCGGGATTTTCCGCCAGCGACAGCCCCGGCAGCGTCCCGGCCTGCTTCTTGATCTTGCGGCCGCTCGCATCCGTGACGCGCCAATCGGCCACGGCTGCGGCAAAGATCGCGGCGTCGGCGGGCAACGCCGCCTCGACGGCGGCGAGCATCTCGGCGGCGGTCTCGACCGCGACGATTTCGGCCCCCTCCGGCGGTGCGGCACTGGCCGGGCCGGTGATGAAGGTGACGTGTGCGCCCAAGCGCAGCAAGGCGGAGGCGATGGCCGAGCCCTGCGCGCCGGACGAGCGGTTGGCGATATAGCGCACCGGGTCGATCGGCTCATGCGTCGGCCCCGAGGTGACCAGCACGTGCCGCCCTGAGAGGGGCCGGTCGGCAGGCGCAAGGGCGGTCTCGATCGCCGCGAGGATCACGGCGGGTTCGGACATCCGACCGAAACCGTATTCGCCGCAGGCCATCTCGCCCTCATCCGGCCCGACGACCCCGATGCCGTCGCCTTTGAGCGTGGCTAGGTTGCGGCGGGTCGCGGGATGCTCCCACATGCGGACATTCATCGCAGGCGCGACGAGCACCGGCGTGTCCGTTGCCAGAAGCAGCGTCGAGGCAAGGTCCGAGGCGCGGCCCTGCGCCATCTTGGCCATCATGTCGGCGGTGGCGGGGGCCACGACCACGAGGTCGGCCACGCGCGACAGTTGGATATGGCCCATCTCGGCCTCGGAGGTGAGATCGAACAGCGCCTCGTGCACCTTTTTGCCCGCAAGCGCGGAGACCGACAGCGGCGTCACGAACTGCGCGGCGCTCTCGGTCATCACCGGCGTCACCTCATGCCCCGCCTTGGCGAGCAGCCGGATCAGCTCCAGCGATTTGTAGGCCGCGATACCGCCGCCGATGATCAGGAGAATATGCGACATGGCTCGCCCCGCAGTCAGTGCGGGGCGAGCCTAGAGACTTGATGCGTCGGGAGCAATCGACGGCTCAGACGAAAAGTCCGCGCACTTCACGCGACTGCGTCTCGAGGCTCCGGCGCATCTTGCCGAACGCCGCCGCTTCGAGCTGACGCACCCGCTCCTTTGACAGGCCCAGCTCGTCGCCAAGGCTTTCGAGGGTGCGCGGCGCATCGCGCAGCTTGCGCTCGCGCACGATAAACTGCTCACGCGCATTGAGTGCTGACAGCGCACTCAGCAACCATTGACGCAGCATGTCGGTGTCATGGCTGTTCTGCACAAGCTCGGCGGCCTGCTGGCCGTCATCGACCAGAGCCTCGATCCATTCACGGCCCTCGTCCTCGGCCGATTGGGTGGCATTGAGCGAGAAGTCCGAGCCCGAAAGCCGGCCTTCCATCATTTCCACATCGGCGAGCGGCACGCCCACTTCTTTGGCGATCATCTTGCGCAGCGTCGCGCCGTCAAGCTCGCGCCCTTCGGAGGCGGCTTCGCGTTCGATCCGGGCCTGCACACGGCGCATGTTGAAGAACAGCGACTTTTGCGAAGAGGTGGAGCCCGTACGCACCATCGACCAGTTGCGCATCACGTAGTCCTGAATCGACGCCTTGATCCACCAGACCGCGTAGGTCGAGAAGCGCACGCCCCGATCGGGATCGAACTTGTCAGCCGCCTTCATGAGGCCGAGAGAGGCTTCCTGAATGAGGTCGTTCATCGGCGCACCATAACGGCGAAACTTCGACGCCATGGAGATGGCGAGCCGCATATAGGCGGTGATGAGCCGGTGCAGCGATTTCTCGCAGCGCTGGTCGCGCCACGCATAGGCAAGCCGCAACTCGGTCTCCGCATCCAAGAGTTCCGCCCGCATCGCGTTGCGGGTCATCGACTGGTCCGCAAATCCGTCAAAAGCCATGTCATCGTCCCCGGGACATATAAGGGTCGGTGCGCTTGCCATGGCCGGGCGGCCTGCTAGTCACCTTGCTGAACCCTTAACGCGGTGCCCTCTCAGAAAGTTTCCCGCATGGCCTTGCAGAAATTGACGCTGGTTCTAGGCGGCGCCGCCTCGGGCAAGTCGGATATCGCCGAAAGCCTTGTCACGCAGGCCGGCGGCGCGGCGGTCTACATCGCTACAGCACAAGCCTTCGATGCCGAAATGCGGCAAAAAATCGATCGGCACAGGATCTCGCGCGGCCCGGACTGGCGCACGGTCGAGACGCCGCTCGACCCCGGATCGGCCATTTCCAGCCTTCGGGCGGGCGAAATTGCGCTGCTCGATTGCGCGACGCTGTGGCTGTCGAACCTGATGCTGGCCGAGGCCGACCTTGTGGCCGAAGAGGCACGGCTGTTCGCGGCGCTGGCGGGTTCTACCGCTCCGGTGGTGATCGTCTCGAACGAGGTCGGGGCCGGGATCGTGCCCGACAACGCGCTGGCGCGGCGATTTCGCGCGGCGCAGGGCGGCTTCAACCGCCGCTTGGCGGACCGGGCCGACACGGTGATCGGCGTGATGGCAGGGTTGCCCTTCGTGCTCAAAGGGGACATGCCATGAGCGCGCTCTGGCTGATCCGGCACGGTCCGACCCACGCCAAAGGCATGTGCGGCTGGTCCGACCTGCCCGCCGATCTGTCCGATACCGCCGCCATCGCGCGTCTCGCCGCGAGCTTGCCGGTCGCGCCGGTGATCTCCTCGGACCTCGACCGCGCCGCGCGCACCGCCGACGCCGTGGCCGGGGATCGCCCCCGCCTGCCCCACGCGCCACAGCTGCGAGAGATCCATTTCGGGGACTGGGAGCTCAAACGCCACGACGAGATCGAGGCCGAGAGCCCCGAACTGGTTCGCGCCTTCTGGGACCGACCCGGCGACGTGGCCCCTCCGGCAGGTGAAAGCTGGAATGCCCTGCGCGCCCGCTGCGACGCGGCCATCGATCGGGTCTGGACCGGGGGCGACCTGATCGTAGTCGCGCATTTCGGGGTGATCCTGACACAGCTCCAGCGCGCCCTCGGCTGCGATGCACGCCAGGTCTTCGCCCATAGGATCGAGCCACTGTCTCTCACCCGCATCGAGATCGGGGCGCAGGGGTGGCAAGCCGCCGAGATCAACCGCTTGCCCTGAGATCGGTTAACCGTTCCTAAACCCTTTGGGCCCCAGCCTCTCCGTCAGGAATGGGAGCACGGACATGGTTGCGCGGGCCTACACGGTGGCCTTCGAAGGGGTCGAAGCGCGGCTGGTCGAAGTGCAATGCGCCGTGACCGCTGGAATGCCCGGCTTCACCATCGTCGGCCTGCCCGACAAGGCGGTGAGCGAGGCAAGGGAAAGGGTGCGCGCGGCGCTCTCGGCGCTCTCCATCGCGCTGCCTTCCAAGAAGGTGACGGTGAATCTCTCGCCCGCCGACCTGCCGAAGGAAGGCTCGCATTTCGATCTGCCGATCGCACTGGCCCTGCTCGCCGCGATCGAGGTGCTGCCCGAGGAGGAAATCGCGGGCACGGTGGCGTTGGGAGAGCTGTCGCTCTCGGGCGATCTGGTGCCTGTCATCGGCGCGCTGCCCGCCGCCATGGCCGCTGCGGAAGAAGGCCGCCGCCTGCTTTGCCCCGCCGCCTGCGGGGCCGAAGCCGCATGGGTCGAGGCGGTCGAGGTGATCGCCGCCCCCTCGCTTGCCCGTACGATCAGACACTTCACCGGGCAGCAACTCATCGAACCTGCGCAGGCCGGGCTGGCAGCACCCGGCACGCCTCCGCGCGATCTGCGGGACGTGAAGGGACAGGAACGGGCCAAGCGGGCGCTGGAAATCGCTGCCGCCGGGCGGCACCATCTGCTGCTGGTCGGCACGCCCGGCTCGGGCAAATCGATGCTGGCCGCGCGTCTGCCGGGGATCCTGCCGCCGCTGTCGCCCATCGAGGCGCTGGAAACCTCGATGATCCATTCGGTCTCTGGGCTGCTCACCGATGGGGGCATCAGCCGCGCCCGCCCCTTTCGCGAGCCGCATCACACCGCCTCGATCGCCGCCATCGCGGGCGGCGGGCGCGGGGCCAAGCCCGGCGAGATCAGCCTCGCGCACAACGGCGTGCTGTTCATGGACGAATTACCCGAATTTCCACGCACCGTGCTGGAAACCCTGCGCCAGCCGATCGAGACCGGCGAGGTCGTGGTCGCGCGTGCCAACGCGCATCTGCGCTATCCCTGCCGCTTCCTGCTGATCGCCGCCGCCAACCCCTGCCGCTGTGGCTATCTTTCGGACCCGAACCGCGCCTGCGCCCGCGCGCCCGGCTGCGGCGAGGAGTATCTGGGTCGCATATCCGGCCCGCTGATGGACCGCATCGACCTGCGGGTCGAGGTGCCGCCCGTGGCTTTCACCGATCTCGACCTGCCAGAGCCGCCCGAGGGGTCGAAGGAGGTTGCGATCCGTGTCGCGATGGCTCGCGAGATCCAGACGGCGCGCTTTGTTGACACCGACGCACGGGTCAATGCCGATGCCGAGGGACAACTCCTCGAAGAGGTGGCGGCCCCCGATACCGAAGGGCGCGAGCTGCTGCTGCGCGTGGCCGAGCGCTTCGGGCTTTCGGCGCGCGGCTATCACCGGGTGCTGCGGGTGGCGCGGACCATCGCCGACCTCGAAGGGTCGGAGAGGGTCCGGCGGGGTCATGTGGCCGAGGCGGTGGGCTACCGCCTCGCGCTCGGCCGAGAGGCCTAGAGCTTTGCCTCGATCGCCTCCCAGATCTTCGCGGCGACATTAATGCCGTCGAAGCGTTCTAACTCCTGAATGCCGGTGGGCGAAGTGACGTTGATCTCGGTGAGCCAGTCGCCGATCACGTCGATACCAACGAGGATCTGGCCCTTTTCCTTCAAAAGCGGGCCGATCTTGGCACAGATCTCACGATCGCGCTCTGTCAGCTCGACCTTTTCAGGACGGCCGCCGACATGCATGTTCGAGCGAGTCTCGCCCTTGGCCGGCACGCGGTTAATCGCGCCCACCGGTTCACCGTCGACCAGCAACACGCGCTTGTCGCCCTTGGTCACGGCGGGCAGGAATTTCTGCACGATCAACGGCTCGCGATTGATGCCCGAGAACATCTCATGCAGCGAAGCGAGGTTGCCGTCCTGGCTGTGCAGCTTGAACACGCCCGCGCCGCCGTTGCCGTAGAGCGGTTTGAGGATGATGTCGCCGTGCCGGTCGCGGAACGACCGCAGGGTCGCGAGATCGCGCGCGATGGCGGTGGGCGGCGTGAGGTCCGGAAAGCTCAGGACCAGCAGCTTTTCGGGATAGTTGCGAACCCAGAACGGGTCGTTCACCACCAACGTCTCGGGGTGGATCATGTCCAGCAGATGCGTGGTGGTGATGTAACCCATGTCGAAGGGCGGGTCCTGACGCAGCCAGACCACGTCCATGGTCGAAAGATCGACCTCCTGCTCTTCGCCCAAGCTGTAATGGTTGCCCTTTTCGCGGCGCAGCTCCAGCGGCCAGCCGCGTGCCGTCACCCGGCCCTCCTGAAAGGCAAGGCGGTCGGGGGTGTAGTAGAACAGCTCGTGGCCGCGCGCCTGCGCCTCCTCGCCGATACGGAAGGTGGTATCGGCGTCGATGTTGACGCTGGCGATCGGGTCCATCTGGAGGGCGACCTTGAGGGCTTTGGGCATGACGGCGATCTTTCGCTGGGGACGCGGTGTCCGATGCATGCCCGATGCGCGCGCGCTCCGCAATGCGCGGGGCCTGCGCCCCGGCGCACAGGCAAATGCGCAGGATCAGCCGCCGTCGAAGGCGTTCTCGACCACTCGCACCGCGCCGCGCCCGTCCACCAGAGCCAGATCAAACCGCATTTCGGTCAGAAGCCCGCCCGGTGTCTCGCCGCAGTAAGCTTCGGCCGAACGGCAGATGCGGTCCATCTGTCGGCGGGTGAGATGGGAGATGGCGGCGTCGAAGCTGCGGCTTGCCTTGACCTCGACAAAGACGAGCCGCGCGCCTTCGCGCACGATCATGTCGATCTCGCCACCCGGACCACGCCAGCGCCGCGCCTCAATGGCACGCCCGCTCCGGGCGTAGTGGCGCGCAACGTTCTCTTCGGCGGCGAGACCCGTGTGATAGCCCCGACGGCCCCGCTCGGCCTTGAGCGATGTCCCCTCGAGGGTCGCTCGCAACTCAGCGCCCTGCGCTCCGTCCCCAGACGACTTGAGACTGCTGACACGATCAGGCCCCGTCTTGGGTGTGCAGTCCGGCAACGGTTGGTCGGCTTTGAGTTCAAGCCCCAACTGGCCTTCCCCTTCGACCGGCGATCGTGGAATCACTCTTCGTCGCCGTGTTGCTCTCAGCGGCCCGCCACCATCAAGTCGCATCTCCATCTGCATCATCCGGCCCTTTTTCCAGCGCCAGCGCCGCCTGATAGACCTCACGCCGTGGCAGGCCCAGCGCACCGGCGACCGCCGTCGCCGCGTCCTTCATACGCATCGTGCGCATCGCCTCGCGCAGCGCGGTCTCCAGATCCGCGCCGGTCACTTCCTCGGTTTCGGCCCGGCCCACGAGCACGACGATCTCGCCCTTGAGCGTACGCCCCTCGATGGCTTCGCATACCTCCGCTGCCGTGCCGCGAACCACCTCTTCGAACCGCTTTGTCAGTTCGCGGCACAACGCCACAGGTCGTTCCCCACCCAGAATATCGCGCAAGGAGATTAACAACTCGTGAACCCGCTTGGGGCTCTCATAGAGCACAAGCGTAAAAGGCATCGACCTTAGAGAGGCGATCTCGGTCTCGCGTTGTGTCTTGGCGGGGGGCAGAAATCCTGCGAATGCGAAGCGATCCGTGGGCAGCCCCGACACCGCCAAGGCGGCAAGCACGGCGGAAGCACCGGGGGCGGCCAGCACCGTGTGTCCGCCAGCAATCGCGGCACGCCCCAGCGCATAGCCCGGATCGGCAATAAGCGGCGTGCCGGCCTCCGAAACATAGGCGACCGATCCGCCGCGTTCGAGCACCGCGAGAATACGGTTTCGATCATGCGCGCCCGAATGGTCATGATAGGCCAGCAAGGGCCGCCCATTCAAAGGAACGCCGTGTATTTCCATGAGCTTGCGCAGCGTGCGCGTGTCCTCGGCCGCCAGCGCGTCGGCGTTGGCGAGAAGGTCGAGAGCCCTCAGGGTGATGTCTCGGGCGGTCCCGATCGGGGTCGCCACGAAGTGCAGACCCGGTGCGACCGGCCTGGTTTCGAAATTCGTCACTGGACCCTTGCCCGCCCCGGTTTATGATTGGTTGCGAACCCGCCCCGCGCCTGTGCCGGAGAAAGTGATGCCCATGTTCGCCCGTTTGACGCAGCCCCGCAAGGCCGCGGCCCGACTTCTCGCCCTGTTCTCCATCCTCTGGCTTGCCGCCTGTCAGCCGATCGTGGCCACCGGCCCCGTCTCGGATGCCCAGCGCGTTACCCCCGGCGCGCCAGTCAAGGTGGCCCTTCTGGTGCCCGCAGGCTCGTCCTCACAGAGCGACGCGCTGCTCGCCTCCAACCTCGAGAACGCCGCCCGCCTCGCCATCGCCGATCTGGGCAACGTCGAGATCGACATGAAGGTCTATCCGACCGCCGGTGATCCGACCCGTGCCGCACAGGCCGCCACCACCGCCGTCTCCGAGGGCGCGCAGATCATCCTCGGCCCGCTCTATGCCGAAGCCGCCAACGCCGCGGGCGTCGCCGTGGCGAACCAAGGCGTCAACGTGCTCGCCTTCTCGAACAACCCGACCATCGCAGGCGGCAACGTCTTCATCCTCGGGCCGACCTTCTCCAGCACCGCGACACGGCTTGTGCAATACGGTCGCGCCAATGGCATCGACCGCTATGTCGTGGCCTATGGCAACGACCTGCAGGGCGCGATCGGCCGCGATGCCATCGTCAACGCCGTCAACAGCTCGGGCGCTGCCGTCGCCGGCACCCAAGCCTATGAGCTGAGCCAGGCCGGGGTGCAGTCCGCCGCCCCCCGCGTCGCAGAAACCGTTCGCGGCACCGGTGCCACCGGTGTCTTCACCACCGCCGGTGTGAACGCCGACCTGCCGATCCTCGCCACCGCGCTCAACGAAGCCGGCATCACGCCGCAGCAGGCGCGGATGCTGGGCCTCACCCGTTGGGATGCCGCGCCGCAGGCTCTAGCGTTGCCGGGGCTGCAGAACGGTCTTTTCGCCGTGCCCGATACCGCCCGCACCCGTACCTTCGAGCAGCGTTATTCGGCGACCTACGGCGCACAGCCGCACCCGCTCGCCGGTCTTGCCTATGACGGCATCGCCGCGATCGGTGCGCTGGCCGCCACGGGCCGTGCCGACGCGCTGACCCGCAATGCCCTCCTCACCAGCCAGGGCTTCAAGGGCACCTCGGGGATCTTCCGGCTGTTGTCCAACGGCACCAACCAACGCGGTCTGGCAGTTGCCACGATCCGCAACAACCAGGTGGTTATCCTTGACCCTGCTCCCACAAGCTTCCGCGGCGCCGGTTTCTAAGACCCTGCCCTACGAGAAGCCCGACACGACCGACGCGCCGGAGGATCTGATCCTTCCGGCGCGCGACATATTCGACGCAGAGACGGTGACGCGAAAGCTCGCCGAGGCGCTTGGAGACACTTCGGACCCCATGGCCGCGCGCCGCGCCGCCGTGACGGTTCTGTCCGAAGCCCGCCGCGACGGGCGCGACGCGATCGCCGCGGCCTTTGCCACGCGCCCCTTTGCCGCCCGTCCGGTGACCCGTGCCTATGCCTGGCTCACGGATCGGATCGTTACCGCCTGCTTCGATGTGGCACGAGGGCTGCACCCGTTGCACAATCCGACCGAGGGCGAACGGCTGTCGCTCTTGAGCGTCGGCGGTTACGGGCGTGGCGAGATGGCCCCGCATTCCGACGTCGATCTGCTGTTCCTGACGCCGTGGAAGATCACGCCTTGGGCCGAGAGCGTCATCGAATCGATGCTCTACATGTTGTGGGATCTCAAGTTGAAGGTCGGCCACGCAAGCCGCACCGTGAAGGACTGCCTGCGGCTGGCGAAGGAGGATTTCACGATCCGCACCTCGCTGATCGAATGCCGTCGCCTCGCGGGCGATGCGGCGCTGGCCGCCTCGCTGCGCGAGCGGCTCTGGACCGAGCTGTTCCGCTCCACCGCGCCCGAGTTCATCACAGCCAAGCTGGCCGAGCGCGATGCGCGCCATATCAAGCAGGGTGGCCAGCGCTATGTGGTCGAGCCCAACGTCAAGGAGGGCAAGGGGGGACTGCGCGATCTGCAATCGCTCTACTGGATCGGCAAATACGTCTACGGCGTACAGGACGCGGCCGAGTTGGTGGGGCAAGGCGTCTTCACCGAGGAGGAATACGCCGAATTCGTGCGAGCCGAAGATTTCCTCTGGGCCGTGCGCTGCCACCTGCATCTCGTCACCAACCGCGCGATGGACCAGCTCACCTTCGATATGCAGGTCGAGGTGGCCGAGCGCATGGGCTATGTCGATGGCGGCGGTAGGCGCGCGGTCGAGCATTTCATGCAGGATTACTTTCGCCATGCCACCCGCGTGGGCGAGCTGACGCGCATCTTCCTGACCGCGCAGGAGGCCACGCATCTGAAATCCGAGCCGATGCTGACGCGGCTTCTGGCACGGCGCAAGCGGGCCCGCCCGCCCTACCGCATCGTCCGCAACCGGCTCGACGTGGCCGACGAGGCTGCGTTTCTGGCCGATCCTGTGAACCTGCTCAGGATCTTTGACGAAAACCTGCGCACCGGCCACCTGCTGCACCCCGACGCGATGCGGCTGATCGCGGCCAACCTGCAACTGATCGACGCCAAGCTGCGCGAGGACCGCGAAGCCAACCGCATCTTCCTCGATCTGTTGATCCGACGCGGCAATCCCGAACGCGCATTGCGCCGGATGAACGAACTCGGCGTGCTGGCGGCTTTCCTGCCCGAATTCGCGCCGATCGTGGCGATGATGCAGTTCAACATGTACCACCACTACACGGTCGACGAGCACACGATCCAATGCATCTCGACTCTGGCGCAGATCGAGCGCGAGGAGCTGGTCGAGGAGCTGCCCGTCGCCTCGTCGATCCTCAAGTCCGGAGTGAACCGCAAGGTGCTCTACGTGGCGCTGCTGCTGCACGACATCGGCAAGGGACGCGACGAGGATCACTCGGTGCTCGGCGCGCAGATCGCACGGCGCGTGGCGCCGCGGCTGGGGCTGAACCGCAAGGAATGCGAGACGGTCGAATGGCTGGTGCGCCATCACCTGCTGATGTCGGACATGGCGCAAAAGCGCGACATCTCCGAGCCGCGCACGGTGCGCGACTTTGCCCGTTCGGTGAAGACCAAGGAGCGGCTCGATCTTCTGTGCGTGCTGACCGTCTGCGACATTCGCGGCGTGGGCCCCGGCACATGGAACAACTGGAAGGCGATGCTGCTACGCAGCCTCTACACCGCCACCGAGGAGGCCCTCGCCACCGGGCTCGAGGATCTGAGCCGTGGCGCGCGCGAGACCGAGGCCAAGAAGATGCTGCGCGACGCGCTTGCCGACTGGCCGCAGCCGGAACTGCGCGCCGAGACCAATCGCCATTACGGCCCTTACTGGCAGGGCCTGCCGCTCGACAGCCATGTGAAGTTCGCGCATCTGCTGCGGGGCCTCGGCAATGACGAGATCCGCACCGACCTCATGCTCGACGCCGATCGTGACGCGACGCGGGTGAGCTTTGCCACTACCGACCATCCGGGCCTGTTCTCGCGGTTGACCGGGGCGCTGGCGCTGGTCGGGGCCAACATCGTCGATGCGCGCACCTATACCGCCAAGGACGGGCTGTGCACCGCCGTGTTCTGGATTCAGGACGCCGAGGGCCACCCCTATGAAGAGACCCGCCTGCCCCGGCTCGAGCAGATGATCGGCAAGACGCTGCGTGGCGAGGTGGTGACCCGCGACGCGATCAAGGACCGCGACAAGATCCGCAAGCGCGAGCGCGCCTTCCGCGTGCCGACCTCGATCGCTTTTGATAACGACGGCTCGGAGATCTTCACCATCATCGAGGTCGACACCCGCGACCGCCCCGGCCTGCTGTTCGACCTGACCCGGACGCTGGCGGCGGCAAACGTCTATATTTCCTCCGCCGTCATTGCGACCTATGGGGAGCAGGCGGTCGATACCTTTTACGTCAAGGACATGTTCGGATTGAAATACCATTCTGAATCGAAGCAGCGCGCGCTTGAGCGCAAGCTGCGCGCAGCCATCGAAGCGGGCGCACGGAGGGCCGTGTCTTGAAGCCCATCCGCCTCGTGCAGGGCTTTCTCACCGTCGGCATCTGGACCCTGCTGTCCCGCGTCTTCGGCTTTGCCCGCGACATCATGATCGCGGGCTATCTCGGCGCGGGCCCGGTGGCCGAAGCCTTTCTCGTCGCCTTCTCGCTCCCCAACATGTTCCGCCGCTTTTTTGCCGAAGGCGCGTTCAACATGGCCTTCGTGCCGATGTTCTCGAAAAAGCTCGAGGGCGACGAGGACGCGGCGGGCTTCGCGCAGGAGGCCTGGGTCGGCATGGCCTTTATCCTCACCATGTTCACGGTAATCGGGGTGGTGGCGATGCCCGGGCTGGTGCTGCTCATGGCCTCGGGCTTTGCGGGTGACGAACGGTTCGACCTCGCGGTCGAATACGGCCGTCTCGCCTTTCCCTATATCCTATTCATCTCGCTCGCGGCACTGGCCTCGGGCGTTCTGAACGCGACGGGGCGCTTCGTCGCCGCCGCCGCCGCACCGGTGCTTTTGAACATCGTGTTCATCCTCGCGGTGCTGGTAGGGGCGGCACTGGGTCGCGATCCGTCCGAAAGCCTCGGGCTCGGCATCGATCGGGCGCTTGGTCTGCGGGTGGGCGACACGCTGGCGCTCTCGGTGCCCTTCGCGGGCCTCGTGCAGCTGTTTCTCGTCTGGTGGGCCGCCAAGCGCGCGGGGTTCCATCTGCGCTGGGGCTGGCCGCGCATGTCGCCGGACCTGTGGAAGCTCGCCGCCATCGCGGCCCCCGCCGCTCTGGCGGGCGGGGTAGTGCAGATCAACCTGCTGGTCGGACGTCAGGTGGCGAGCTTCTTTGATGGTGCCGTGGCCTGGCTCAACTATGCCGACCGGCTCTACCAGCTGCCGCTTGGCGTCGTGGGCATCGCCGTGGGCGTGGTGCTGCTGCCGGATCTGTCGCGCCGCCTGCGGGCGGGCGACGAGACCGGTGGGCGCGACGCCTTCAACCGCGCCGCCGAGATGAGCCTCGCGCTGACCATCCCTGCCGCCGTGGCGCTGGTGGTGATCCCGGTGCCTCTGGTGTCGGTGCTGTTCGAGCGCGGCGCCTTCACCACCGACGACACCATGGCAACGGCGCTCACCGTGGCGGTCTACGGCCTCGGCCTGCCTGCCTTCGTGCTGCAGAAGGCGCTGCAGCCACTGTTCTTTGCCCGCGAGGACACGCGCAGCCCGTTCCGCTACGCGCTTGTGGCAATGGTCGTGAACGTCGTGGTGGCGGTGGGCCTTGCCCCGGTCATCGGCTTCATCGCCGCCGCCTTGGGCACGACGCTGGCGGGCTGGGCCATGGTCTGGCTCCTGTGGCGCGGCTCGCGCGATATGGGTGTGGCCTCGGAATGGGACGACCGTTTCCGCCACCGGCTGTGGCGGATCTGCGGCGCTTCGGCGCTGATGGGGGTGGTGCTGCTCGGCTGCGCAGCGCTTCTGGGTCCGTTCCTCGCCACGCCGACGGTGCGCTATCTCGCGCTGGCCGCCCTCGTGGCGATCGGCATGCTCGGCTACTTCGGCTTTGGCCAGATGCTGGGCGCGTTCCGTTTGGGCGAGTTCCGCCGTGCGGTGCGGCGCTAACGCGTCCGCATCCGCGCGAGGAACCCGCGCGCGCCGCCCGGGGCCAGCAGCGGCGACAGCACCAACCCGGCGATGAAACCGGCGGCGTCGGCCACCCAAGCGGGGTCGGCGCCGAACATCAGCCCGAACACCAGCTGCAGCGCCAGAAGCACCCCGATCAGCCGGAACGCGGCCAGCCGGTTCGACCCCGAACGCCCCAGTTGCAGCCACATCAGATAGGTGAAGCCGCCGATCAGTCCATAGACCGCCGGATAGGCCCCAATCAGCGGATAGTTGGTCGAGGTGAACAGCCCGAAGGCCAGCGCGCCCGCCAGCGTCGTGGCCACGAGCAGCAGGCCCAGCGTCACCGGGTGCAGCACCTCGCCCACGAACTTGCCCAGCGCCAGAAGCAGCGCCACCGCGAAGAGCGCGTGGGTCAGGCTCATGTGCACGAAGGGATAGCTCAAGAGGCGCGAGGCAAGATCCCAGTCCCAGCGCACCATCAGCCGGTCGAGCACGGCGGCAGAAAACCCATAGCCCTCGATCGCGCCGATGCGCCAGCCGATCGCCTGCGGCCCGCCGACGAGGCCCGTGGCCCCGAGTGACAGCGCGGCTTCGATGCCGGCCATCACCAGCGCCAGCACCACGATCAGCGGCGGCAGCGTGCCGAACGGACCCTCCATCGGGGAGTGGTTCGGATCGGGTCTGGGGTAGTATCCCTGCGGTCGCATGTTCGGTCCCTTCGGTTGACCTCGACAGGGGGCATGGCTAATCGGAATGCCACCCGGTTTCCAGCAGGACACGCGCCATGACCGCCACCACGTTCACCCCCCGCGTCTTTTCCGGCATCAAGCCCTCGGGCGGCCTGACGCTCGGCAACTATCTGGGGGCCATCAAGCGCTTCGTCGAGATGCAGGGCAGCGAATTCGAGACGATCTACTGCGTCGTCGACCTGCACGCGATCACCGTCTGGCAGGATCCGGAGGAGCTGCGCCGTGCCACCCGCGAGGTGGCGGCGGGCTATCTCGCCTCCGGGATCGACCCCGAAAAATCCATCCTGTTCAACCAAAGCCGCGTTTCGGCCCATGCCGAGCTGGCTTGGCTGTTCAACTGCGTGGCGCGGATGGGCTGGATGAACCGGATGACCCAGTTCAAAGAAAAAGCGGGCAAGAACGCCGAGAAGCAGAGCTTGGGCCTCTACGCTTACCCGTCACTGATGGCCGCGGACATCCTCGCCTATCACGCCACCCACGTGCCGGTGGGCGAGGACCAGAAGCAGCATGTCGAGCTAACCCGCGACATCGCGGCCAAGTTCAACCACGACTACAAGACCGACTTCTTCCCGCTGACCAACCCGGTGATCGAGGGGCCCGCAATGCGGGTGATGAACCTGCGTGACGGCACCAAGAAAATGTCGAAGTCGGGCGAGAGCGACATGGAGCGGATCAACATGACCGATGATGCCGACACCATCGCCAAGAAGTTCAAGAAGGCCCGCACCGACCCCGCGCCGCTGCCCGACAATCTCGACGATCTAAAGGAGCGCCCCGAAGCCCGCAACCTCGTGGACATCTACGCGGGCCTGTCGGGGATGACGGCCGAAGCCGTGATCACCGAGCATGCCGGCGCGGGCTGGGGCGCGTTCAAGCCCGCCCTCGCGGATCTCGCGGTGGAAAAGCTCGCGCCGATTTCGACCGAGATGGCGCGGCTGATGGATGACCCCGCCGAGATCGACCGGATCATGGCCAAAGGCGCCGAGCGCGCCCGCGCCATCGCCGACCCGATCGTGGCCCGGACCTCCGAGATCATGGGGCTGCTGCGCTAGGACTTTTCGGAGAGGCCACCACGGCCTCTCCGATCCATCGTTTCTCCGGGCACGCGGCCTGTGCGTGATTAGCGGCACGCCGGTCCGTTTCGAGAAATGTGACAGGGAGGCGCCAAGGCCTCCCCCACCGACCTCAGATCAGCCGCACCTGCGTGCCGACCTCGGCCAATGCGAAGAGCTTGGCGATGTGCTCGTTGTAGAGGCCGATGCAGCCATCCGAGGACGGACGCCCGATCTTGCGCGTGTCATGGGTGCCGTGGATGCGGTAGTACTGCCACGACAGATAAAGCGCGTGGGTGCCCAGCGGGTTGCCGGGACCGGCGGGGACCACGGCCGGAAGCGACGGGTCGCGCTCGCGCATGGACGGCGTCGGCGTCCAGGTCGGGCCGTCTACCTTGCGCACGACCTCCGTATAGCCGAGCCGCGTCAGCTCAGGACTGACCGGGACCGATGAGGGGTAGAGGCGGTAAGTCTCGCCATCACCGCCCCAGTAGTGCACCGCGCGCGCGCCGGTATCGGCGACGATGACGCCCACACCCAGGGCGTCGAAATGGTCGCGCCAGTCGATCTTCTGAAGCGCCGAAACATTGCGCTGCACCGCGCTGGTGGCCGCAATGGCGGGGGCGGCAAGCGTGACGAGGCCGGCGGTACCGGTTGCGAGGAAGGCGCGTCGGGTCTGGGTCATGGAGTCTCCTAGCCTGTTTTCCCCTCCCCTTCCCCCTTCCAGCGCGGGAGGATCAACTCACGACGGCGCGAGGTCCCGCATCAAGAGTTCGCGCTGTTGCACCGATGCCGTGCGAAACTGGCGACTGCCGCACAGGGCATTCCTTGCCTATTTTGATCGCGAACCAGATCCCACAGGAGCGCTGCCGTGACCCAGATCGCCCCCGCCGCCACCCGCATCGGACACGTGCACCTGCGCGTCGCCGATCTCGATCGCGCCATCGCCTTTTACGGAGAGGTGCTGGGTTTCGAGCTGATGCAGCGCTACGGTCCCGGGGCCGCGTTCCTTTCGGCGGGCGGCTACCACCACCATATCGGCCTCAACACCTGGGAGAGCCTCGGCGCCACGCCGCCGCCCACCGGGCACACCGGGCTGTACCACACCGCGATCCTCTATCCCGACCGCCGTTCGCTGGCACAGGCGCTGGCGCGTGCGATCGAGGCCGGGGTCGAGATCGACGGGGCCGCAGATCACGGGGTGAGCGAGGCCATCTATTTTCGCGACCCCGACGGCAACGGCGTCGAGATCTACCGCGACCGCGCTGAGGCTGATTGGCCACGCGACGGCGCGGGTGCTCTGAAGATGGGCAACGGCCCGCTGGATCTGCACAAACTGTTGTCCGAGGCCTGAGCGCAACGCCGGGCCGTTCCCGTCGCAGCGCGGCACCGCCGCTTCTGGACCGGTGCCCGCCACTGGCCTAGCCTACGCGTCAAAGCGGAGGACAGGCATGGCGACGGGCACCGATATCCGGACCTACTACGACGGGCGATGGCACGAGGGCGACATCGCAGTGATCCGCGCCTCGGACCACGGCGCATGGCTCGGCACCACGGTGTTCGACGGTGCGCGCTATGCGCATGGCCTCACACCCGACCTCGACAAGCACTGCGCCCGCGCCAATGCTTCGGCCGAGGCGCTGATGATCACGCCCACCGTGTCGATGCAGGAAATGGTCGGCATCGTGCGCGAAGGGCTCGCGGCCTATCCGCGCGACGCCGCCGTTTATATCCGACCGATGTACTGGGCCCTCGATGGCGGCCCTCTGGGCATCCTGCCCAAAGAAGGGGCCACCGGCTTTGCCGTGGCGCTCGAGGCGATCCCGATGGCCGCCCCCGAGGCTGCGACGACGCTCACCACCACACGATTTCGCCGACCCGTGATGGAGGACGCGGTAGTCAACGCCAAGGCGGGCTGCCTCTATCCCAACAACGCGCGGATGATCGCAGAGGCGCAGGCAAAGGGCTTTGGCAACGCGCTTGTCGCCGACGCGCTGGGCAACGTTGCCGAAAGTGCCAGCTCCAACGTCTTCATCGTCAAGGACGGCGAGGTGTTCACCCCGATCCCCAACGGCACCTTCCTCGCCGGGATCACCCGCGCGCGCCACATGGCCAACCTGCGGGCCGATGGCGTGACGGTACACGAGGTGACGATGTCCTTCGCCGACGTCCACGCGGCCGACGAGGTGTTCCTGTCGGGCAACATGCACAAGGTCACGCCGGTGACGGCCTTCGACGACACCGCCTATGGCATCGGCCCGGTTACCCGCCGCGTGCGCGAGATGTACTGGGACTGGGCGGCGACGGCGGGCTGAGATGCGGGGCTGGCGCGCCATCGACCGGCTTTTGGGGTTTCTGCCTGTCGCGCTGAGCGCGGGCGCGCTGGCGCTGCTGCTGTCGCAAAACCCCTTTGCGACCCCCTACCTCGAGCGCGGCACCGAGGCCGTGGCGCTGGAGCTTCAGGCGGCGCTGTCGCGCGAAGTGACGCCCGAGTGGTACATCTCTAGGATGGACCAAGCGCTTCTGGCCGAGGATCTCGATGCGATGCGCATGGTCGCGGCCACCGGCGCGCGGCATGGCATCGCCCCCTCGCCTGCGCTCTTGGGCCGGATGCAGGCGCTCGAGGCGCGCGAGACCGGGGCACTGGCTGCGGCGCGCGATTGCGCGGTCTGCGCCGCCGACATCACCGCCTGCCCGCGCGTGGCGCTTCTGGCGATGTGCGGCGTCACGGTCGAGATGACGCCCTTGGGCGATCTAAATGCGCTGCGCCGCGCGGCACAGGCCGGGATTGCGGGCAAGGAGATCGACCGGATCGAGGTGGCGCTCGCCGGCGTGGGCCTCGGGGCCACCGGCCTCGTGCTGGCCTCGGGCGGCACCAGCGCCACGGTCAAGGTGGGGGCCACCTCGCTCAGGCTGGCGCGGCGCATGGGCAAGATCGGCCCGCGCTTTGCCGATGAGCTGCGGCGGCTCTCGGACGTGGGCTTTCGCCCCGACAAGCTCGACGATCTGGCGCTGGGTCGCATCGGCATCGACGAGGTGGCGGACGCGGCCAAGCTGGCACGGGTGGGCGATCTGGCCTCCGACCTCGGCCATGTGGCAGCGAAGACCTCGCTCACTGATGCGGTGCTGATGCTGGAGCATGTCGATGACGCCGCCGATGCGCGGCGCTTGGCGCGGCTGTCGGACGCCGCCGGCCCCGAAACCCGCGCCACGCTCGACATCTTGGGCAAGGGCCGTGCCTTTCGGGCGCTGGTGCGGCTATCGGACCTCGCCCTCGGGGCGGCAGCGCTCCTGTGGCTGGTCGCGGGGCAGATCCTGATCTTTCTGGGCGAACGCGTGGGCCGCCTGATACTGGCGCTCTTGCGCGTACCGGTGCGCAGACGGGCCCGTGCCGAGACCCGCCACACCGGCCGCCACGCCCCGGCGGCCCTTCGGCCCGAGCCGCCCCTGACCCGCCCGCAGCCACGCCTGCGCCCCGACCCACCGCTACGCCGCCCCGTTGTGCACCGCCCCATGCTGGGCCACACTCCGGCCGAATAGGGAGAGCCAGATGCGCAAGTTCCTCGTGATCCTCGACGACACACGCGAATGCCTGAACGCGATGCGCTTTGCCGCGATGCGCGCGGGCAAGACCGGCGGCGGCGTCACCATCCTGTCGGTGATCCCGCCGGATGAGTTCAACCATTGGGTCGGCGTCGGTGAGATCATGCGCGCCGAAGCGCGCGAGCGTATCGAGGTGCATTTCGAAGTCTTCGCCAAGTGGATGCGCGACCGTCAGAACGTGCACCCCGATCTGGTGATCCGCGAAGGCGAGGCGGTGCCCGAAATCCTCGCCCAAATCCGCGATGACCCTGAAATCGGCGTTCTGGTGCTCGGCGCGGGCGACGACCGCAAGGGCCCCGGCCCGCTGGTGAGCCAACTCACGCGCGAGGCGGGCAGCCTGCCGGTGCCGATCACCATCGTGCCCGGCGACATCTCCAAGGAGCGGCTTGAGGCGATCACCTGACCGGTTTTCCATCCAGCCTTTAGAATCGTTCCAAATCTTGACTTCGTGCGGTCCAGGGCGCATATCGGGAGCCTGAAACGAAAGGTGGTCCGATGTTCATCCAGACCGAATCCACGCCGAACCCCGCGACGTTGAAGTTCCTGCCGGGGCAGACCGTGCTCGAGATGGGCACGGCCGATTTTCCCTCCGAAGAGGCCGCGCAAGCGAGCCCGCTGGCACGTCGCATCTTCTCGACCGGCGGCGTGGCGGGCGTGTTCCTTGGCTCGGATTTCATTACGGTGACCAAGACCGAAGCCGTCGAGTGGGATCACATCAAGCCCGCCGTTCTCGGCGCGGTGATGGAGCACTTCCAATCCGGTGCCCCCGCCATCGACGATGGCACGCCCAATAGCGCCACTGCTGGCGGCCACGCCGAGCACACCGGCGAAGACGGCGCGATCGTCGAGCAGATCAAGGAGCTGCTGGACACCCGCGTGCGGCCCGCCGTGGCGCAGGATGGCGGTGACATCACCTTCCACGGCTTTGATCGCGGCATCGTCTACCTGCACATGCAAGGCGCCTGCGCCGGTTGTCCCTCCTCGACGCTGACGCTCAAGATGGGCATCGAGAACCTGCTGCGCCACTACATCCCCGAAGTGGTCGAGGTCCGGCCCGTCGCCGCCTGATGACGCCGCTTCTCGCCTTCGACACCTCGGCCGCGCATTGCGCGGCCGCGCTGCATCTGGGCGACCGCATGGTCGTCCGGGTCGAGCCTATGGCCAAAGGTCAGGCCGAGCGATTGATGGGTTTTCTCGAAGACCTGCTTGCCTCCGAGGCCTTGGACTGGCGCGATCTCGTTGCCATCGGCGTCGGCACGGGTCCGGGCAACTTTACCGGGCTGCGGATCGGTGTTTCGGCGGCACGCGGCCTGGCTCTGGGGCTGGGCATTCCGGCGGTCGGCGTGTCGGGCTTCGAGGCGGCAGCCATGGGCCATCCACGCCCCGTTACCGTCGCTCTGCCCGCGCCGCGCGAGCACCTCTGGCTGCAGCGGCTGACCGATAACGGGGCCGAGCCCCCTGCGCTCACTCTCGCCGCGCAGGCGGGCGAGGTGCTGCACGGGCCCGACGCCGACAGGCTGGTCCGCGCCATCGCCGAGATTGCCAGCAGCCGCGCCGCGACGCCGCAGCCGCGCCCCGCGCCGCTTTATGTCCGTCCGGCAGACGCCGCGCCGCCGCGCGATCCGGCACCTGTGCTGATAGGATGACCGAGGCGCAGGCGCTCGCCATGACCTATGCGGCGGCCTTTCCGGGCGAGCGGCATTGGAGTGCGACCGAGTTCAGCGATCTGCTCGCGGCACCCGGCACGATCCTGTCGGGCGATGCTTTGAGCTTCGTTCTGGGCCGGGTGACCCTCGACGAGGCCGAAATCCTGACGCTCGCCACCTACCCCGATCACCGCAGGCAGGGCCGTGCCCGCGCCGCGCTGGAGGCGTTCCATGACGCGGCGCGCGCTGCGGGGGCCGACACGGCGTTTCTCGAGGTGGCCGAGGACAACGCGGCGGCCTGCGCGCTCTATGCGGCGGCGGGCTACGTGCAGGCGGGCCGCAGGCGGGGCTATTACCCTCGGGCCGGGCAACCGCCCGCGGCGGCGCTGATCCTTATGCGCCCATTGCGTTAAAATGCCCTAGCGTCAGTCGCCCTGTGCGTGGGCAAAACCGCCCCGAAGTCCCGGTGACTTGGCGCAAATCAGGGAAAAATCAGTTGACCCCCAAGGGCTGGACAAGGCCTTATCCTGCCATGAGCCGGCGCATGACCGGCAGGCGCGCGTTGCTCCTTCGGGGCCGTGCCGACACCTGACAGGGAGCTATTGATGACTCATCTCGCGAAATTCCTCGGCGCCTCCGCCGTGCTGGCGATCTCCGCCGGTGCAGCCCTTGCCGATCCGGCGCTGATCTACGATCTGGGCGGCAAATTCGACAAGTCGTTCAACGAGAGCGCGCACAATGGCGCGACCCGCTGGGCCGAGGAAACTGGCAACTCCTATGCCGAGGTCGAGCTGCAGTCCGACGCCCAGCGCGAACAGGCGCTGCGCCGCTTTGCCGAGGCCGGCAACAGCCCGATCGTCACCGTCGGCTTCTCATTCATGACGCCGCTCGAGGAAATCGCCACCGACTATCCGGACACCAAGTTCGTGATCATCGACGGCGTCGTCGACCAGCCCAACGTGCGCTCGGTGATCTTCAACGAGCACGAAGGCTCCTATCTCGTCGGCCAGATGGCGGCGATGGCTTCCGAGAGCGGCACCGTCGGCTTCATCGGCGGCATGGACATCCCGCTGATCCGCAAATTCGCCTGCGGCTATGCCCAAGGCGCACAGTCGGTGAACCCCGACATCACCGTTCTGTCGAACATGACCGGCACCACGCCGTCGGCCTGGAACGACCCCGTGAAGGGCTCGGAGCTGACGCAGGCGCAGATTTCCCAAGGCGCGGACGTGATCTATGCTGCTGCCGGTGGCACCGGCATCGGCGTGCTGCAAACCGCCGCCGACAAGGGCATTCTGTCGATCGGCGTCGACAGCAACCAGAACTACCTGCAGCCGGGCAAGGTGCTGACCTCGATGGTCAAGCGCGTCGACAACGCCGTCTATGACGCCTTTGAAGCCGGCGCGAACGTCGAAGCCGGCATCAACGTCATGGGCGTGAACAACGAGGGCGTGGGCATCGCCGTCGACGAGCACAACGAGGCCCTCGTGACCGAGGAAATGACCGCCGCCGTCGATGACGCCATGGCCAAGATCGCCTCCGGCGAGGTCGAAGTGCACGACTACATGAGCGACGAAAGCTGCCCCTCGCTCGATTTCTGATTGCCCCCCAAGGCATGACACCCGGGGCCGCGCCGCAAAGCGCGGCCCCGTTTCGCTCCCCCCGTCGCTTCCCCGTTTCGCATCCGAGGACCGGACACCCCATGACCGACCAGACCCCCGCGATCGAGCTCAAGGGCATTTCCAAGGCCTTTGGCCCCGTGCAGGCCAACAAGGACATCTCGATCCGGGTGATGCCGGGCACGATCCACGGCATCATCGGCGAGAATGGCGCCGGGAAATCGACGCTGATGTCGATCCTCTACGGCTTTTACCGCGCTGATTCCGGCGAGATCTTCGTTGATGGCAAGCGCACCGAGATCCCCGACAGCCAGGCCGCGATCCGCGCCGGCATCGGCATGGTGTTCCAGCACTTCAAACTGGTGCAGAACTTCTCCGTGCTGGAGAACGTCGTGCTCGGTGCCGAGGAAGGCGCGATGCTGCGCCCGAGCCTCGCCAAGGCGCGCCGTCAGCTCAAGGAGCTGGCCGCCGAATACGAGCTCAACATCGACCCCGATGCCAAGATCGAGGACATCGGCGTCGGCATGCAGCAGCGCGTCGAGATCCTCAAGGCGCTCTACCGTCAGGCCGACATTCTGATCCTCGACGAGCCCACGGGCGTGCTCACGCCCGCCGAGGCCGACCATTTGTTCCGCATCCTCAAGGGGCTGCGCGATCAGGGCAAAACCATCATCCTGATCACCCACAAGCTGCGCGAGATCATGGAAATCACCGACACGGTGAGCGTGATGCGCCGCGGCGAGATGACCGCCACCGTCCAGACCGCCGAGACCTCGCCGCCCGAGCTGGCCGAGCTGATGGTCGGACGCAAGGTGCTGTTGCAGGTCGAAAAGGCCCCCGCCACCCCCGGCAAGACGATCCTCGAGGTCGAGAACCTGACCGTGATCGACAGCAAGGGCGTCGAGCGGCTGCGCGGCATCGGGCTTGAGATCCGCGCGGGCGAGATCCTCGGCCTTGCCGGCGTCGCGGGCAACGGCCAGTCCGAGCTGCTCGAAGTCCTGGGCGGCTACCGCAAGGCCAAGGGCCGGGTCCGCCTCAACGGCGAGGAGATCGACCTCACCGGGGCGAAATCCGACGCCCGCACACGGCGAGCACGCGGCATCGCCCATGTGCCAGAGGACCGGCATCACGAGGGGCTGATCCTCGATTTCACGGCGTGGGAGAACGTGGCCTTTGGCTATCACGACAAGCCCGAGTTCAACAAAGGCGTCTTCATGGACAACGCGGCCATCAAGGCTGATGCCGCTGCGAAGATGGAGCGCTTCGACGTGCGGCCGCCGAACCCGAACCTCGCCGCCAAGAATTTCTCGGGCGGCAACCAGCAAAAGATCGTCGTGGCACGCGAGATCGAGCGCAATCCCGACCTGCTGCTGATCGGCCAGCCGACGCGCGGCGTCGACATCGGCGCGATCGAGTTCATCCACCAGCAGATCGTGGCGCTGCGCGACATGGGCAAGGCGGTACTTCTGGTTTCGGTCGAGCTTGACGAGATCATGTCGCTGTCGGACCGCATCGCGGTGATGTTCGACGGTCAGATCATGGGCGAGCGTCTGCCAGCCGAGACCAACGAGCGTGAGCTTGGCCTCCTGATGGCGGGCATCACCGACACCGACAAACCGCACAGCGAGGCTGAGATCGAGGCCAACCTTGCGCGCAAGCGCGCCAGCGCCACCAAGGAGGCCTGAGATGCAAAAGATGCCGCAATGGGCGGATGTGGTGCTGATCCCGCTGATCAGCCTGCTCCTCGCCGCCCTTCTCTCCGCTTTGGTGATCCTCGCCATCGGTGAAAACCCGTGGTCGGCGCTCAAGCTGATGGTCGACGGCTCGATGGGCTCGACCTACGCTTGGGGCTACACGCTCTATTACGCCACCAACTTCATCTTCACCGGCCTCGCCGTGGCGATCGCCATCCATGCGCGGCTGTTCAACATCGGCGGCGAGGGCCAGGCGATGCTGGGCGGCCTCGGCGTGGCGCTGATCGCGCTCTACATTCCGTGGCCGCATTGGAGCCTCGCGCTCGTGGGCGGTGCCGTGGGGGCAGCGCTGTTCGGCGCGGCCTGGGCGCTGATCCCGGCATGGCTTCAAGCCAAGCGCGGCAGCCATATCGTGATCACCACGATCATGTTCAACTTCATCGCTGCCGCACTTCTGAACTACCTGCTGATCGGCGCGCTCAAGCCCTCGGGCTCGATGGAGCCCGCCACGGGCCGCTTCCCCGAGGCCACGCATCTGCCGACCTTTCAGGACATGTTCTCGACCGCCGAGACGGCGCTGTTTCGCGGCGCGCCGGTAAACGTGTCGTTCTTCGTGGCGCTGATCGCCTGTGTCGCGGTCTGGGCGCTGATCTGGCGTACGCGCCTCGGCTACGAGATCCGCGCCTTCGGCCAGTCGGAGTCGGCCGCGAAATACGCGGGCATTTCGCCCACGCGGATCATCGTGGTCACCATGCTGATCTCCGGCGGGCTTGCCGGGATGATGGCGATCAACAACGTCATGGGCGAGGCCGAGCGCCTCGTGCTCAACGCGGTCGAGGGTGCGGGCTTCATCGGCATCGCGGTGGCGCTGATGGGGCGCAGCCATCCCTTCGGCGTCCTGCTCGCCGCGCTGCTCTTCGGCTTTCTCTATCAGGGCGGCGCCGAATTGGCGCTCTGGACCTCGATCCCGCGCGAGCTGATCGTGGTGATCCAGGCCCTCGTGATCCTCTTCACCGGTGCGCTCGACAACATGGTGCGCATGCCGCTCGAAGCGATCTTTCTGAGGCTGCGGCCCGCGCCGAAGCCTGCCCGCAAGACCGAACCGGCGGAGTGAGCCCATGGATTTCCTGACCCTTCTGCAGGTGCTCGACACCACCATCCGCCTCGCCACGCCTTTGCTGCTGGCCTGTCTCGCCGGGCTGTTCTCCGAGCGCGCTGGCATCTTCGACATCGGCCTCGAAGGCAAGATGCTGGCTTCGGCCTTCCTCACCGCCGCCGTTGCCGCCGTGACCGGCTCGGTAATGATCGGCACGCTGGCCGGCATCGGTGCGGCGCTGATGCTGTCTGGTATCCATGGCCTTGCCTCGATCACCTTCCGGGGCAACCAGCTCATTTCCGGCGTCGCGATCAACTTTCTCGCTGCCGGTCTCACCGTCGTCATCGCGCAAAGCTGGTTCGGTCAGGGCGGCCGCACGCCGCAGCTTTCGGGCAATGCGCGCTTCGAGACCATCGACCTGCCGCTCGCCGCCGAGATGCGCGATATTCCGATCCTCGGGCCGATCTACGCCGAGCTGATCTCTGGGCACACGCTGCTTGTCTATGTCGCCCTGCTGATGGTGCCGCTGACCTGGTGGGTACTGTTTCGCACCCGCTTCGGCTTGCGCCTGCGCGCGGTGGGCGAGAACCCCGCCGCCGTCGACACCGCCGGTGTCTCGGTCGTGGGGCTGCGCTTTGCCGCCGTGGCGATCTGCGGCGTGCTGACCGGCCTCGCCGGGGCCTATCTCTCGACCGGGCTTCAGGCGGGCTTCGTCAAGGACATGACGGCGGGGCGCGGCTACATCGCGCTCGCGGCCCTCATCTTCGCCAAGTGGCGGCCATGGTACGCCCTCGGGGCCTGCCTTTTGTTCGGCTTCCTGCAGGCCCTCGCGCTGCGCCCGGACGTGATCGAAGGCACGCTTGGCTTCGAAGTGGGCGTGCAGCTGCTCGATGCCCTTCCCTATATTCTCACGGTGGTGATCCTTGCGGGCTTTGTCGGCCGCGCGATCCCGCCCCGCGCCGGAGGCGAACCCTATGTCAAAGAGCGTTGAACTTGCGGGCCTGATCAAGGCCCAAGCCGGAGCGGCCCCTGTCAAATACGGCCTGATCCTCGGATCGGGGCTGGGCCACATTGCAGGCGCCGTCGACGGCGTCACCATTCCCTATGACAAGCTTTCGGGCTTTCCGCATGCGGGCGTGTCGGGCCACAACCCGGTGCTCGCCGTGGGCGATCTCGAAGGCCAGCGCGTCGCCGTCTTCGGCGGCCGCGCGCATTACTACGAGCGCGGCAACCCCAACGAGATGCGGCTGCCGCTCGAAGTGCTCAAGGAGCTCGGTGCCGAAGCGGTGATCCTGACCAACGCCGCAGGCAGCCTGCGCTCGGAAATGCCCACCGGCTCGATCATGGCGCTGTCGGACCACATCAACTTCTCGGGGCTGAACCCGCTGATCGGCGAGCAGACCGACCGGCGCTTCGTGCCGATGGGCGATGCGCATGACGCCGATCTGCGCAACCTCTTGCGTGCCGCGGCCCGGGCCGAAGAGGTCGAGATGCACGAGGGCGTCTATGCGTGGTATTCCGGCCCCTCCTTCGAAACCCCGGCCGAGATCCGTGCAATCCGTACGCTGGGGGCCGATGCGGTCGGCATGTCGACGGTGCCCGAGGTGATCCTCGCGCGCTTCATGGGCATGAAGGCGCTGGCCATCTCGGCGATCACCAACATGGCCGCCGGCATGTCCGACGAGAACATCGGCCACGAGCATACCAAGGCGATGGCCCCCGTGGGTGCCGCCAAGCTCGAACAGGTGCTGCGCCGGATGCTGCGCGACATGGGCTGAGACCGAAGGGGGCGGCAGGCCGCCCCCTCCCCGACCCCGGGCAGGTACGGTGATCAAGATGCCGCATTGCGGCGATCTGTACCGCCGGGGCTTGGAAATCCCTGCCGAGACTGCGTTAATCGGCGCCACCGCACGGGGGCCCGCATGCAGCTCTATCTCCCCATCGCCGAGGTTTCGGTCAACATCTTCCTGCTCCTCGGCCTCGGTGGGCTGGTGGGGGTGTTGTCGGGCATGTTCGGCGTCGGCGGCGGGTTTCTGATCACGCCGCTGCTGTTCCTCGCCGGAATCCCTCCCGCCGTGGCTGTGGCCACCTCGACCAACCAGATCGTCGCCTCGTCCTTCTCGGCCCTTCTGGGGCATCTGAGACGGCGCACCGTCGACATGACGATGGGATCGGTGCTGCTCGCGGGCGGACTTGTCGGCTCTGCTCTGGGCATGGTGGTGTTCAACTGGCTGCGCGCGCGCGGTCAGGTCGATCTGCTGGTCGAGCTGAGTTACGTGATCTTTCTCGGCACCGTCGGTGGGATGATGCTGATCGAGAGCCTGAACGCTCTGGTCAAGGCGCGCCGTCCCGGTGCGCGGCCCAAGCGGCGCAAGCACTACTGGGTCCATGCGTTGCCGCTCAAGATGAAGTTCCGGGTCTCGGGGCTCTACATCTCGGCGATCCCGCCGCTTCTGGTGGGGCTGTCGGTCGGGGTTCTGGCGGCGATCATGGGCGTGGGCGGCGGTTTCGTGATGGTGCCCGCGATGATCTACCTGCTCGGCATGCCGACCAAGGTGGTGATCGGCACCTCGCTGTTCCAGATCATCTTCGTCACCGCCTTCACCACGATGCTGCACGCGGTCACCAACCAGACGGTGGATATCGCGCTGGCGCTCCTGCTGATCGCCGGGGGCGTGGTGGGTGCGCAGCTCGGCACGCGGATCGGCGCGCGGATGAAGGCCGAACAGCTGCGCATCCTGCTGGCGCTCCTCGTGCTCGGGGTCTGCGGCCAGCTGGCATTGGGCCTCATTCTGCGCCCATCCGAGCTTTACGAGATCCAGTCGGTGGCCGCGTCATGATCCGGTTGATGCTCCTGCTCATCGCGCTGGCTCTGCCCGGTCAGACGGCGCGCGCCGAGGAAATCGTGCTGGGACTGAGCCGCGATCAGGTCGCGATCACCGCGACCTTCGACGGCTCCGAGATCCTGATCTTCGGCGCGGTCCGCCGCGAGGCCCCGCCGCCGGTAAACGCCGATCCGCTCGAGGTGATCGTCACCGTGGCAGGGCCGGCCGAGACCGCCATCGTGCGCCTCAAGGAGCGCCGCGCGGGGATCTGGGTCAATGCCGATGCCGTACGGATCGAAGGCGCGCCTTCGTTCTACGCCGTTGCCACCACGGCACCCTTGGGCGATGTGCTCAGCATCACCGAGGATCTGCGGCTCGCGGTGTCGATTTCGCGCGCGATCCGTGCAGCGGGCAACCGCGACTTCGACACCGCCGATCACGTCGCGGCGCTGGTGCGGATTCGCAAGGCTCAGGACGTCTACCGTCTGCAGGAAGGGGCCGTCGATCTCGATCGCGAGACGCTGTTTCGCACCTCCCTTGCCCTGCCCGCCGATCTTGTCGCGGGCAACTACACCACGCGGATTTTCCTGACGCGCAGCGGCGCGGTGATCGACAGCTACGAGACGGTGATCGGCGTGCGCAAGGTTGGCATCGAGCGCTGGCTCTACGACTTCTCGAAAGAGCAGGCCGCGCTTTATGGGCTGCTGTCGCTGGCGCTGGCGATCATGGCAGGTTGGGCAGCTTCGGCGGCCTTTGCCGGCTGGCGGCGCTGAGAGCGGCTAAAATCCCTTCTATTCCAAGGCTCCCGAAGGGGCGGTCCGGCGTGCTAGCCTGAGGTCGGGTTAAGCTGCCACAGCCAAAGAGGAGCACCGATGTCACATCGATGGATGTTCGACGTGTTGACCGATCTCGAAGCCTACGCCCGCCACAACGGCCTGCCGCAGCTTGCGCGCAAGCTGTCGGAGGCCGCGGGTCAGGCCGTGCACGAGATGGCCACCGTGCCGGTCACCGAGCGCGTCGAGAGGCAGCCGCCCGTGCAAAGCCGCGCCGAATAGGCGCAGCGCCCCCTCTGGCCCCCGCCGCGGCGCGCGGATAGGGTCGCGCCATGACACTTCCCGCCGTGACGTACTCCTCCGACCAAGCCGAAGCCTGGGATGCCGTGACGCAGCTTTTGCGCCTCACGGGCGTCGATCTCGACGACGATTTGCTGAGTGCGCCCGCCTCGGACGCGCAGCGCACCATTGCCGTCATCGGCAAGGCCGGATCGGGAAAGACGCTGCTGCTCGCGGAGCTGACCGCCGCACTCAAGAAGGCGGGCGTCGACATCGTCTCGGGCGATTGGGAGGGACGAAAGAAGAAGGACCGGCGCACGCTGGCCGTCCTCGCGCCGACCAACAAGGCGGCGAGCGTGCTGCGCAACCGCGGCGTGCCGGCGACGACGATCCACCGCATTCTCTACACTCCGGTCTATGATCCCGAATACGAGAAGATCGCCGAATGGCTCGGCGGCGATGGTGAAAAGCCCAACATCGAAGGCCTCACCGAAGAGGCGCTGACCCGGGCGGCCAATGCCTTTGCCACGCATGGCTCGGTGCCCGCCGCGCTCGCCGCCGCCGGGCTCAGGGGCTCGGACTTCATCACCGGCTGGAAGCGCCGCGAGGAGCCGCTCGACATCGGCTTCATCGACGAGTCGTCGATGCTCGACGAAAAGCAGGTCGAGGATCTGAAGGAGATTTTCCCGACGCTGGTGCTGTTCGGCGACCCGGCACAGCTTCCGCCCGTGCAGTCCTCGGGTGGCATGGTGTTCGACACGATGAAGGACGCCGACAAGCACGTCCTGCACCGTATCCACCGACAGGACGCCGACAACCCGATCCTCGACCTCGCCCATGCTCTGGCCGATCCGCAGGTCGATTTCTATGCCTTCGAACGTCTGGTGCAGGAGGCCGCCGCGCGCGATGAGCGTGTGGTCATGGCGCGGCGGGTCGAAGCCGAGCTGATGGCGCGCAGCCCCGTGCTGGTCTGGCGCAACGCCACGCGCATCCGGCTGATCCACGCTTTCCGCGCGGCTTACGGCGCGCCTGAGGGCGACCTGCTGCCCGGTGAGCCGCTGATCTGCGACGGCATCGAGTTGCCCTTGAAGCACCGCAAGAAGCGGCTAGACCTCGAAGCGCGCGGTCTGATCAAGGGCGCGCAGGTGGTCTACATGGGCCCCGGTCGCAAGCCGGGGTTTTCGCGGCTGCACGTGATGGGCGCGCCCGAGCCGCAGCTTTCGGCCGCCTCGATCGTGCGGATCGAGCAAGAGGGCGACGCCGAGCCCTTCATCCCCTATGCCGCGCGCATGGGGGCCACATTCCTGCACGGCGCCGCCGTCACGATCCACAAGGCCCAAGGCAGCCAGTGGGACACGGTGCAGGTCTTTGCCCCCGACATCGAGATCGCCGCCCGGATGGGTCGGGTCGAAGCGGGGCAGCCATTGTGGAAACGTCTTGCCTATGTGGCGATTACCCGCGCCGAGCGCGAACTGCGCTGGGTGGTACGCTCGATGCTGGCCAAGCCGTCGAACCAGCTTGGCACCGATGACCTCATGGCGCCTGCCGCCCCGTTCGAGCTTAATGCGCCGGTGGCGGAAGAGGGCTGAGACCTTCGCTCGGGGCCGCGAGGCGTACAGGTTCGAAATGATGCGCGACCGAGGCCGCGTAAAAGCGCAGCACCGGCTCCGCTCCCGGTGCGGGGGCGAGCCCCTCGCCCCCTTCGACCACCAACCCGCGCTGTATCAGGTTTCCAAGCGCATCCGCCGTGATCCGCGCGGCATCACGGCGCGGCAGCGCCACGCCGCGCGCGTGCAACATGCCCAGACGCGCCGCGACGCGAATCTCGATCCGCGCAGGCGGCAGCGGCGAGACTTCGAGCAGGATCCCCGCGACGAGCGGCACCGGCAAGACCGGCATCACTGCCTCGATACGGCGCATCATCTCGCGCGACAGCCGTGCCGTGTCCTGCGGGCCGGGCACCTTGCCCCCCATGTATTCGGCCAACGACAGCGGTTGCCCGAACCCGACGGAAGCGGTGCCATAGCCGCGAAACCGCCCCGTGATCCGCTGGCCCAAATGCCCAAGCACCGCGCCCACCAGTCGCGACGCCGGCACGCGAAACCGCCGGCTGCCCGCCTCCGCCGCACCGATCAGCACCCGATCCTCGAGCACGCGATCGTAGTTGAGCGCCACCGGCACGAAGATCACGTCGCGGGGATGGTTCGCGAAATCCTCGACGATATGTCCCAAAAGCCCGGTCTTGGGCGCGGCCACGCGCCCCGTAAGGCTTAGTCCGCCTTCGGGAAAGATGGCCTGCGCCACGCCCCCCGCCGTCGCCATCTGCACATAGCGTTGCAGCACCCGGCGATAGAGCACGCCCCTTTCGCGCCTGCGGATGAAATAGGCCCCCATTGCCCGGATCACCGACGATAGCGGCCAGACCCGCGCCCATTCCCCCACCGCGTAGGACAGCGCCGAGGTGCGCGCGGCGAGCCACGTGACCAGCACATAGTCCATGTTGGAGCGGTGGTTCATCACGAAGACCACGGCCGCATTCGCATCGATCGCATCGAGCTCGGCGCGGTCGAACGCCCCCAGTCGGATGCGATAGAGCGCCCGGCTGAGCCATTTGGCGAAACGGATCCCGAAGGTGAAATAGGCGGTGGCCGAAAACGAGGGCACGATTTCACGCGCGTAGTCGCGGGCCTGCTCGAAAGCCACGTTCTCGGGAACGCCGTGGCTTTGGGCATGTTCGACGATCGCCTGCGCGACGGCGGGATCGTAGATCAGCCGCTGGATCATGTCATGGCGACGTGCCAGCTTGAACGGCTCGATCGGCCGGGCCAGCCGGGTGTTGAGCCGCGCCACCGCGCGCTCCATCCGTTTGCGAAAGAACCAGCGCACCGATGGGAACAGAAAATGCGAGGCAAAGGTGACCGCTGCGAAAAGCACGATCAAGACGAGCAGCCAAAGCGGGATTTCGACGGGGCGGAACATGCGTCGACCCTGACGCAAACCGGCTCCGGTGGGTAGCGCCGAGACGCGCGCACCCCCGTCCCTGCTGTGCTTTCACGGGCCAAGACGATGCGTTTGGATCACACCTTCAGGTCCAGTTTGCCCATTGCGACCCTTCCGACGGGACCACGGCGGCGACCGGGCTAGACGCTTTGAGACGGAGCGCTCATCATGAAGGCCCGCAGAACGCGGAATCCTATTGTGCAAGGTGGCCCCGATCCCGACCCGGACCCGCGGGACCGGTCGCCTGCCCGCCCATGCGAACCGGACGATGCCATGACCGCTCCTCCCTCCCCCTCCCGGCGGCCCGCCGATGCCGCCCCCGTGGTGCTGCATCCCGACCTGCCGACGCGTGCGGGGTTCGATTCCGATCATCCATTGGCTTCGGGGCTGGTGGGCCGGGACGGGCCTGCCATCAGCCATCTCGGCGATCTGGAGGCGCTGCTGCCGCAAGGGGGAGCCGTGCCGGTGGTGATCGCATCCGACGCGACAGGGCCTTGGCTTCTGGCGATGCTGGCGGCGTTGGCCGAACGGCGCCCGGAGGGGGCATCCGGGCTGCGCGGCGCGCTGTGCAACGATGCGATCGGGGTGCGCCATGGCCCCGCCGCGCCAGCCTGGTCGTCCGAGGCGGCGCTCGACCTTGCGGCTGATACGCTGTCGTGGAGCCGGCGTGCCCTGCCGCAGATGCGCGGCGCCCGGTTGCGGGTTTCGGCCCCGGTGGATGGCGATGCGGTGGCTCCCCTCGTCAATGCGCTGCAATCAGGTCTGGCCCTGCTGGCGGCGACGGCACGGCGTGAGAGACCGCAGCACCTGCTTGCGGCCGCCGGGGGCATCGAGTTCGTCATGTCCGGCGATACGCCCGGCGATCGCGCAGCGGGCGCATGTCTCGCACAGCTGTGGCAGGCGCTGCTTGCGGAACGGCACGGGGCGGGCTTTGCTCCGCGCGACGATCTGGTGCTCTATCTTTCCGAGACCGGTCCGGGTTTCTCCGAAACTCACCCCCCCGAGCCGCACATCTTGCGCGCCGCCCTCGAACGGCGCGAGGCCAAAGGATCGCCCGAGCCCTGCTTCGCCCCCCTGCCCTGCGGTACGCCTTCCCGGCGTTCGGCGCAGGAAACGGCCTGCGAGGCGGAGCCCGACAGGCGCGCGGCGCTTGCGCGCTGGCGTCAGGAGCGGGACGGCAATGCCGTTCAGAAATCCCTACTGGCGCTACGCGAGGCCGCAAAGCGCGGCATCAACGTCATGGGCCCGTCGGTGGCCTGCGCCAAGGCAGGGGTGACCACGGGCGAATGGACCGCGGTGCTGACCGCGGCGCTCTCGACCCGTCGACGCTCCGACTCGATCGCTCCCGCACCGCCACCTGCCGATCTGGCTCCGGCGCGCGAACGGCTGGCGCAGGCCGCCCAAGGGCTGGCCCGTCCCGTCACGCTGATGCTGGTACGTCTCGGTCTCGATGCCCGCCCTTGGATCGAGCATCCTGTTTTTCGCACCGCGAAGGATTGCGGCATCGATCTTCGCGACCCCGGAGCGCGGCTGTCTCCGGCCGAAATTACAGACGCGGTGCTACGAGAACGGCCTCATGCATTGCTCTTTTGCCTTGGATCGGAGCAATCGATCCGAATGGCCAGCGCCACTCTGGCGTCTTTGCGAAACGCCGGGCTTGGGTCGATCCCGGCACAGGGGTATATCGCCTTCGACGGCGACGAAGTCGGTGCCAAAGAATTGCGGGACGTGATGACGCTACGAAATTTGGCGAAAACGACGGCCTACGAATTGCTTGAAGATGTGGCCAGACTGATCGTTTCTAGAAAATCCACGGCGAAATAGGCCGACTTAGCCTTTTGGACAGCTCGCAGCTTCTTGTTGATCATTGCAATGAATGATGGTCAATACTTGGGACCATTCAACAGGAAGACCATTCACATGGACAACAACCTCCACGAGATGTCTCGTAAGGAACTTGAAAAGCTTCGCAAGGATATCGATGAGGCTTTGTCGACCGTTTCCCAGCGCGAGCGCAAAGCCGCATTGGACGCCGCCGAACGGGCTGCAGCAGAGCATGGGTTTTCTTTGGCTGATCTCGCGGAGTCCGCGGGCAAAGCCCGAAAGTCCAAGACCAAGAACCCTGCGAAATACCGCAACCCCGAAGATCCGACCCAGACTTGGTCCGGCCGTGGCAGAAAACCGCGCTGGATCAACGAGGCCGAGGCCGCCGGGCGTCCGATCTCCGATTTCGAAATCTAAAGTTCCATTGGCCGGGCGACCTCGCCCGGCCACTTTCTCTTTTCAGGCGAGCGGCGCATGAGTACGCATATCGGAGCGACCCCCGGCGAAATCGCCCAGACGGTTCTCATGCCCGGCGATCCGCTGCGTGCAAAATGGGCTGCCGAAACCTTTCTCGATGCGCCGCGCTGCATCAACGAGGTGCGCGGCATGTTCGGTTTTACCGGGACATGGCGTGGTCATGAGGTGACCATTCAAGGCTCCGGCATGGGAATGCCGTCGCTGTCGATCTATGCCAATGAATTGATCCGCGACTATGACGTACAGACCCTGATCCGCATTGGATCCTGTGGTGCGATGCGGGCGGATATCGCGGTTCGCGATGTAATCCTCGCCATGACGGCGTCAAGTGTCGGAAACCCCTCGCGTGCGATGCTGCGCGAAATTCATTACGCGCCGCATGCCGATTATGGGCTTTTGCGCGCGGCCCATGACGCTGCCGCTCGCCGGGGTACCGCCGTGCATGTCGGCGGGATCTATTCCTCTGACACGTTTTACGACGAGCGCCCCGACCTCCACGATCAAATGGTGCGCCACGGCATTCTTGCCGTGGAAATGGAGGCGGCAGAGCTTTACACGCTGGCGGCCCGCCACGGGCGCCGCGCTTTGGCTGTGCTGACCGTATCGGATCATCTCGTCACCGGTGAGGATCTGCCCGCAATCGACCGCGAGCGAAGCTTCGGCGACATGGTCGAGATCGCGCTTGAAGCCGCCTTCGCCTAGATCCCGTGTCCGCCCGTATAGCCGTTGCGCCGCGGACTGTCCCAGCCCTCCAGCGCCCCTCGTGCAGGACGTAGCACAGCCATCGACAGCGGGAAACAAGCGGCGCGGTCGCTCGAATGCTCCGACCCACAATCGCCACCCGGACACGCGCTCATCACCGCGAGCAGATCGATCTCGGCGAAGAGGTCGAGGTGGTCCCCTGCCCTGACCGGGCTCGCCTTCATGAAATAGCGGCCCGAGTCGCGGGTGAAGCCCGTGCACATGAAGACGTTCAACACATCATGCACATGTGTCTCTGCTTTGCTCAGAGACAGTCCTTCATGCGCCGCCAGCGCGCGCGTCAGGTTCGAGTGGCAACAGCGGTCGTAGTTACGGCCCGAAAGCAGCTGATGCGTGTAGGGATCGCAGCGCGTGCCGATCACGTCGTGCACGGCCCCGCCATCGGCGTCGATCCCGTACCAGTCGAGGCTGTCGGCGATGATCGTGGCCATCGGGCGCAGATACGGAAAACACGACCAAAGCCGGTCGCCGGTGCTTACGTGGGTGCCGTGGAGTGCGCGGGTCTTGCCCGAGAAGAACCGCTCGGAGAGGTCGTCCTTCGCAAATAGGTTCAGATCCCCGACCTGCGGACCGTCGGGGCAGCCAAGCCGCAGGATATGGCCCGCAGGAACCTCGATAGTGGCCGCGTCGCGCGGCGGTATGGTGACCTGTGCCACCTCCACCGCGTCTCGTGCCGCTCGCAGGAAGAGCTCCATCGGCGGCGGCGTCAGGCTCCCTTCGGGATAGACGAGAACCGGGGTGGCCGCCCGGCGCGCAGCGGCGTCAGGCGGCGACTTCATCAGACAGCCCGCTCGACCATCATGTGCTTGATCGACTGGATCGCCTTGGCCGGGTTGAGCCCCTTGGGGCAGGTCTTGGCGCAGTTCATGATGGTATGGCAGCGGTAGAGCTTGAACTCGTCCTCGAGATCATCGAGCCGCTCGCCCGTGGCCTCGTCGCGGCTGTCGACGATCCAGCGGTAGGCATGCAGGAGTGCTGCCGGTCCGAGATAGCGATCGCCGTTCCACCAGTAGGACGGGCAGGCGGTCGAACAAGACGCGCACATGATGCACTCATACAGACCGTCGAGTTTGCGGCGGTCCTCGATCGACTGACGCCACTCCTTGGCGGGGGTGTTGGTCTCGGTTTCCAGCCACGGCTTGATGCTCGCGTGCTGCGCATAGAAATGCGTGAGATCGGGGATCAGATCCTTGACCACGGGCATATGCGGCAGCGGGTAGATCTTGATGTCGCCCTTCACGTCGTCGATGCCATAGGTGCAGGCCAGCGTGTTGATGCCGTCGATGCTCATCGCGCAGGAGCCGCAGATCCCCTCGCGGCACGAGCGGCGGAAGGTCAGCGTCGGGTCGATCTCGCTCTTGATCTTGATCAGAGCGTCGAGAATCATCGGGCCGCAGTTGTCGACATCGACGAAGTAGGTGTCGACGCGCGGGTTCTTTCCGTCATCAGGGTTCCAGCGGTAGATCTGGACCTTACGCAGGTTGCTCGCACCCTCGGGCTTGGGCCAGGTCTTCCCGTGGGTGATCCGGCTGTTCTTGGGAAGCGTCAGTTGGACCATGGGTCACCTCTTGTCGAAATGGGGGGTCGGAACGGCGGTCTCCGGGTTCGGACTCCGCACCGGGTCGAATTGGCTCGTGAAGGCCGCGATGGCCTCCAAGGGAAGGGTCATGCGCTGCTGCCAGGCCCCGCGCAGACGGTCGGGCAGCGCACCCTCCGCAATCTCCTCGCGGCGGATCGAGGCAAGTCCCGAATGACCGGCAATCTCGCGGGCCCGGTGATCAACCTCGACCACGAGCGCGCGTTGGCCATGATGCAGACCACGGATCGTACCGTGCAGACGGGTGCCGACCACATCGACCGGCCCGGCTGCCAGAAACGCATCATAGGCCGCGAGATTGGGCGGCAGAACGCGCACGCCCTCATGTCCCGGCAGGCTGCGCATATGCACGAGATCGCGCGGCTGCTGCGGCCAGAACCAGACCTCGTCATACACCTCTCGCAGCGCCGTGAGCAGGCCCGCGTCGCTGTCATGGGCCAAGTGCCGTGTCAGCGTCATCACCACACGCCGCGCCGGGCCCGCCCCCGTCATTTCGGGCGGCACCGACCACAGCGTCGGACAGGAGGTCATCACGCCCTTGAGGCCAATCTGCTCCAGAAGCCTCAGGGCGATGTGATCGCGCACCGAATGGACGTGATCATGCGACAGGATGTGACGCAGCAGGCGGCGTTGCAGCGGGTGCACGCGATCGAAGTCGCGATTGCCGCCGACCCCTACCAGCACGACCTTGCCGCGCAGTGCGGACAAATCGCGCGGCATGATCCGCCACATGTAATCCGAGCCGAGCCGTAACCGCGCCGAAAGCGCGTTGGTCCCGAGCATGAGCACCATGTCGGCGGCGGCGGCGGCGCGGCGGCCCGAGGGACCGAGACCGTCATGCCCGGCCGAGGTGGTAACATAGGCGTCGCGCAGCAGCGGCGCGATCTCGGCGCGGCACCGCTCCATGATGATCTCGTCGCCGAGATTGTCGGAGGCACAGGCCGTGTCGATCAGGTGGACATGACGCAGGCGCGCCGTGGCGCCTGCCTCGTGCCACGCCACCCCATCGGTTCGAGCCGCGGCGTTCACCTGAGCCTCGGCGGTCGCACGGGCGCCTGACCGCTTCGCGCCACCACGCAGTCCTCGTAGACAGCATAGGGGTCGCGGCCGCGCAGGTAGTCGTCGGTCACCCCGATCGAGATGCCCGACGACAGCCCGCTGCGCGAGCTGGCACCGACGCTGACACTGCCCGTGGGCCCCTGCGCGGCGCGCGCGCGCTGTTCGCAGACCCGCGCCGCGTCGAGAGGCGACAGCGGGGTCTGCGTGCAGGCCGCCGCGAAGAGCGGCAGCGCCAGCAGGAGCGCGCCACGCATCAGTACACCCGCGCCTTGGGCGCGATCTTCTTCATTTCGATGCCGCCCTCGGCCTCGGTGGTCAGCGGGTCGAGATGCACGGGCCGGTAGTCGAGCCGCGCCTTGGCACCATCGACCCAAGCGAGCGAGTGCTTGCGCCATTCGTCGTCGTTGCGGTCCGGATAGTCTTCATGCGCATGCGCGCCACGGCTTTCCTTGCGCGCCTCGGCGGCGGTGATGGTGGCTAGGGCGTTGGGCATGAGGTTCGCCAGCTCCAGCGTCTCCATCAGGTCCGAGTTCCACACGAGGCTGCGGTCGGTGACATGGATGTCGCCCATCTTCGCTGCTGTGGCCTCCATCTTGTGCATGCCCTCGGCGAGGGTCTTGTCGGTGCGGAACACCGCCGCATCGGCCTGCATGTTGCGCTGCATCTCGAGGCGCAGCTCGGCGGTCGGCGTGCCGCCCTTGGCGTGGCGCAGACCGTCGAAGCGCTCGAAGGCCTTCTCTATGGCGGCCTTGGCCGGGGCCTTCACCGCCGTCGAGGGATCGACGACTTCACGCGCACGGATCGCCGCGGCGCGGCCGAAGACCACGAGGTCGATCAACGAGTTGGAGCCGAGGCGGTTCGCGCCGTGGACGCTCGCGCAACCCGCCTCGCCCACGGCCATCAGGCCCGGCGTGACGGCATCGGGGCTCTCGGCGGTCGGGTTGAGTACTTCGCCCCAGTAGTTCGTGGGGATGCCGCCCATGTTGTAGTGCACGGTCGGCAGCACCGGAATCGGCTCTTTCGTCAGATCCACGCCTGCGAAGATCCGCGCCGATTCCGAGATGCCGGGCAGACGTTCGGCCAGGGTCTCGGGCGGCAGGTGGTTGAGGTGGAGATGGATGTGGTCGCCATCCTTGCCGACGCCACGCCCCTCGCGGATCTCCATTGTCATGCAGCGCGAGACCACGTCGCGCGACGCGAGATCCTTGTAGGTCGGAGCATAGCGTTCCATGAAGCGCTCGCCTTCGGAGTTGGTGAGGTAGCCGCCCTCGCCGCGCGCGCCTTCGGTGATGAGGCAGCCCGCGCCATAAATGCCGGTCGGGTGGAACTGCACGAACTCCATGTCCTGCAGCGGCAGGCCCGCGCGCGCTACCATGCCGCCGCCATCGCCGGTACAGGTGTGCGCCGAGGTCGCGGAGAAATAGGCGCGGCCATAACCGCCAGTGGCCAGAACCACGGTCTTGGCGGCAAAGACATGCATCGTGCCGTCATCGAGCTTCCACGCCAGAACGCCACGGCAGGTGCCGTCATCGTCCATCAGCAGGTCGATGGCGAAATACTCGATGTAGAACTCGGCCTTCTGCTTGAGCGACTGACCATAGAGCGTGTGCAGGATTGCGTGGCCGGTTCGGTCGGCGGCGGCGCAGGTGCGCTGCACCGGCGGGCCTTCACCATATTCGGTGGTGTGGCCGCCAAAGGGGCGCTGGTAGATCTTGCCTTCTTCGGTGCGCGAGAACGGCACGCCGTAGTGCTCGAGCTCGTAGACCGCCTTGGGCGCCTCGCGGGCGAGGTATTCCATGGCGTCGGTGTCGCCGAGCCAGTCGGAGCCCTTCACGGTGTCGTACATGTGCCACTGCCAGCTGTCGGGGCCCATGTTGCCAAGCGAGGCGGCGATGCCGCCCTGCGCCGCGACGGTGTGGGAGCGGGTCGGAAAGACCTTGGAAATGCAGGCGGTGCGCAGGCCTTGTTCGGCCATGCCGAGGGTCGCGCGCAGACCGGCACCACCGGCGCCGACCACCACCACGTCGAATTCGTGGGTCTCGTATTCGTAGGCTGCCATTGAGGGGTCTCCGATCAGAGGGCGAGGCGGATCAGGGCGAGAACGCCGATCGCGGCCAAAGCATAGGAAAGACAGGTCACGCCGACGATCAGCGCCCGGCGGGTGAAGCCCTGGGCATAGTCCTCGATCATGATCTGGGCACCGGCGCGGAAGTGCCAGAAGCCGACGACGAAGGTCAGCACGGCGATCGCCGCCGGGATCGGCCGCTGGTAATAGATCACCACCTCTTCGTAGGTGCCGCCCAGAATGGCGCCGAAGGTGAAGACGAACAGCGGGATCAGGATCGCGAGCGCCACCGAGGAGATGCTCATGCGCCAGTGCTGGCGGGTGCCGGAGTGCGAGGCCCCGAGGCCATGGGCACGCTTGCGGTCGGTCAGGTAAGCCATGCGGATGCCCCTCAGAGTACGACGACGGTGAAGATGGTCAGCAGGACCGAGACGATCAGGATGATCTGGCTGAGCAGTTCGGCCTTGTCGATCTCCAGCAGCATCACCTCGTCCCAGATCAGATGCCGGATACCCGCCAGCGTGTGATACCACAGGCCCAGGACCGAAAAGAACATCACCAGATCGCCGAACCAGCTGCGCAGAAAGCCGTCAGCCGTGGCAAAGCTCGCCGGTCCCGCCGCGGCTGCGGCGAACCACCAGACGATCAGCGCCGCCGACACGATCATGGCGTTGCCGGTGATCCGGGTCAGGATCGAGGTGATCGCGGTGATCGGCCATCTGTAGATCGTCATATGGGGCGAAAGCGGGCGGTTGCCCCGGTTCACGTCGGCCATGGCGTCGTCCTTATCTGGCGTGCGGGCCTGCGCATGGGCGGCCCCGGCTGGGTTATCCCTAGCGATTTTGGGCGGGCTGTCACCCGTGACGACAGCCCAAAGCGTGGAAAATTCACCGCAGAGGGCAAGAATCCGCTGGCCGTGATCACAGTGTTCGAAACTGTGATCACACGAATTGGCGGTGACTGAGCGGTCTGTTGGCCCGGCATGTTCGGGAACTAGGCGTGCGGATGTGCTTGCCCAGATCCTGCGACGATCCGCCTCTCGTTCAGAGCTGACCGAGCTTGAGGTCCGCCGAATAGGTGACATCTGCCTCCTTGGTGACGGCCTGCCCGCAGCGCATCACGCCGTTGGCGGAGTCGTAGGCATAGCTGGGCTCTCCATAAAGCTCCCAGCCCTTGGACAGCGCCTCGGTGACCTTGTGACAAAAGGCCGAGGTGTCATCTCCGGTGAGAAAACGGTAGATCTTCATGACATGGCTCCGAAAGGGTTGGGTCCGATCCAGCCATGCACCAGCCCGATCAGGATGAAAACCACCACCGCAATGATCGCGGCACGCAACTCCCGTGCCATGGTCGCGGGGGCCGTCGGGATCGGGGAAGGCTTGCGCGCATCGAGCAGCGCCATCTCCAGCACCGCCCAGCCCCCGATGCCACCGAACAACACCAGGGCCGACCATGACCCGTTGGCCAGCAGATGCGCCCCGGACCACAGCGACACCGCCAGAAGCTGCGGATGGCGCAGCGCCACGGCAAGACGCGTCCTCGCGCCCGATGCCGCAAAAAGATAGACCGCAATCAGCATCATCAGGTTATTGAGATGCCGCGTCCACGCAGCGGGTGTCCGGTGATACTCCGAGTCCCAGCCGAGATAGCCGAGGATCATCAGGAGCAGGCCGAGCAGCACCGCGACGGTGATCACCGGGCGCGACCGCTTTCCCAACCGGGCGTGCAGGCCGGGGGCGAGCTGGGGCATGAGATGCGCAGCACTCCATAGGCCGAGGCCCAGCACCAAGAGTATCATGACGTCACCTTCTTCCCCGTGATCCCAGCCTCGATGATCCGGGCCAGATCGAGCGTCGCCTGCGCGCTCTGTATATGCAACGCCTCGACGATCTCGCCATCGACCACCGCGACCCCCTGCCCTTGCGCCAGCACCGCTTCATGGGCCGCGATCTGGCGGCGGGCGAGGTCGATTTCCTCGGCACTCGGGGCAAAGACCCTGTTGGCGGCCCCGATCTGCGCGGGATGGATCAGGCTCTTGCCGTCAAAACCCATGTCGCGCCCCTGTTCGCACTCCGCCACGAGACGGGCCGTGTCGTCCAGAGCATTGCACACCCCGTCGATCGCCAGCACCCCACGCGCCCGCGCCGCGAGAAGCGTGCCCTGCAGCGCGGTCCAGAGCGGCATCCGGTCGGCACGGGCGCGCAGACCGATCTCGCGGGCCAGATCGTTGGTGCCCATGATGATCCCCGCAAGGCGGGGATGCGCGCAGATCTCGTTGGCCGCCAGCACGCCGCGCGCGGTCTCGATCATCGCCCAGAGCGGACGTGCGGTGCGCACCGCCACCGCGTCGAGATCGGCCGGGCCATCGACCTTGGGTACCACCACGCCATCGCAGTCCCATGCCTCCGATGCCGAGAGGTCCGCGTCGCCCCAAGGCGAGCCAAGGCCGTTGACCCGTACCAGCCGGGTCCTGCCCTGTGATCCGGCCTTAGCCAGCGCGGCCCCGAGGCTTTTGCGCGCGGCCTCCTTGGCGGCGGGGGCGACCGCATCTTCGAGATCATAGATCACCGCATCGCACGGCAGGCTGCGGGCCTTTTCCATGGCGCGGAGGTTCGAGGCGGGGACATACAAGACAGAGCGGAACGGCATGAACGGACCTTTGGCAGGGGGCGCGCCCGACAGTGCCGCGCGAAACGCGCGGGCGCAACGGTGGCCCCGTTAACGGCATCTTCGCCCCGTTTCGGCAATCTGCATCCAAGGCCCCAAGCCGATCCCTTTTCAAGGAGACCGCGATGACCCCGACCCGGATGATGTTGCTTGCGCTGCCGCTCTGTGCCCTGGCCCTGCCCGCCGCCTCGGCCCCGCGCTGCGGCGCGCATGACATGATCGTCACACAACTGGCCGAGCGCTACGGCGAAAGCCGTCAGGCCATCGCACTCGACGGCGCGAACCAAGTGATCGAAGTGTTCGCCTCCGACACCACCGGCAGCTGGACCCTTCTGGTGACCCGCGCCGATGGGCAAAGCTGCCTCTTGGCAGCGGGACAGGCTTTCGAAATGCTGGCCGAAGCCCTGCCATCGGTCGACCCGGAGGCCTGAACCGGGGATTTCGGCCAAATCCGGCCGGATTCGAGCCAATGGCTGCGCCGAAATCAGCCACCTCCGTTCAATGTCGAAAAATATCTTTCCAGCCATGCAACCCATGCGTGGACCGCGTGTTCTTCCGTCAGACACGGGCCAGTGATCCCCGAAAAGGGAAGCGGGGCCCGGTGAAGGACGAAAGGTTCTGGAACGATGAAACTTCTTCTTACATCCGCTGCGACCGCGCTCGTCATGGGCACGACCGCTTACGCCGAATCCCACACCATGGGCATGGGCGCATTCGAAGTTACCGCTGACGACTTTTACGCCTCCAACCTGATGGGGATGCGCATCTATGCCTCCGAGCAGGAACTCGGCACCAACGGTGACATGATCAACTTTGCCGACCAGGAATGGGACGACATCGGCGAGATCAACGACCTCGTGATCTCCGAGGACGGCTCGGTTCAGGCCGTGATTGTCGGCGTCGGCGGCTTCCTTGGAATTGGCGAAAAAGACGTCGCCATCACCATGGATCAGATCCGCACCTATGACGACGAAAACGGTGAGCGGTTCCTAGTGGTCAACTCGACTCAGGAAGCTCTCGAAGCCGCTCCTGGTTTCGAACGCGCGTCCGACGAAGGTGTCGCAATGAGCGACGGCGAAGCCGCCGAGCCGGGCATGGTCGAGCAGACCGGTGCCGCGGCGACCGCCGCCGCGACCGCGACGATGGCCGATGGTGAGGCCGAAGTCGAAGCCGAAGCCGGTGCCGAACCGGGCAGCCTGACCGCCGAAGTGTCGGACGAGGCCTCCGATCTGGCCGAGGACACGCAGCAGCTCGTCGACGGCGAGCCGAGCGACGAAGCCATGGACGAGCAGGAAGAGGCCGCTGAAGAGCTGGCCGAGGGCGAAGCCGAGGCTGCCGACGAGATGGCCGAAGGCGACACCGAGGACGCCGCCGAAGCCATGGCCGAAGGCCAGGAAGAGGCCGCCGAGGAGATGCAGGACGCCAACGAGGAAATGGCCGAGGGCGATGCCGCGATGACCGACACCGCAACGGCTCCGGCCGCCGGTGCGACCACCGCCGGCATGGTCGAGCGTGAAGGCTACACCACGACCGCCATTACCGATCTGAGCACCGATGAGATCACCGGTGCGACCGTTTACGGCGCCAATGACGAGAACATCGGCGAGATCGAGGACCTCGTGGCCTCCGACAGCGGCGAGATCACTCAGGCCGTGATCGGCGTCGGCGGTTTCCTCGGCATCGGCGAAAAGAAGGTCGCCGTGAACTTCGAGGACCTGCAGATCCTGAGCAACGAAGAAGGCTCGGACATCCGCGTCTACATCAGCGCGACCGAAGACGAGCTGAAGGCGCTGCCGAAGTACGAAGCTCCGGCCGAGGCGATGGAAACCGACGCCAACGTCGAAATGGAGACCGAGACCGCGCCCGCCGCGCAGTAACGGACCTCTCATCGACCACGCGGCCGCCCTTCGGGGCGGCCGTTTGCGTTTGCGCAAACATCGGGCGTCAGGGCTCTGAAGCCCGCCTCAGGCTTGCAAGAGGGTCTGGCACGGCTTAGGCAAAGCCTCGCAAAACCATTCTCGACAGGAGCCATTCATGGCCAGACCCAAGATCGCCCTCATCGGCGCCGGTCAGATCGGCGGCACGCTCGCCCATCTCGCCGCGATCAAGGAACTCGGCGATGTCGTGCTGTTCGACATTGCCGAAGGCACCCCCCAGGGCAAGGCGCTGGATATCGCCGAATCCGGTCCGGCCGAGGGCTTCGACGCCGCCCTCAAGGGCACCAACGACTACGCCGACATCGCCGGCGCCGACGTGTGCATCGTCACCGCCGGCGTGCCGCGCAAGCCCGGCATGAGCCGCGACGACCTTCTGGGCATCAACCTCAAGGTCATGAAGTCGGTCGGCGAGGGCATCGCCAAGCACGCGCCCAACGCCTTCGTCATCTGCATTACCAACCCGCTCGACGCGATGGTCTGGGCCCTGCGCGAATTCTCGGGCCTGCCACATGAGAAGGTCTGCGGCATGGCCGGCGTGCTCGACAGCGCCCGCTTCCGCCACTTCCTCAGCCTCGAGTTCGAGGTTTCGATGAAGGACGTCACCGCCTTCGTGCTCGGCGGCCACGGCGACACCATGGTGCCGCTGGCTCGTTACTCCACCGTCGGCGGCATCCCCCTGCCCGATCTGGTGCAGATGGGCTGGACCACGCAGGAAAAGCTCGACGCGATCATCCAGCGCACCCGTGACGGTGGCGCCGAGATCGTCGGCCTGCTGAAGACCGGCTCGGCCTTCTACGCCCCCGCCACCTCTGCCATCGAGATGGCCGAGGCCTATCTCAAGGACCAAAAGCGCGTCCTGCCCTGTGCCGCCTATGTCGACGGCGCGCTCGGCCTGAACGGCATGTATGTGGGCGTGCCCACCGTCATCGGCGCCGGCGGCGTCGAGAAGGTCATCGATATCAAGATGAACCGCGACGAGCAGGCAATGTTCGACAAGTCGGTCGAGGCGGTCCGTGGCCTCGTCGACGCCTGCAAGGGCATCGACTCCAGCCTCTCCTGATCCCAGACGGGAATTCGGCTTGAAGGGCGCCTCTCGGGGCGCCCTTTTTCGTTGCCGCTCGAATCGCCGCAGCGCGGCATTTCGCAGCAGGGCCGACATGCCTGTGATCACACTTTGAAATCGTGTGATCACATATGTCGGATTTCCGCCGACCTTCCTCCGAAACCTGTTCTTTCGCGCCTTGGCATGTGTTTGAAGGGGCCAAATCACGGCAACCGAGGACCGGTCCATGAACATCCACGAATACCAGGCCAAGGCCCTTCTGCGCAGCTATGGCGCCCCCGTTTCCGACGGGCGTCCGGTGATGCGCGCGGAAGAGGCAAAGACCGCGGCTGGCGAACTCGACGGCCCGCTTTGGGTGGTCAAGGCGCAGATCCACGCAGGCGGCCGCGGCAAGGGCAGCTTCAAGGAAGCCGACGCCGGCGAAAAGGGCGGCGTGCGCCTGGCCCGTTCCGTCGAAGAGGCGGCCGAAGAGGCCAAGAAGATGCTCGGCCGCACGCTGGTCACGCACCAGACCGGCCCGGCGGGCAAGCAGGTCAACCGCATCTACATCGAGGACGGCTCGGAGATCGAGACCGAGCTTTACCTCGCGCTGCTGGTCGACCGCGCCACCTCGCGCATCTCCTTCGTCTGCTCGACCGAAGGCGGCATGGACATCGAGGAGGTCGCCGCCTCCACGCCCGAGAAGATCCTGTCCTTCTCGGTCGATCCGGCCACCGGCTACCAGCCGTTCCACGGCCGCCGCATCGCCTTCTCGCTCGGCCTCAAGGTCCAGCAGGTCAAGCAATGCGTCAAGCTGATGGACAATCTCTACCGTCTCTTCACGGAGAAGGACATGGAGATGCTGGAGATCAACCCGCTGATCGTCACCGACAAGGGTGACCTGAAGTGCCTCGACGCAAAGATGGGCTTCGACGGCAACGCGATCTACCGCCATGACGACATCGCCGCCCTGCGCGACGAGACCGAGGAGGACAGCAAGGAGCTGGCCGCCTCGAAGTACGACCTGAACTACATCGCGCTCGACGGTGAGATCGGCTGCATGGTGAACGGCGCTGGCCTCGCCATGGCGACGATGGACATCATCAAGCTGAAGGGCGCCGAGCCCGCCAACTTCCTCGACGTGGGCGGCGGCGCGACCAAGGAGAAGGTCACCGAGGCCTTCAAGATCATCACCTCCGACCAGAACGTCAAAGGCATCCTGGTCAACATCTTCGGCGGCATCATGCGCTGCGACGTCATCGCCGAAGGCGTGATTGCGGCCGTGAAAGAGGTCGGCCTGAAGGTGCCGCTGGTCGTGCGTCTCGAAGGGACGAACGTCGATCAGGGCAAGGAGATCATCAACAATTCCGGTCTCGACGTGATCGCGGCGGACAACCTGTCCGACGCCGCCGAGAAGATCGTCAAAGCGGTGAAGGGATAACAGCAATGGCGATTCTCGTCGACGAAAACACCAAGGTCATCTGCCAGGGTCTCACCGGCAGCCAAGGCACCTTCCACACCGAGCAGGCCATCGCTTACGGCACCAAGATGGTCGGCGGCGTGACCCCCGGCAAAGGCGGTCAGACGCATCTCGACCTGCCCGTGTTCGATAGCGTGCACGAAGCCAAGGCCCGCACCGGAGCCAACGCGAGCGTCATCTACGTGCCGCCGCCCTTCGCCGCGGACTCCATCATGGAGGCGATCGACGCCGAGATGGAGCTGGTGATCTGCATCACCGAAGGCATCCCGGTGCTCGACATGATGAAGGTCAAGCGCGCCCTCATCAATTCCAAGACCCGTCTGATCGGGCCGAACTGCCCCGGTGTCATCACCCCCGACGCCTGCAAGATCGGCATCATGCCCGGCCACATCCACAAGCGTGGCTCGGTCGGCGTCGTGTCGCGTTCGGGCACGCTGACCTACGAGGCGGTCAAGCAGACTTCGGATTCGGGCCTCGGCCAGTCCACCGCCGTCGGCATCGGCGGCGACCCGGTCAAGGGCTCGGAGCACATCGATATCCTCGAGATGTTCCTCGCCGACCCCGAGACCCAGTCGATCATCATGATCGGCGAGATCGGCGGCACCGCCGAAGAAGAAGCGGCGCAGTTCCTTGCCGACGAGAAGAAGGCCGGGCGCTGGAAGCCCACCGCCGGCTTCATCGCCGGGCGCACCGCCCCTCCGGGCCGTCGCATGGGCCACGCGGGCGCGATCGTCTCGGGCGGTCAGGGCGACGCGGAGAGCAAGATCGAGGCGATGAAGCGCGCCGGGATCGTGGTCGCCGACAGCCCTGCCTCGCTCGGCGAAGCCGTGCTCAAGGCGATCGGCTGAGACCCTTCGGGAGGGGACGTTCGCGCCCCCTCCCCCTGACATCCGCGCCGCGCGCCCTATCTGGGCCCGGCGCCTCCGTTTTTTTGCCCCGAGGATCGAGGATCCTGCCATGACCGAGCAAAGCCCCAACGACGTGTTCCACGCCTCTTCCTTCCTGCAGGGCGCGAACGCCGATTACATCGAGCAGCTTCACGCGCGCTATGCCGAGAATCCGTCGAGCGTCGACGAGACCTGGCAGGAGTTCTTTCGCAGCCTCGGTGACGCCGGCTCGGACGCCCGCGCCGAGGCGGCGGGCCCCTCCTGGGGGCGCAGCGACTGGCCGATGCAGCCCAACGACGACCTGACGGCGGCGCTCGACGGCCAATGGGCCGCCCCGGCCGAGGCCAAGGGCGCGCGCGACAAGATCGCCGCCAAGGCCGCCGAAAAGGGCGTGGGCCTGTCCGAGCAGCAGCTGCGTGCCGCCGTGCTCGACAGCATCCGCGCGCTGATGATCATCCGCGCCTACCGGATCCGCGGCCATCTTGCCGCCGATCTCGATCCGCTGGGCCTGCGTGAGGACAACCCGCACCCTGAGCTGGACCCCGCGAACTACGGCTTCACCAAGGCCGACATGGACCGGCCGATCTTCATCGACAACGTGCTCGGCCTCGAGATCGCGACGATGAACCAGATCATCGCGCTGGTGAAGCGCACCTACTGCGGCACCTTCGCGCTACAGTACATGCACATCTCGGACCCTGAGCAGTCGGCCTGGCTCAAGGAGCGGATCGAGGGCTATGGCAAGGAGATCCAGTTCACCAAGGAAGGCCGCAAGGCGATCCTGAACAAGCTGGTCGAGGCCGAAGGCTTCGAGAAATTCCTGCACGTCAAGTACATGGGCACCAAGCGCTTCGGCCTCGACGGTGGCGAAGCCTTGATCCCGGCGATGGAGCAGATCATCAAGCGTGGCGGCAGCCTCGGCGTGAAGGACATCGTGGTCGGCATGCCGCACCGCGGCCGTCTCTCGGTGCTCGCCAACGTGATGCAGAAGCCTTACCGCGCGATCTTCCACGAGTTTCAGGGCGGCAGCTTCAAGCCTGAGGAAGTCGACGGATCGGGCGACGTGAAGTACCACCTGGGCGCTTCGTCGGACCGCGAGTTCGACGGCAACAAGGTGCACCTGTCGCTGACCGCGAACCCCTCCCACCTCGAAGCGGTGAACCCGGTCGTGCTGGGCAAGGTGCGTGCCAAGCAGAGCCAGCTCGGCGACACCGACCGCACCCAGGTGCTGCCGATTCTGCTGCATGGCGACGCGGCCTTCGCGGGTCAGGGCGTCGTGGCCGAGGGCTTTGGCCTGTCAGGCCTGACGGGCCATCGCACCGGCGGCACCATGCACATCGTGGTGAACAACCAGATCGGCTTCACCACCGCGCCGCACTTCTCGCGTTCCTCGCCCTACCCCACCGACATCGCGCTGATGGTCGAGGCACCGATCTTCCACGTGAACGGTGACGACCCCGAGGCCGTAGTGCATGCCGCCAAGGTGGCGATCGAGTTCCGCCAGAAGTTCCACAAGGACGTCGTCATCGACATCTTCTGCTACCGCCGGTTCGGTCACAACGAGGGCGACGAGCCCATGTTCACCAACCCGGTCATGTACAAGAAGATCAAGACCCAGAAGACCACGCTCACGCTCTACACCGAACGGCTCGTCAAGGACGGGCTGATCCCCGAGGGCGAGATCGAGGACATGAAGGCGCAGTTTCAGGCGATGCTGAGCGAGGAGTTCGAGGCCGGCAAGACTTACCGCCCGAACAAGGCCGACTGGCTCGACGGACGCTGGAGCCACCTCGACCGGCGCGACCACGAGAGCTACCAGCGCGGTCAGACCGCGATCGACGAAAAGACCATGACCGAGATCGGCCGCTCGCTCACCCGCGCGCCCGAAGGCTTTCCGCTGCATCGCACCATCAGCCGCCTGCTCGAGGCCAAGGGCCAGATGTTCGAAACCGGTCAGGGCTTCGATTGGGCTACGGCCGAGGCGCTGGCATTCGGCTCGCTGCTGACCGAAGGCTATCCGGTGCGGCTGTCTGGACAGGACAGCACCCGTGGCACCTTCTCCCAGCGCCACTCGGCCTTCATCAACCAGGAGAACGAGGACCGCTACTACCCGCTCAACAACATCCGTGAGGGGCAGGCGCGCTATGAGGCCATCGACTCGATGCTCTCGGAGTATGCGGTGCTGGGCTTCGAGTATGGCTATACCCTGGCCGAGCCCAACGCGCTGGTGATGTGGGAAGCGCAGTTCGGTGACTTTGCCAACGGCGCACAGATCATGTTCGACCAGTTCATCTCGTCCGGCGAAAGCAAATGGCTGCGCATGTCGGGTCTCGTGATGCTCTTGCCGCATGGCTACGAGGGTCAGGGCCCCGAGCACTCCTCGGCGCGCCTCGAGCGATTCCTGCAGATGTGCGGTCAGGACAACTGGATCGTCGCCAATTGCTCGACCCCGGCGAACTACTTCCACATCCTGCGCCGCCAACTGCACCGCTCGTTCCGCAAGCCGCTGGTGCTGATGACGCCCAAGTCGCTGCTGCGCCACAAGATGGCGATCTCGGATGCCGAGGACTTCACCACCGGCTCGTCCTTCCACCGCGTTCTGTGGGATGACGCCGAGAAGGGGCATTCGGAGACGCAGCTGAAGCCGGATTCGGAGATCAAGCGCGTCGTCATGTGTTCGGGCAAGGTCTATTACGACCTGCTCGAGGAGCGCGACGCGCGCGGGTTGGATGATGTCTACCTGATGCGGATCGAGCAGTTCTATCCCTTCCCGGCGCTGTCGCTGGTGAAGGAGCTGGAGCGGTTCAAAGGGGCCGAGATGGTCTGGTGCCAGGAAGAGCCCAAGAACCAGGGTGCCTGGAGCTTCATCGAGCCCAACATCGAATGGGTGCTGAGCCGGATCGACGCCGCGCACAAGCGCCCCCAATACGTCGGCCGCCACGCGAGCGCCTCGCCCGCGACCGGCCTCGCCAGCCAGCACAAGGCCCAACAGCAAGCGCTGGTGAACGAAGCGCTGAGCATCGAAGGAAACCGAGAATGAGCACCGAAGTCCGCGTCCCCACCCTTGGCGAAAGCGTCACCGAGGCGACCGTCGCCACCTGGTTCAAGAAGCCGGGCGACGCCGTCGCGGTGGACGAGATGCTGTGCGAGCTCGAGACCGACAAGGTCACGGTCGAGGTCCCCTCGCCCGTCGCAGGCACCCTGTCCGAGATCGTGGCGGCCGAAGGCGACACCGTCGGTGTCGACGCGCTTCTGGCGCAGGTGAGCGAGGGCGACGCCCCCGCCAAATCCGCCCCCGAGGCCCCGGCCGAGGACGGCCCCAAGGAGCAGCAGAAGGCCACCGACGTCTCCGGCGATCCGAAAGGCGAGCCCGCCGAGAAGGGCGAGGCCAAGGGCGACACCGAAGACGCCCCCTCGGCCAAGAAGCTGATGGCCGAGAACGACCTGAAGTCCGGCGACGTGCAGGGATCGGGCAAGGATGGCCGGGTCATGAAGGAAGACGTGCTGAAAGCGCTCAACGCGCCCAAAGCCGCCGAGACCTCCAAGCCCGCGGCGCGCGGCCCGGTCTCCTCGTCGGATGCCGACCGCGAGGAGCGGGTCAAGATGACCCGCCTGCGCCAGACCATCGCCCGCCGCCTGAAAGAGGCGCAGAACACCGCCGCGATGCTGACCACCTACAACGAGGTGGACATGACTGCGGTCATGGAGCTGCGCAACGAGTACAAGGGCCTGTTCGAAAAGAAGCACAGCGTGAAGCTCGGCTTCATGTCCTTCTTCACCAAGGCCTGCGTGCACGCGCTGCGCGAAGTGCCTGACGTCAACGCCGAGATCGACGGCGACCACGTGGTCTACAAGAACTACGTGCACATGGGCATCGCGGTGGGCACCCCCACCGGCCTCGTCGTGCCGGTGATCCGCAACGCCGACCAGATGGGCTTTGCCGAGATCGAGAAGTCGATCTCCGAGATGGGCCTCAAGGCGCGTGACGGCAAACTGTCGATGGCCGACATGCAGGGCGGCTCCTTCACCATCTCCAACGGCGGCGTCTATGGCTCGCTGATGTCCTCGCCGATCCTGAACCCGCCGCAGTCGGGTATCTTGGGCATGCACAAGATCCAGGACCGGCCGATGGCGATCAACGGCAAGGTCGAGATCCGCCCGATGATGTATCTGGCGCTGAGCTACGACCACCGCATCGTCGACGGCAAGGGCGCCGTGACCTTCCTCGTGCGCGTCAAGGAAGCGCTCGAGGATCCGCGTCGCCTGTTGATGGATCTCTGAACCCTGCGCGGGGCCGGGCGTTGAGCCCGGCCCCCGTTCATAATCCGAAAGGCCCTGTGCCATGCAGATGCTCTGTCAGATCGATACCCCCGATTACGCCTCGTGGAAGACCGCCTTTGACGACGACTTCGAAGAGCGGATGCAGGCGGGGCTGAGCCAGCTGCAGATCTGGCGCGATGCCGATCATGGCTCCACCGTGCTGGTGCTGTTCAAGGTCAATGACCGCAAGCGGGCCGAGGCTTGGATTTCCAAGGAACAGGGTTTTGGCGGCGCCATGACCTGCACCTTTCTCGAGACCGCCTGATGCTCCTGCCCCTTCTGAACCACGCGGCGTGCCCCCCCGTGCTATGCTCCGTGCGTGGGTATCGGTTCAGGGAGGTTCACCATGTCCAGCGAACTGGGAATTCTGGCGCTTTATGGGCTGTTGGTGATGGTCATCACCGTGGTGCAGGTGCTGAGCGCGCTCGGGCAGGTCGGACTGAAGACACTGGCACGGCCGCGCGACGACATGCCCCGGCTGACCGGCGTGGCCGGGCGGCTGGAGCGCTGTCTGGCCAACTCGGTCGTGGCGATGGCACTCTTCGCGCCCGCCGTGCTGATCCTTGTGCTGCTCGAGAAGACCGGCGGTGGCACGCTGCTGGCCGCTCAGGTCTTCCTGATCGCGCGGCTGGCCTATGCGGTGCTCTACCCTGCGGGCACGCCTTGGGCGCGCACCGGTGTCTGGGCCTTGGGCTTTCTCGCCACGCTGTATCTCTACATCGCGGCGTTCTGAGCTTTGAGGGCCTTTGCTGATGGCCCCCGAGCTTCAAGCGCTGGCCTATGCGGGGCTGCTGCAGGCCGCACAGTTCGGCTGGCTCTCGGTGCGCGCCAACATTGAGCTGGGCTTTGCCAAGACGCTGTCGCCGCGCGATCCACAGCGGCTTGGCGGTCGGCTCGAGGAGCTTGCCAGCCCGCGCACGGGGCGGCTCTACCGCGCGCTGAACAACCATTTCGAGGGGCTGATCCTGTTCACTCTCGCGGTCGTGGTGCTGATCCTCGGCGACAAGACCACGGCGCTCTCGGGCTTTTTCGCCTGGACCTATCTCGCGGCGCGCATCCTTTACGTGCCCGCCTATTATTTCGGGCTTCGGCCCTGGCGATCGCTGATCTGGCTGGTGGGGTTCTGCGCCACCATCGCGATGATCGGCCTCGCCCTCGTCTGACACCCCACAGGAGTTTTCCATGGCATCCTACGATCTCATCGTCATCGGCGCCGGCCCCGGCGGCTATGTCTGCGCCATCAAGGCGGCCCAGCTCGGCCTCAAGACCGCGGTGGTCGAAGGGCGCGAGACGCTGGGCGGCACCTGCCTCAACGTGGGCTGCATCCCCTCCAAAGCGCTGCTGCACGCCACCCACGCGCTGCACGAGGCCGAGCACAACTTCGCCAAGATGGGCCTGAAGGCCGAGACGCCGACGGTGGATTGGGAGCAGATGCTCGCCTACAAGCGCGACAGCGTCGGTCAGAACACCGGCGGCATCGAATTCCTGTTCAAGAAGAACAAGATCGACTGGCTCAAGGGCTGGGGCTCGATCCCCGAGGCGGGCAAGGTCAAGGTCGGCGACGAGACCCACGAGGCCAAGCACATCGTCATCGCGTCCGGCTCCGTCCCCTCCTCGATCCCCAACGTCGAGGTCGACAACGAGATCGTCGTCGATTCCACCGGCGCGCTGGAGCTGGGCCGCATCCCCGAGAAGATGGTGGTGATCGGTGCCGGCGTCATCGGGCTCGAGCTGGGCTCGGTCTATCGCCGCCTCGGTACGGAGGTGACCGTGGTCGAGTATCTCGACGCGATCACCCCCGGCATGGACGCCGAGGTCGCGCGCAATTTCCAGAAGATCCTCACCAAGCAGGGTCTGAAGTTCGTGCTGGGTTCGGCCGTGCAGGGCGTCTCGGTCGAGGGCGATCAGGCCACTGTGACCTGGAAGAGCCGCAAGGACGATAGCGAAGAGAGCCTCACCGCCGATTGCGTGCTCGTGGCGACGGGCCGCAAACCCTATGTGAAGGGCCTCGGCCTCGAAGATTTGGGTGTCGAGATGACCGATCGCGGCCAGATCAAGATCGACGACCACTTCAAGACCAGCGTCGACGGCGTCTATGCCATCGGTGATGCGGTGCCCGGCCTGATGCTGGCGCACAAGGCCGAGGACGAGGGCGTGGCTATCGCCGAGATCCTCGCGGGCCAGAAGGGCCACGTGAACTACGAGGTGATCCCGGGCGTGGTCTACACCCACCCCGAGGTGGCGACCGTCGGCAAGACCGAGGAGCAGCTCAAGGAAGCGGGCCACGCCTACAAGGTCGGCAAGTTCCCCTTCTTGGGCAACGCCCGCGCCAAGGCCAACCACTCAGCCGAGGGCTTCGTGAAGATCCTCGCCGACAAGGAGACCGACCGGATCCTCGGCGCGCATATCATCGGCCCGATGGCGGGCGACCTCATTCACGAGGTCTGCGTGGCGATGGAGTTCGGCGCGGCCGCCGAGGATCTGGCCCGCACCTGCCATGCGCATCCGACCTATTCCGAGGCCGTGCGCGAAGCGGCTCTGGCCTTGGGCGACGGTGCGATCCACGCCTGATCGCGACCACCGCGAAACGAGAAACGGCCGCCCCGAGGGCGGCCGTTTGCAATTCCAAAAGGGGTGTTCCCGGCTCAGGCGAACCAGTCCTCGACAGACAGGGTGGTTACGGTGAAGCTGGCCCAGTCGCTCACCTCCTGCCCGTCGAAGGCCCGCACCTCGAGTTCGGTTTCACCACTTCTGCCATTGTGTCGCACCCGGATCATGTCGAGATCATCGGCGTCTATCCGAGCCGGGCTGTCGGCATCGATGCGGCCTTTGCCTTTGAACAGAAAGTTGTCGCGCCCCTCGGTGTCACGCAGCTCATACCATACGATGGCATCGCCCTCGGCATCCTTGACGGTCAGATGCTTGTCGAGCCGGGTGGTGTAGCCGCCCCTGACTTTGGCGAGCGTGATGTCGTCCACCTCAAGACTGGGTGCTGTGTTAGCCGTCGGGAGGTCGGGGAGGCTGGTGGGGGGAGACGGGGGCGTAGAGGGCGTGGTGGTCTCGTTGCCGGTGTCGAGGTCGACCTGACCGCCAGTGGCGGCAAAATTCTGGGTGACCATGACCGCGTCCCAGCCCTTGAAGTCACCTCTCTCGATGCCGATGCCGACATATTCGAAGTTCGGGTTCAGGATGTTGGCCCGGTGGCCGGGGCTGTTCATCAGCGAATCGTGCAAGTTGGCTACATCGTCTCTGAGACCGGACGCGCCTCGTTCGGATTGCCAGGCGATGTTCTCACCCGAGGCCCAGCGGCCGGAAAAGTCGAAGTCGGCATCCCGCATCCGGTCGGTCGCGCTCGCTCCCCCCTGCCCGGTGTGGGAGAAACGATCGGATTGCAGCATCCAGCTGCTGTGATCCTCGCTCGACTCGTTGAGATTGAGTTCGAGCTGGACCGGATCAAGCCCTGCCGCTTTCCGCTCTTCGTTGATCAGGTCGAGCATCTGGCGCTCGAGGTCGTTCGCGATGGACATGAAGGCTCTCATCCTTGGTCGGTTCAATGTCGTGATGACTGCCCTACGAAGGGTTCTGTCAGGAACGAAGCTCCGATGCCGCGATGCGGCGCGAAAGGCGGTATTGCGCCATGGCGCGGCGTTTCGCTTGGCCGAACTCTGCCGAACAAGTGGCACTTAGCCGAAAGGGAAGCAGGGCGCGGAATTGTACTGCCGCCCTGGGGCGAGCGGTTCGCCATGACCCACGCGATTCCCCCCTCACAGAGCGGGCATCGGATGCGATGACGACGGCCATGGAAAGTGCCATGCCCGTGCGAATGAAACGATCCGGAATGTCGGTAGAGAGGTGATGGTGGAGCCTAGGGGGATCGAACCCCTGACCTCTTGCATGCCATGCAAGCGCTCTCCCAGCTGAGCTAAGGCCCCATCATGTTCGGCGTTTCCGCCGTGTCGGTCAGCGTCGCTGTCCGTGTGCCGCTCTCTAAGGGTGGGGCCGGGCGGGTGCAAGCGGAAAACACGCGCCCGGGCCGAATTTCTCAGTCGTCGTCGTTGGCCGGAACATCGGCCAGTTCGTCGAGCGAGACCTCGTCGCTGTCGTCATCGTCGTCGTCGAGAACGTCGTCGCCGAGATCGACATCGTCGTCCTCTTCGTCGTCGCTGTCGTCGAGCAGCAGCTCCTCGTCATCCTCGGAGGATTTTTTCATCTTCTTGGTCTGCGCGTCCTCGGCATCCGCCACCATGGTGCGGTGCTTGCCGGTGTCGAGCGTGACGACCTGGCCCGTGTAGGGGCTGACGATCGGGTTTGCGTTGAGGTCGTAAAAGCGCTTGCCCGTGGTCGGGCAGATGCGCTTGGTTCCCCATTCTTCCTTCGGCATGGGCTGTCCTTCCAGTTCCGTGCGGCGGTGATCGGCAGGCGCGCTGGCCCGGGCGCGAACGCGCCTCGGCCTTGCGGCGGATCGCGCTCCCCTGCCATAAGCCGGGCAGGGTGTCAAAGCCTTTGGCCTCTGGGGAGTGGACGGGATATGGGTGAACATGTGCTTCCGGGCAACCCGCCCCTGACGGTGGCGCTGCGACGCTCGGACCGGGCACGGCGGATCACGCTGCGCGTGTCGCACCGCGACGGGCGGGTGACGCTCACATTGCCCAAGCGCACGCCCGAGCGCGAGGCGCTGGCGTTCTTGCGTGAACGCGAGGCTTGGGTGCGCGGCCATCTCGACCGGGTGGCCCCGCCGCGCGAGGTGCGGCTCGGCGGCTCCCTGCCCTATCTGGGCCGCGAGATCGCGTTGCGCCCCGCCCCGGTGCGCGGCCCGAAGCTCGAGGGTGACACCCTGTTCGTCCCCGACGACGCCGCGCGCGCCCCGGCCCGTGCGATGGCCTTTCTCAAGGCCCGCGCCCGAGACAGCCTTTCGTCCGCCGTGGATCGCCATGCCGCCACGCTGGGCCGGCCCGTGGGGCGGCTGACGTTTCGCGACACGCGCTCGCGCTGGGGCTCGTGCAGTTCCAAGGGCGACATCATGCTGTCATGGCGGCTTATGATGGCGCCGCCCGAAATCGGCGACTATGTCGCCGCCCACGAGGTCGCGCATCTGGCCGAGATGAACCATTCCGCCGCCTTCTGGGCGGTTTGCGCGCGGCTCTATCCCGATCACCGCAGCGCGCGCGACTGGCTTCGCGCCCATGGCGATGCGCTGCAGCGGATCGATTTCGCCGCCCCCGCAGAGGTTACCGCATGATCCCGACCACGGCCAGTCCGCGCACGCCGGATCCCACGGGGGCCGCACATGACCGGGTCTACCGAGCCCTGCGCACCCGGATCATGCATGGCGAAATGGAGCCGGGAGAGTCGCTGACCCTGCGCGGCATCGGCAAGCTTTTCGGCGTGTCGATGACGCCCGCGCGCGAATCGGTGCGGCGGCTGGTGGCCGAGGGCGCGCTGTCGCTGTCCTCCTCGGGACGCGTCGCCACGCCCGCGCTGACCAACGAGCGGATCGAGGAGCTGGCCTCCTTGCGCGCCATGCTGGAGCCGGAGCTGGCCTCGCGGGCCCTGCCGCGCGCGCATTTCGCACTGATCGACCGGCTTGAGGCGATCAACGCGGGTGTCAGCCAGATGGTCGCGCGGCAGGACGCCTCGGGCTACATCCGCATGAACCTCGAATTTCATCGTACGCTCTATCTGCGGGCCCAGTCGCCCGCGATCCTTGCCATGACCGAGACGGTGTGGCTGCAGCTCGGTCCAACCATGCGCGCGCTTTACGGGCGGCTGAGACGCACCGATCCGCCCTATCACCACAAGCTGATCCTCGCGGCGCTGCGCGCGGGCGACGAGCCGGGGCTGCGGCTGGCGGTGCGCACCGATGTGACCCAAGGACTGCGGCTGCTGAAAGGGTGATTGACATATCCGACATTTATTGTCAGGAATTGGGGCAGCCACGACGGCCCTGCCCGTCGCAAGCCGGATGCGTTCAGGACCATCGAGGCCCGCCATGCCCCGCGACTTTCCCCAAGATTTCCCTTCGGATGATTCCCGCCGCCGCGCGCCGATCGGTGGCGCGCCCGTGGGGCGCATCGACGACCTCGGCCCCATAGAGGCCCGCGCCGTGCGCCTGCTGCGTCTGTGGTGCGATAGCGGCACGGAGGCCGTAGCGGCGCGGCTGACGCCCGATCTCGACCCGGCCCCCGCCCATGCCGCCGCCCATGCGCTCGACGCTCTGGCGCGGCTGTGCGGGGCCATGGGGCGCAGGCCGCTGATGCGTCACGCCGCGGACTGCGCCTGCCTAGGGGCCGACGAGGCGTGGTTCGCGCGGCTGATCGGCCATGGGGCCGAAGCCGCACGCGAAGAAGCGATGATGCTCGCCATGGCGTTTCTGCGCGCCGAGGCGGCGGGTGAGGCAGCCCATCTGGCCGAGGCGCTGGGCCTCGGCCTGCGTCGTGCCGGGATCAGAGGGCGGCGGCTTCACTAAGGGCGGGCGCGCGTTCGATCCGCGCGCCGGTCTCGATATCGAACAGGCACAGCCCCTCCCGCGCCACCGCGAGATCAACGTGGTCGGTCGCGTCCTCCGCGATGCGGCCAGGCAGGCGGGCGGTGATGGTCTTGCCGCCCAGCACGAAGTTCACATAGGCCTCGGCGCCGGTGTTCTCGATCATCTTGGGTGCCACGACGAGGTCGGGCGTGCCGCTGGCCCGGCTCAGATGCTCGGGCCGGATGCCGAGCGTCACCCGCGCGGGCAGGTCGGACGCACGCCAGCCCGCCCCCATGGCAAGCGGCGTGCCGTCGATGTCGAGCCCGGTCTCGGTGACGCGGGCGGGCACGAGGTTCATCGGCGGCGAGCCCATGAAATCGGCCACGAAGGTGTTGGCCGGGGTGTCGTAGATCTGCTGCGGCGTGCCGATCTGCTGCACCACGCCTCCCTTGAGCACGACGATCCGCGTGGCCAGCGTCATCGCCTCGATCTGGTCGTGGGTGACGTAGACGATGCTGGCGTGCGTGGTCTTATGGATGCGCTTGATCTCGGCGCGCATCTCGACGCGCAGCTTGGCGTCGAGGTTCGACAGCGGCTCGTCGAAGAGAAACAGCTTGGGATCGCGCACCAGCGCCCGGCCCATGGCGACGCGCTGGCGCTGGCCACCTGAAAGCTGTGAAGGCTTGCGGTCGAGCAGGTGATCGATCTGCAAAAGCTTCGCCACCTCTTCGATCTTGCGCTGCGCCTGCGCCTTGGGGACGCGGCGGACCTTCATGCCGAAGCCGATGTTCTCGCCCACGTTCATCGTCGGGTAGAGCGCGTAGGACTGGAACACCATGGCGATGTCACGGTCCTTGGGCGGCTCGTGGGTCACGTCGCGCCCTCCGATCTCCAGCACCCCACCCGATATCTCTTCGAGCCCGGCGATGCAGTTCAGCAGCGTGGACTTGCCGCAGCCCGAGGGGCCGACGAGGACCAGAAACTCGCCCGGTTTCATGTCGATATCGATCGAATGCAGCACCTCGACGCCGCCATAGCTCTTCTTGAGCCCTTGGGCGCGCAGCGCGCTGGTCATGTTGTCTGCCATGGTGTTTCCTCTCCCTTCGGGACGGGCCCGGACGAGGCGCGAACGATCAGCCCGGCCCGAATGACGGTTTGCAGGCGCGCGGGCGGCGCACCGTTGAGATGGTCGATGAGCATCTGCGCGAGCGGCGCGCAGGCGTCTCGCATCGGCGCATGGGTGACGGTCAGGGCCGGGGTGAAATGGGCAGGACGGATATTGGGCAGCGCGTCGTCATGCGCCGCTACCGACAAATCGCCCGGCACCGAGAGACCGAGGTCGCGGGCCGCGCGCAGCACGCCTGCCGCGACCGGCGTGGTGGCGCAGAGGATCGCCGTGGGGCGCGGCCCTGCCCGCCCCGAAAGCCACGACAGCGCCAGCGTGTAGCCGGTGTTCTCGGTGGGCGGACCGTCCGCCACGAAACCTTGTGGCACCGGCCCCGCCTGCGCCGCCATGGCGGCGTGGAATCCCGCCGCGCGCTCGGCGGCGAAGGCAAAGCGCGCCTCGCCGTTGATCAGCGCGATGCGCCTGTGGCCGAGCGTGGTCAGAAGCGCGATCGCGTCGGCGCTCACCGCCGCGTTGTCGATGCCGTAAAAGGCATAGTCGGGCGCGTCATGCGCCTGCCCGTGCATCACGAAGGGCACGCCCCGCTCGGCAAGAAAGCCGGGCCGTGGATCGCCCGGCACCGGCGCGTTGAGCACGAAGCCGTCGAGCAGGTCGCGCTCCAACATCCGCTTGTAGGGGGCCACCGGATCGTCGCCCTGATCGACCGAAAGCACGAGGTCGAGGTCGCGCGCCGACAGTTCGGCGGTCAGCGAGGTCACCACGTCGAAGAAGGTCTGGTCGGCCGACATGTCGGCGCGCAGCTTGACGATCATGCCGACGACGCCCGAACGCCCTGTGGCCAGACGTTGCGCCGAGCGGTTGGGCCGGTAGCCCAGCCGCGCAGCCGCCGCCTGCACGCGGGCGCGGGTCTTGGCCCCGACCTCGGGAAAGCCATTGAGCGCCCGGCTGACCGTGGCGACCGAGAGGCCGAGTTCGACCGAGATGTCCTTGAGAGTCGCCATGTCGCGACCCCTCCCCTGGTCGTTCAAAGCGCTTGCAGCAGGAATGTAGGCGCGGAACGCATGGCATTGCAACGAAAACCGATATGCCCCAACAGGCTTTTTAAAACGTTTTGAGAAGGGGGGCGGCTTTGCTATCGTGCCGCGAATCGCGCCGTTCGGAGGAGCCGGCGGCGAGACGTATCTGGGAGGATGACATGACCAAGACCAAGACCCTCGGCGCCGTGGCGCTGTTGATGCTGTCGGCCGCACCGGCGCTGGCCTTCGAGGATGGCAAGCTGCTGATCTGGACCGGTGACAACCGCGCCCCCGACGCGCTGCGCGAGATCGGCAAGACCTTCGAAGAGGAGTTCGGCGTGCCGGTCGAGGTGGCCGTGGTCGAGCCGCTGCCCGAGAAGTTCCAGCAGGCCGCGGCCACCGGCGACGGCCCGGACATCGTGATGCATGCGCATGACCGCCTCGGCGAATGGGCCACGGGCGGCATCATCTCCCCCGTGACCCCCGGCGCGGGTTTTGCCGATGGCATCCTGCCCGCCGCCATGGAGGCCGTGACCTTCGACGGCGCCACATGGGGCTACCCTGTCGCGGTCGAGGCGGTGCACCTGATCTACAACAAGAAGTTCGTGGACACCCCGCCCGCCGATTTCTCCGAGGTCGCGGCGATGGAGCTGCCCGAGGGCGTGGCGCCGATCCTTTGGGACTACAACAACACCTACTTCACCTTCCCGCTGCTCGCGGCCAACGGCGGCTTTGCCTTTCAGAAGGTCGATGGCTCCTATGTCGGCGCGACCTCGGGCGTGAACACCGAAGGCGCAGTCGAGGGGGCCGAGGTTCTGGCCTCGCTCATCAACGACGGCGTGATGCCCAAGGGCGTCGATTACGGCGTGATGGAGGGGGCGATGAACAATGGCGAGGTCGCCATGGTCATCAACGGGCCCTGGGCCTGGGGCAATCTCGACAGCTCCGGCATCGATTTCGGCGTGGCGCCGCTGCCCAAGGTCGATGGCGAACTGGCGCCGCCCTTCCTTGGCGTACAGGCGCTGGCGCTCAACGCCGCCTCGCCCAATCTCGACCTCGCGCAAGAGTTCATCGAGAGCTACCTGCTCACCGACGAGGGCCTCGCCGCCTGGAACGAGAGCGGCGCGCTGGGTGCGTTGGCCGATACCTCGGCCGCCGAGGCGCAGGATGACGAACGGGTGAGCGCGATGCTCGACGTCGCCAAGGACGGCATCCCGATGCCGTCGAACCCCGAGATGGGCGCCTTCTGGGCCGCGATGCAGCCGGCGCTGACCAACATCACCAACGGCGCGCAGGAGCCGCAGGCCGCGCTCGACGACGCCGCTGCTCGCATCAAGGGCGAATAAGCCCAGCGTTCAGCTAAGCGTGCCGGGGCGGTGACACCGTCCCGGCCAAGGCCTTCATGCGGCCCCCGCCCCTGCCGCCGCCGGGGGACCTCGGGGTGAGCCAGACGCGGCGCGGCTCCGAGGGAGACCACTGACATGACCACAGCCGACATGGGCCTCGGCCCGACCGAGACCCATACGGATGCCCGACCATTGCTGCGCCTCGCCATCGTCGCCGTGATCGGCATGGCGATGCTCTACGGTGCCTTCTTTCTCTACCAGATCGCCCAGCCGCTGTTCGGCGCAATCCTTTTGGCCGTGGCCACGGGCTTTGTGATCATCTTCGGGGCCAACCGCTTCTATGGCGCGCGCTTCATCTTTCCGGGCGTTGCAGCGGTTCTGGTGTTCATCGCCTTTCCCGTCGCCTACACGATCTGGCTCGGCTTCACGAACTACTCCTCCTTCAACCTGCTTTCCTACGAGCGCACGATCGAGGTGCTGACCTCGCGCGGCACGGTGGATCCCGCGACTGAACAGCCTTTCGCCGTCACCCGCGACGGCGAAGCCTACCGGATCTGGCTACCCGAGAGCGGACTGCTGTCGGACCCCGTCACCCTCACCGCCGAGGAAGAAGCGGTGGCGCTGACACCTGGCGAAGCGCCCGAAGAACTCCTGACACCGCGCGACGCCATCGCTCTACGCGGCGGGCTTCAAAGCCTGACGCTCACCACTCCCGAGGATGTAGCGCTGCGCAATGCGGGCCTCAGGACCTTTGCCAGCGTCACCCCCGATTTCGTGCGCACCGGCGACGATACGTTGACCCGCAGCGCCGACGGCCTCACGCTCACCGCGAACCAGGACACCGGATTTTTCGAAACGCCCGAGGGTGAGGCGGTGCCGCCGGGCTGGCGCGTGGGCATCGGCTTCGACAACTTCGAGCGGATCTTCGAATCCAAGGGCGTGCGCGGCCCGATGCTGTCGATCTTCCTGTGGACCTTTGCCTTTGCGGGCCTGTCGGTGCTGGGCGTGTTCACGATCGGGCTGCTGCTCGCGGTGATCCTCCAGTGGGAGCATCTGCGCTTTAAGACGCTCTACCGGATCCTGCTAATCCTGCCCTACGCGGTGCCGGGCTTCATCTCGATCCTCGTGTTCCGAGGGTTGTTCAACCAGAACTTCGGCGAGATCAACCTGATCCTGAACGCGCTCTTCGGTCTGCGCCCCTCGTGGTTCACCGATGGCAACCTCGCCCGCGTGATGATCCTCTTCGTCAACATCTGGCTCGGCTATCCCTACATGATGCTGCTGGCGATGGGCTTCCTGCAGTCCGTGCCGCAGGACCACAAGAAGGCCGCCGCCCTTGAGGGCGCGTCGTCGTTGCGGGTGTTCTTCACCATCACCCTGCCGCAGATCCTGCCGCCGTTCCTGCCGCTGCTGATCGCGGCCTTTGCCTTCAACTTCAACAACCTCGTACTGATCCTGCTGCTCACGCGCGGCGGCCCCGACATCCCCGGCACGGTGATCCCGGCAGGCGAGACCGATATCCTCGCCTCCTTCACCTACCGCCTCGCCTTCCAAGATTCGGGCCAGCAGTTCGGTCTCGCGGGCGCGATCACGCTGCTGATCTTCCTCGTCGTTGCCGCCATCTCCTATGCCAACTTCGTGGCCATGCGCCGCGCCGCCAACAAGAGGTCCGGCCAATGATCGTCGAACGCCCGCGCGACCTGAGGATCAAGAAGATCGCGGCTCATGGCTTCATGCTGCTGTTCTTGATGCTGATCCTGTTCCCGTTCTTCATGATCGTCTCGATCAGCTTTCGGGAAGGCAACTTCGCCACCGGATCGCTCTGGCCCGAGAACCCGACGCTGGAGCATTGGTACCTCGCCTTTGGCCTCGACTACACGCGCGCCGATGGCACGGTGGTCTCGCCCCCCTACCCGGTGCTCTTGTGGATGTGGAATTCGATCAAGATCGGACTCATCGCCTCGGTCGGCGTGCTGGCGCTTTCGACCATCTCCGCATACGCCTTCAGCCGAATTAGAATCCGCGGCAAACAGGGGATGCTCGATGGGCTGTTCCTGATCCAGATGTTCCCGACCACCCTCGCCCTCGTCGCGATCTTCGCGATCTTCGACGCGCTGGGTGAGGTGACGCCTGCCTTGGGCATCAACAGTCACGCAGCACTGATCCTCGTCTATCTCAGCCAGATCACCCTGCACATCTGGACCATCAAGGGCTATTTCGACAGCGTCGATACCGCGCTCGACAAGGCCGCCGAGATCGACGGCGCCTCGCCGTGGCAGACCTTCCGCTACATCTTCCTGCCACTGGCGGTGCCGATCATGGCTGTGGTCTTCGTGCTGACCTTCATTGGCGTAATCAACGACTATCCGATCGCTTCGGTGCTGATCCGTTCGGAGAGCCAAATGACCCTTGCGGTGGGCTCGCGGCTCTACCTCAATGAGTTCAAATATCTCTGGGGCGATTTCGCCGCCGCCGCGATCCTGTCGGGCCTGCCGATCACCGTAGTGTTCCTGATCGCGCAACGCTACCTCGTCTCGGGCCTGTCGGACGGTGCCGTGAAGGGGTGAGCCATCCAGCCCGGAAAAGCAAAACTCAGCGGGAGGGCTTACTCGGCCCTCCCCTTTTGGATAGGACGCCTAACCTATAGTAGGTGCTATGTTTTTTGGAGACGTTGCGTCGCCATCCGCACGACGTCGGGTCGTGGAAATCCCCCTGGGCATCGCCACATTATCGTCACATTTGACCGCAAAACGACGACTGTGTTCATTATTAATCAGTTTGTCGTACAAATTTAACCAGTCTGGTTTTCGGGCAGGGAGGGCACCATGCATCAGGACGACAAAGTATTCTTGACGCATGCGTCGGTTCTCTTTCGTTTTGTCAAAACCGATCGTCGCGGCATCCCACTGCCTTGCGGCCAGAGCGGCCAATCCAATCGTAGCTGGTTCTCAATCAGTGCCGACGCGATAATCACCGTGTTTCTTCACCTGTATGTTAGTTTGCCTTTCCGGACCGAGATGTTGCCGGTCGGCCTGCCATGGATGGCGCACGGCGTCCCTGGCACCCGTCCGACACATCTCGTTCCCGTCCTCGCGGTGCCGAGGCACCGCCCCGATCGGGGCACGGCCTCGCGCCCGATCTGATCCATTGCTTGCCCACCGGGTTGTCCCACCCGGTCAACTATTGAGCGCTCCTTCGGGAGCGCTTTTTTTCGTTCTTGCCGCCCCTTTCGCGGGGCCGGGGGACGCTCTAGCCTGTCGGCATGACAGCGACGCATTCCTCCTATGACGTGGTGATCATCGGCGGTGCGATGATCGGCAGCGCCGTGGCATGGTGGCTGGCGCGTGATCCCGATTTCGAGGGGCGCATCCTCGTGGTCGAGCGCGATCCGACCTTCGAGTTCGCGTCCACCAGCCATACCAATTCCTGCATCCGAATGCAGTTCGGCACGGAGGTGAACGTCGCGATCAGCCGTTTCGGACTGGAATTCATTCGCGGCTTTCGCGGGTTTGCGGGCGGGGATGCGCCCGAGATCCATCTCGACGACTTCGGCTATCTCTACCTTGCCGCCGATCAGGTTTCGGCCGACCGGCTCCGATCTGCACAGGCGTTGCAGGCGAGGATGGGGGCCGGCACGCGGCTGCTGACACCGACGCAACTCCGCACTGCCTTTCCGTTCATGGAGTGGAACGACGTCGTCTTGGGCAGTCACAACCCCGGCGAAGAGGGCTGCTTCGACGGCGGCACCATGTTTTCCGAGTTTCGGCGCCAAGCGCGGCACATGGGTGTGGAGGAACGCCGCGCCGAGGCCACGGGCCTGCGCATGGTGGGGGATCGCGTCACTCATGTGGAGCTGTCGGACGGCGGCGTGGTCGCCTGCGGCCATGTGGTGAACGCCGCGGGCCCGCGCGCGGCCTCGGTGGCAGCGATGGCCGGGATCACCCTGCCGGTGGAGCCGCGCAAGCGCTACACCTTCATCTTCGAAGCCGAGGACCGGCTGCCGCGCCGAATGCCGCTGGTGGTTGACCCGCGCGGCCTCCACTACCGCAGCGACGGCGCGCTCTATATGGCAGGTTGTCCTCCCGAAGCGGACGGCCCCTGCGATCCGCATGATTTCGAGATGGATCACACGCTCTGGGAGGATCGGATCTGGCCCGCTCTCGCCGCCCGCGTCCCTGCCTTCGAGCGCATCCGCCTGCGCAACGCCTGGGTCGGTCACTACGCCTACAACACGCTCGACCAGAACGCGCTTCTGGGTCCGCATCCCTCCGTGTCCAACCTGCTCTTCGCCAACGGCTTTTCCGGCCATGGGCTGCAGCAGGCCCCGGCGGTCGGGCGCGGCATCGCCGAGCATATCGTTCACGGGGGCTGGCGCAGCCTCGATTTGTCGCCGCTGTCGGTGGCGCGCCTGTCGCAGGGCACGGCGCTCACCGAGGCGGCGGTGATCTAAGGGAGTTTTCATGAAGAAGATCGTACTTACCGGCGCCTGCGGTGCCCTTGGATCGGTGCTGCGCGCCCCGCTGGCGAAGTTGGCCGATGAGCTGGTTTCCACGGACATCGCCCAAGGCCCGGCAGAGCTGCTGCCGAACGAGCGTTTCGTGCAGGCCGACCTCGCCGATCTCGCGGCGGTCGAGGCGGTGATGCAGGGTGCGGAGATGGTCGTGCATTTCGGCGCGATCCCGGACGAGGCCCCGTTCGAGGAACTGCTCGGCCCGAATTTTATCGGGGCCTACACGGTGTGGGAGGCGGCGCATCGCGCCGGCGCGCGGCGGGTGGTCTATGCATCGTCGGTGCATGCGGTGGGGCTGCAAGAGACGATGTCGGGCCACGACACGGAGGTGCCGCACCGCCCCGACACGTTCTATGGCCTGTCGAAGTGCTTTGCCGAGGACATGGGGCGGATGTTTTGGGACAAGCGGGGGCTGGAGGCGGTGTGCCTGCGCATCATGTCCTGCACGCCCGAGCCACAGAACGCCCGCGCCCTGCATACGTGGCTGAGCCATGGCGATCTCGTGCGGCTGGTCGAAGCCTCGGTCACCACCCCCGTCACCGGCTTTACCGTGGTCTGGGGCGTCTCGGCCAACAGCCGCGCGCCGGTGTCGAACGCCCGCGTGTCCTTCTTGGGCTACCAGCCACGCGACAATGCCGAGGACTGGGCCGACCGGTTGTTGCCAACGCCGAAGACGCCGGACCCATCCGATCCGGCGCAGCGCTGCTTGGGTGGCCCCTTCGCGGTGGTGCCCTTGGGCGAAAGCGGCGTCGCTGCGATCCGCTGCATGACCGAAAGCGGCTGACGCGCCGCCGCCCCCCGGCTTCGAGACAAAGGGCAGAGGAGAGCACACCCCTAACTACTTTACTCTTCAAATACTCACGGCGCGCCGGTGCCCACCGGCGCGCCGTGGCAGATTCAGCCCTGCGCCGCCGCCCGGATCGCGGCGATGTTCTCGCCGTAAACCGAGGCCATCTCGACCGAGCCGCCCCGGAACACTGCCGAGCCCGCCACCAGCGCGTCGGCCCCGGCCCGCGCCACCAGGGGGGCCGTCGCCACATCGACACCGCCGTCGACCTCGAGGTGGATCTCCCGGTCGCCGATCATCGCGTGCAGGGCGGCGATCTTGTCGAGCATGGGGTGCAGGAATTTCTGCCCGCCAAAGCCCGGATTCACCGTCATGACGCACAAGAGGTCCACGTCGTCCAAGAGCGGCGCCACCGCTTCGGCCGGCGTTCCGGGGTTGAGTGCCACGCCCGCCTTCATGCCCGCGCCGCGGATTGCCTGAAGCGTGCGGTGGATATGCGGGCCGGCTTCGACATGGGCGGTGAGAATATCGGCGCCCGCGTCGGCGAAGGCGTCGATATAGGGATCGACCGGTGCGATCATCAGATGCACGTCCATGACGGTCTTCACATGCGGGCGGATCGCACGAACGAGCTGCGGCCCGAAGGTGATGTTAGGTACGAAATGCCCGTCCATCACGTCGACATGGACCCAGTCCGCGCCTTGGGCCTCGATGGCGCGGACTTCCGCACCAAAGGCCGCGAAATCGGCGGAGAGGATCGAGGGGGCAATCTTGAGGTTGCGGTCGAAGGCGGTCATCGGCAGGGCTCCCTATGCAGATGCGCCCTGCCCTAGCGCGAAAATCCGCGCGCGTCACGCGGACCGCATGCTCCGCCTCTCGCATCTGCAGAAAACCCTGTTACCCTTCGGCCATGCAACGCCCCCCCGTGATCCTGTCTCACGCCGACATCCTCGCCCCCGGCGCCTGCGCCGCGCTGACCCGCGCCGCCCTCGGTTCGGTGCGCCCGGCGCTGCACGGGCATGATTTCTTTGAAATGGCATGGGTGCAGAACGGGCGGGTGCGCCATCATCTGCCCGACGGGCGCGAGGATCTGGTGGAGGGCGACGTGATCTTTGCCGCACCGGGGCATCTGCACGGATTGCAGGGGCGCGGCGACGACTCGCTTTTGGTGTCGGTGACGCTGCACCCCGACCTCATCGCCGATCTCGGGCGGCGGCACCCGGCGCTGGCGGGGCGTCTGTTCTGGGCCGGTGCCGCCACGCCGCAGCACCTCGCGCGCGACAGCCGCCAGATCGCGGAGCTGAACCGCGCGGCCTTGCGTCTCGAGCGGGGGCGACGCGATGCGCTGGGCGTGGAGGCGTTCTTGCTTCCGCTGCTTTGCGGGCTGGCCGACGAGGTGGCGCCCCTCCCTGCCGAGGCACCTGATTGGTTGGCGCGCGCCTGTGCCGCGTCGCGTATGCCGGACGTGTTTCACGACGGAGCCTCGGGCTTTGCGCGGGTCGCCGGCAAGGCGCATCCCCATGTCAGCCGATCGATGCGGCGGTTTCTCGACATGTCGCCGTCGGATTGGATCAACGCGCAGCGCATGGAGTATGCCGCGCGCCGATTGACCGGGAGCGCCGACAGTTTGGCCGAGATCGCCGCCGAGTGTGGCGTCCCGAACCTGTCGCATTTCCACAAGCTGTTTCGCGCCGCCCATGGCGAGACGCCGCAGCGGTTTCGCCGGGCGCGGCAGCGCGACGTGGTGCAGCCCGGCTAAAGCATCTTCTTGCGCTCGGCCCGCGCGGCGCGCTTGCGCCGGATCGCGTCGTTCCAGATTTCCACCCGCCGGTCGCCTCGGTCGAGCCAAGGCGAGACATGCGCCCGGGTCCAGCGATTGAGCCTGACCCCCACCCCCCAGATCAGCGCCGCGAGCAGCACCAGCACCACGATGTTGAACCACGGGATCAGCCGGACGTCCGGCCCGGCGACGGGCTTGGCCGAAAGCGCGTTGGGATAGACCGAGAGCAGCGGCAGCCGCCAACCGTAGTAGCGCATCGCGACCCACTGAGGATCGGCGGACGAGGAGACGAGGTTGCGCGCCTCGGCCTGTAGATTGGCGCTGTCGAACTTGAAATAGGGCGGCCAGCCGCCGCCCGTGTCCTCGTTGCGAAACACCATGACCTTGCCATCGGTGCGCACGGTGTCGATGAAACGCACGTCGCGCTCGACCGGGCCGTCGACGGGCGTGCCGGTGTCCGGCGCGGCCCAGAACACCGAATTCGGATCGATCCGCTCGAGCTTGATCTCGACGCCCGTGATACGGACGATTTCACGCTTGGGCAGGTTGTAGTGCAGAAGCGCGGCGAAAAGCGCCAGAACGACACCCCAGAAGATCCAAGAAATCCAGCGCATCGCATCTCTCCCTGTCGGTCGCCCGTGACTTAGCCCATCAATGCGGCCGCGCCAATCGCTACCACGTTTCATGCCGCCAATGACGGGGCAGCCCCGCGACCGATAGCACGAGGATCGGCCCCCAGATCAGCGCCGCGCCTAGGCCGAGCCGTGCCAAATGCCACGCCAGAGCGCCCCAGCCGGGCCGGGCCAGTTCATCGAGTGGCACGCCTTGCGCGAGGTAGAGCACGAGAAACAGCGCCATCGACAGCACCAGCATCGACATCGCCGCCGTCAGCCCGAGGCAGAGCAGTGGCCGCACCCCTTCGGGGAACCACGCGGCCAGCAGCCGGGGCACGGCCCAACCGGCGAGGGCAAGGCCCAGCACCGGCAGGACGAGACCCCAGCCCAAGGTCAGTAGCCGAGGCTTTCGACGCCGGTGGCGGCCCCGAACTGCGGCGGTCCGCTGGCGGCGGCGGCCGAGTAGAGCTCCTCGGGCGGCACGTAGGTGGGCGGCAGCTCGCGGCCACGGTTCGCCACCGCCTCGCCCTCGATGGCGACCGAATCGGCATAGTCGCGAATCGTCACGCGGGTCTGCAGCGGCACCTTGGGGAAGAGGAAGATGGCGTCGTGGTTGAACATGCGGATGCAGCCGGCCGAGCCCGAGTTGCCGATCGACCCCAGATCGTTGGTGCCGTGGATCCGGTAATAGGTGTCGCGGTTGCCTTGGTAGAGATAGAGCGCACGTGCGCCGAGCGGGTTGGCGAGGCCACCGGGCACACCATTGCGGTACTCACCGTAGATCTCCGGCTCACGGCGCAGCATGTTGGCGGTGGGGGTCCAGGACGGCCACTGCTCCTTGCGCTTGATCACCGTGTCATAGCTCATCGACAGGCCCTGCCGGCCGACGCCGACGGGAAAGCGCCAAGCCATGCCGTCGTTCTGGATGAAGTACAGGAACTTCGCATGCAGGTCGGCCTCGATGGTGCCTGCGGCCTCATAGCCGCGGTAAGGCACATAGGCGCGACGGTTGAGGCCCTGAAGGTATTTCGGCGGCACCGGCGGCAGACGGTAGCCCGCGTCCTCGATCAGACCGTAGCCATCGACGATCTGGCTCAGCGGCACGCCGCCGATTTCCTGTTCGGTGGTGGAGACGACGGAGGACGGGACTTGGGCGGCGCAGGCGGGAAGGACGGAGAGGGCGGCCGCGCCGGTCAGCAATCGACGGCGCGAAAGCGCGAAAGAGGTGGAGTTCATCTAAGGCAGCCTTTGACGCAAGGGTTCGCGGCAACCTATCATCACGCGCCGGAACCGCAATAATGGCGGCTCCTTGGGGCAACCACGAGGCTTGAACGTTGCCGTTTCGGCAAGCTGGGGCGAAATGGCCACGATATCAAAGCCCTGAGGCACTTACCACGTGGCCACGGATGCGTTCTCTGGGAGGAAGAAGGGTCAAATCTGCTTGAGCGTTATGTCATGACACCCGGCCCGCGCGACGCGATTACCGATATCAATGGCCTGGTGGTGGGTCAGGCGCAGGATGCGGGCCTGCGGTCGGGCGTCACTGTGCTGACCGCTGCCGTGCCATTCACGGCCTCGGTCGACGTGCGTGGCGGCGCGCCGGGCACGCGCGAGACCGAGCTTCTGGCCCCCGACAAGCTGGTCGGGGCGGTCGACGCGCTGGTGCTGTCGGGCGGATCGGCCTTTGGCCTCGACGCCGCATCGGGTGTGGTCGATGGCCTGCGCGCGGCGGGGCGCGGGTTTGAGGCGGGCGGGCACCGCGTGCCCATCGTGCCTGCCGCTATCCTGTTCGATTTGGGCAATGGCGGCGACAAGGGATGGGCGACGAACCCCTATGCCGCGCTGGGCCGCGCCGCGCTCGACGCCGCGGGCACGCGGGTCGACGAGGGCAGCTTCGGCGCAGGCTTTGGGGCGACCACTGCGGATCTGCGAGGCGGCATGGGCACCGCCTCGCTGCGGCTCGAAAGCGGTCATACCGTAGGGGCCTTGGTGGCAGTGAACGCCGTCGGCTCGGCCTGTGTGGGTGGTGGGCCCCGGTTCTGGGCCGCACCGTGGGAAATCGGGGCCGAGTTCGGGGGGCTTGGCCCTTCGATGCCGCCCGCCGAGTTGCCCCCTACCAAGCTCGCCCGGCCCGGCGAAAGCACCACCATCGCCGTCGTCGCCACCGACGCCGCGCTCGACAAGGCGGGGTGTTACCGCATCGCGGTGGCGGCACAGGACGGCCTCGCGCGCGCGCTCGTGCCAGCACACACGCCGCTCGACGGCGATCTGGTCTTTGGTGCTGCGACGGGCGCGCGGCCGCTTGCCGATCCGGTCGGGGATGCGCTCTGGATCGGCCACGCGGCGGCGGTGTGCCTGTCACGTGCGATTGCACGGGCCGTGTACCACGCCGCTCCGGGCGGATCACAGCCCTCGTGGCGCGAGAGGTTCGGCGGATAAGGCCCCCCGGGCGCTGCATGTGCCGCCCCCGATCAAATCCCAGCGCCCTTGGACATTGCGAAGCTCTGCGACCGGGTTCGCACCCTCAGGTCAGGAGCGCCTTCGTCAGAGGGCTATCGGCCTCGGTCAACGCCTCGATCACATCGAAATGGTGCCGTCCCGGCGCTTCGACCAGACCGCAGCCCCGCCGTTCGGCGAGCCAGCGCGCCTGATCGAGGAAGGCGGGCCGTTCTGCCGCACCGACCCAGACCGTCATCGGAAGATCGACCTGTTCGAGCAGCACCGGGCTTTCGGCTTCGGCCTCGGCCGCATCCAGCCGCAGATCATCGTTCATGCTGGCTGCCATCAGCGGTCGCAAATCCGACAAAGGCGAGATCGGCACGATCCGTGCCACCCGGTCGCGCCAGCCGGGCGCAAGATCGGCGCAGGCCATGCGCGCCACCAGATGCCCACCCGCCGAATGCCCGGCAAGGCGCAGCGGTCCCGGGACCACCCCCGCAACCGCACCGATGGCCGCCTCGATCTCACGGGTCATCGCGGCGATCCGCGCTTCGGGCGCCAGCGTGTAGGAGGGAATCGCCACGGCCCAGCCCTGCGCCAGCGCCCCCGCCGCGAGATGCGACCACGTGCTCTTGTCAAAGGCCTTCCAGAATCCGCCGTGCACGAAGACCACCGTGCCCTTCGCCTCCCCTTCGGGGCGAAACAGGTCGAGCCGCTGCCGCGCGCCGCCCCCATAGGCGATCTCCTGCGCCGGGTGGCTCGCACGGAACGCCGCCGCCGCCTCGGCCCAGCGGTCGGGATACGCCATGCCGCCGGGGATATGGCTGGCATTGGCATAGGCCTCGTCGATCTCGGCGCGCTCGGTCATCCGGTGGTCCTCCCTGTTCGGGGGCTGGACCTGCCCTATCCTCGCAGTGAAGGATGCGCCCGAACCCCTGGAGGAGAAGTCATGCTCGACGACCGTACCGACATCAAGTCACTGCTCAGCCGCCCCGACCTTTTGCGCGACCGCGCCTTTCTCGGCGGAAAATGGGTCGCGGCGGAAAACGGCGCAACCTTCGACGTCACCAACCCCGCGCGCGGCGACGTGCTGGCCTCGATCGCGGATCTGAGCCGCGCCGAGGTCGCTCGCGCCATTGACATCGCCTATGCCGCCCAAAAGCCGTGGGCCGCCAAGACCGGCAAGGAGCGCGCCAAGATCCTGCGCCGCTGGTATGACCTGATGATGGAGCACCAAGAAGATCTCGCGATCCTGATGACCGCCGAGCAGGGCAAGCCGCTGGCCGAAAGCCGGGGCGAGATCGCTTACGGTGCGAGCTTTGTCGAATGGTTCGGCGAGGAGGCAAAGCGCATCTATGGCGAGACTATCCCCGGCCATATGCCCGACAAGCGGATCACCGTGATCCGCCAGCCTATCGGCGTCGCCGCCGGGATCACGCCGTGGAATTTCCCCAATGCGATGATCTCGCGCAAGGTGGCCCCGGCGCTGGCAGCGGGCTGTTCCTTCGTGATCCGCCCCGCCTCGCAGACGCCGCTTTCGGCGCTGGCCATGGCTGTGCTGGCCGAAGAAGCGGGCGTGCCCGAGGGCGTGTTCTCGGTCGTCACCTCCTCCTCGGCTTCCGAGATCGGCAAGGAGTTCTGCGAAAACCCGCGCGTGCGCAAGCTGACCTTCACCGGCTCGACCGAGGTGGGCCGCATCCTGCTGCGGCAGGCGGCCGATCAGGTGATGAAATGCTCGATGGAGCTGGGCGGCAACGCGCCCTTCATCGTCTTTGATGACGCCGATCTGGATGCCGCGGTCGAGGGCGCGATCCAGTGCAAGTTCCGCAACAATGGCCAGACCTGCGTCTGCGCCAACCGGATCTACGTGCAAAAGGGCGTCTATGACGAATTCGCCAAGCGTCTGAAGGTCGCGGTCGAAAAGCTGCGCGTCGGCGATGGGCTGTCGGAGGGCACCGATCTTGGCCCGCTGATCGAGGCTTCGGCGATCGAGAAGGTGCGCGATCACCTGCAGGACGCGCTCGATCACGGGGCGACGCTGCTTACGGGCGGCAAAGCGCATGATCTCGGCGGGCAATTCTTCGAGCCCACCGTCGTCACCGGGGCGAAGCAAGGCATGAAGGTCGCGCATGAGGAGACCTTCGGCCCCTTCGCGCCGCTGTTTGCCTTCGAGGACGAGGACGACGTGATCGCGATGGCCAACGACACGATCTTCGGCCTCGCGTCGTATTTCTATGCCAAGGATCTGAGCCGCGTGACCAAGGTGGCCGAGGCGCTGGAATACGGCATCGTCGGGGTGAACACCGGCATCATCTCGACCGAGGTCGCGCCCTTTGGCGGGGTCAAGCAGTCGGGGCTGGGCCGCGAGGGCTCGCGCCATGGAATCGACGACTACCTCGAGATGAAATACATCTGCACTTCGGTCTGATCCGACTGCGACGTGGCGCGGGGACATTCAGATACCGCCCGCTTTTCGGGCATCCGCACAGCTTTGTCGTGCGGATGCCCGACCTTGGCAAAGCCACCTTGCTGTTTTAGGCTTCCGTTACGTCAATGTCGTAATTCTTCGGCATGATACGGGACGACGCCCGATGCAGCCCCGTGGCGTCAGTTTGGCGAGTGACCCTGGTGATATGTAGCGCGGAAGCCTTGTCTCGGGCTTCCGCGTATCTTCACGGAAGCTCGGCTGCCGGAATGATCGGGAAGAATACCTTGCTCGAACGCACCCCGAACCAGTCTTTACCCTCATGCGGCGCGGTCTCGCCCAGATCCACCAGCCGGTAGAAGCTTTTGCGGTCGATCAGCGCCTCGAGCCCCGAGCGGATCTCGATATAGGGCGCGGGCTCGCCCGTGTCCGGATCGCGCACCACCCGGATCGGATGCTCCGGCCCCGCCACCGCCGTCTCGCCGAGATTGGTGACAAATCGCAGATCGTCCCCCTCGCGCGCCACGTCGACCGCGACGAAAGGCGCGTCGTCGACGGTGATGCCGACCTTTTCGACCGGGGTGACGAGGAAATGCTTGTCGCCCTCGCGCTTGAGGATCGAGGCGAAAAGCTTGACCATCCGTTCGCGCCCGATCGGCGTGCCCTCGTGAAACCATGTGCCGTCGCGCGCAATCCGCATGTCGAGATCGCCGCAAAAGGGCGGGTCCCACAGATGCACCGGCGCCGGGCCGCGCGCGCCCGCCCGGCTTGCCGCCGATGCGAGGCTTTCCGCCGAAGGAGCAGCGGCTGTCTCACCGTTCTTTGTGTTTGCCATCGGGACCCGCCACGGTATCTGCTGAAACTGCAATCTAGACTAGAATGGGAAGGCTGTCATGCCAGAGCAGATGAGCGACGCCGATCTCCTTGCCGAGATCGAGAGCCTCGGCGACCGGCTGGTGCAGGCCCGCGACAGCGTGGCGCGGCGCTTCGTCGGTCAGGAGCGGGTGGTCGAACTGACGCTTTCGGCACTCCTATGCGGCGGTCACGCGCTCCTCGTCGGCCTGCCAGGCCTTGGCAAGACGCGGCTCGTCGATGCGCTGTCGACGGTGATGGGGCTGCAGGGCAACCGCATCCAGTTCACCCCTGACCTGATGCCAGCCGACATTCTGGGCTCCGAAGTGCTGGAAACCGCCGTCGACGGCAGCCGCGCGTTTCGCTTCATCGAAGGCCCCGTCTTCTGCCAGCTGCTGATGGCCGACGAGATCAACCGCGCCTCGCCCCGCACCCAATCCGCGCTCTTGCAGGCGATGCAGGAGCGCGAGGTGACCATCGCGGGGCAGCACCGCCCGCTGGGCCGCCCGTTCCACGTGCTGGCCACGCAGAACCCGCTGGAGCAGGAGGGCACCTATCCCCTGCCCGAGGCGCAGCTCGACCGGTTCCTGTTCCAGATCGATGTGCCCTACCCCACCCGCGACACCGAACGCGCGATCCTGATGGCCACCACCGGCATCGAGGAGGACGAGGCAAGGGCAGTGTTCACCGCGCAGGAATTGCTCGATGCCCAGCGCCTTTTGCGCCGGATGCCGGTGGGCGAGAGCGTGGTGGAGTTGATCCTCGATCTGGTGCGCGCCTGCCGTCCCGACGAGCCCGAGGCGCTTCCCGATCTGCGCCAGTCGGTGAGCTGGGGGCCGGGGCCGCGCGCGGCACAGGCGCTCATGCTCGCGGTGCGGGCCGAGGCGCTGCTCGACGGGCGTCTGGTGCCGGGGCCGCAGGATGTGGCGCGGCTCGCGGTGCCGGTGCTGGAGCATCGCATGGCGCTGGGCTTTGCCGCGCGGGCGCGGGGCGAGACCTTGCCTGCCTTGATCGCGCGCGTGGCCGAACAGGTGACGCGGGCCGAGGCGGCGGCGTGATCGCCAGCCCCGCCACGGACACGACCCCTCTCGGCCTGCGCGGCCGGGCCGAAGACCTCGCAGCACCGCTGCCGCCGCTTCTGGCCGAGGCCGAGCAGTTGGCGCAGACGGTTCTGATGGGCGAGCACGGGCGCAGGCGCGCCGGTGCTGGCAGCAACTTCTGGCAATACCGCGCCGCACAGTCGCACGACACGGCCCGCGCCATCGACTGGCGTCGCTCGGGGCGCGCCGATCAGGCCTTCGTGCAGGAAAAGGAATGGCAGATCGCGCAGAGCGTCGCGCTGTGGGTCGATGACGGGGCCTCGATGGGTTTTGCCTCGACGCCCAAGCTCGCCCCCAAGAGCGACCGCGCCCGGCTTCTGGCGCTGGCGCTTGCGGTGGCGCTGACGCGGGGCGGCGAACGTGTCGGCCTCGCGGACCACCGGTTGCCGCCGCGCCGTGGGCGCGGGCAGTTGTCGCGGCTGGCGCAGATCCTGTCGCAGGACGGAACCGGGGACCACGGCACGCCGGACCCCAAGAGCCTCGCGCCGCACAGCCGCGCGGTGCTGGTGTCGGATTTTCTCGGGCCGGTGGAGCCCATCGAGGCGATGCTGACGACAAGCGCGGATCGCGGCGTGCGCGGCGCGCTGTTGCAGGTGCTCGATCCCGCCGAAGAGGCGTTTCCCTATGACGGACGCACGATCTTCGAAAGCATGTCGGGGGCCCTGCGCCATGAGACGCTGAAGGCGGGCGATCTGCGCGACCGCTATCTCGACCGCCTCGCCGAGCGGCGCGACCGCCTGTCCATGCTGGCCCGCGCCACCGGCTGGCAATTCTCGGCCCATCGCACCTCCGAAAGCGCGGCCTCCGCGCTGTTGTGGCTCTACGCCGCTCTGGAGCGCCGCTGATGTGGAGCCTTGGCCCCGTCGGTTTTCTCTCGCCCTGGCTTCTGGCCGGGCTGGTGCTGTTGCCGGTGCTGTGGCTGATCCTGCGCGCGGTGCCGCCTGCGCCGCTGCGCCGCCGTTTTCCCGGTGTGGCGCTGCTTCTGGGCCTCGATGACCGCGAGAGCCAGTCGGATCGCACGCCGTGGTGGCTGCTCTTGCTGCGCATCCTCGCCGTCGCCGCCGCGATCTTGGGCTTTGCCGGGCCGGTGCTGAACCCCGCCGAGCGCGGCGCGCCGGGTGCGGGGCCGCTGCTGATCCTCGCCGATGGCACATGGGCCGACGCGCGCGACTGGCCGGTGCGCGTGGCCCGGATCGAGGCGCTCCTGGGCGAGGCGCACCGCGCGAACCGACCCGCCGCCGTCGTCACCCTGACCGACCCGCCCGAAGAAACCCGCTTCGATCCCGCCGATGCGGTTCTGACCACCCTGCCCGGCCTCACCCCGCATCCGTGGGAGCCCGACGCGGAGGCGCTCGCCGACTGGGCCGCCACGCTGGAGGGCCGGTTCGAGACCGTCTGGCTCTCGGATGGGCTGGCCCGCGACAGCCGAGCGGCACTGCTCGATGCACTCGAATCCCACGGCGCCGTCCGGGTGGTCCAGACGCCGCGCCGCATTCTCGCGCTGCGCCCCCCGGTTCTTGACGGCACCGACATCGCGCTCGAGGCCGTTCGCACCCCCATCGGCGGCGCGGCCCAAGCCACCGTCGCCGCCCATGGCCGCGACCCCGCGGGGATCGAGCGCCAATTGGCCAGCGCGACGCTCGACTTCGCCCCCGGCGAGGCCGTGGCGCAGGTCGCATTGGCGCTGCCGCCCGAACTGCGCAACCGCGTCACCCGTTTCGAGGTCGAAGGCGCGCGCTCGGCTGCCGCCGTGGCCCTGACCGACGACGCGCTGCGCCGTCGCGAGGTGGGCCTCGTCGAGAGCCGCGAGACGCGCGAGGCCGCCGAGTTGATGTCGCCGCTGCACTACCTGCGCGTGGCGCTGGAGCCGCAGGCCGAGCTGATCTCGGGCGACCTGCCGGTGCTGATCCCCGCCAACCCCGACGTGATCGTTCTGGCGGATGCGGGCACGCTCCCGCCTACCGAGGCCGAAGCACTGCAGGCTTGGGTCGAGAGCGGCGGGTTGCTGTTGCGTTTTGCCGGACCGCGCCTTGCTGCTTCGGATGCCGGCCGCGAGGGGGATGATCCGTTGATGCCGGTGCGGCTGCGCGCCGGGGGCCGCTCGGTCGGTGGCACGATGAGTTGGGGCGAGCCCAAGACCATCGCGCCCTTCGAGACCGACAGCCCGTTCTTCGGCCTCGCCATCCCGGGCGACGTCACCGTGCGCGCGCAGATCGTGGCCCAGCCCGGCCCCGACCTCGCCGCCCGCGTCATCGCCCAGCTTTCGGACGGTACACCGCTGGTGACGCGCAAGCCCTTGGGCGACGGGCAGGTCGTGCTGGTTCATGTCACCGCCAACGCCGAATGGTCGTCGCTGCCATTGTCGGGGCTGTTCGTGTCGATGCTCGAACGCCTCGCCATCTCGGCACGCACCAACACCGACACGGCCACGGACCTTACGGGGACGAGCTGGCAGGCCGTCGAAATCATGGATGCCGAAGGCCGCCTGACCGAGACCGACACCCGCGCCTCCGTGGCGGGCGAAGCTCTTGTGGCGGGCGATCTCGGCCCGGACCTCCCCCCCGGTCTCTACGAGGGCGAGGCTGGGCGCTTCGCGCGCAACGTCACGCGTGCAGACACCACGCTCGCCCCCGCCCGCTGGCCCGCGCGCATAGCGGTCGAGGGGCTGGGACGCGCCGCCGAGCGACCCTTGGGCGGGCTGCTGCTGGCGCTTGCGGTGGCACTGATGGCCGTGGATGCGCTGGCCTCGCTCGCCGTGGGTGGTCGGTTGCGGGCCCGGACGGCGCTGTTGCTTTTGGCGCTCATGTTGCCACCGGTGCCGACCGCACAGGCGCAAGAGCCGCCAATGGATGCGCAGGCCGAGGCCTTCGCGCAGGCCGCGACCGAATCGGTGGTGCTGGGCCATATCCTGTCGGGCGACGCGCAGGTCGACGAGGTGGCGCAGCAGGGGCTCGAAGGTCTGGGGCGCGCCTTGTGGCAGCGCACCTCGGTCGAGCCCGCGACCCCGATGGCGGTCGACCCCGAGACCGACGAGCTGTCGTTCTTTCCGTTGCTCTATTGGCCGATCACCGGCACTACGCCGATCCCGTCGGGGGCCGCCTATGATCGGCTCAATGCCTATCTACGCGGCGGCGGCATGATCGTGTTCGACACGCGCGACGCCGGCATCGCGGGGCTTGGCACGACGACGCCGGAGGGCCGTCGCCTTCAGACGATCGCCCGCCCGCTCGATGTGCCGCCGCTCTCGCCCGTGCCAGAGGACCATGTGCTGACCCGCACCTTCTACCTGCTGCAGGATTTTCCGGGCCGCCATCAGGGCCGCGCCGTCTGGGTCGAGGCCGCCCCCGAGGAGGAGCCGACGCCGGGCATGCCGTTTCGCAACCTCAACGACAATGTGACGCCGGTGGTGATCGGCGGCAACGACTGGGCCTCGGCCTGGGCGATGAACCCGGTGGGCATGCCGCTCTATCCGGTCGGGCGCGGCATGGCGGGTGAGCGGCAGCGCGAGATGGCCACCCGCTTTGGCGTGAACCTCGTGATGCATGTGCTGACCGGCAACTACAAATCCGATCAGGTCCATGTGCCTGCCCTGCTCGAAAGGCTTGGCCAATGACCGGCACGGTGATCTTCGACCCGCTTCTGCCATGGCCCGCGCTCTGGATTCTGGCGGCTCTGACGGTGCTGATCGTGGCGCTGGCGCTGTGGCGCGGGTTGCCCGGATGGTGGCTACGTGCGCTGGCCGGTGCCGCTCTTCTGGCCGGGCTGTCGAACCCGGCGCTGCGTCAGGAAGAGCGCCAGCCCTTGTCGGACATCGTCGTCGCGGTGGTGGACGAAAGCGCGAGCCAGACGCTGTCGGACCGCACGGCGCAGACCGAGGCCGCGCTTGACGATCTGCGCGCCAAGATCGCGGCGCGGGCCAATACCGAGCTTCGGGTCGTCCGGCTGGGCGACGCGCCCGAAGATGGCGGCACCAAGCTGATGACAACGTTGGCGGAGGCGCTGGCGGAAGAGCCGCAGGGGCGCGTCGCTGGGGTGGTGATGCTCACCGATGGCCGTCTGCACGATGCCGCCCGCGCCCCGGACCTTCCGGCGCCCGCGCATGTGCTGCTTTCGGGACGCGATGCCGACTGGGACCGCCGGCTCGTGGTACGCAACGCGCCCGCCTTTGCCATTCTGGGCGAGGAGGTCGAGCTGACGCTGCGGGTCGAAGACAACGGCGCTGCCCCGCCGGAGGCGGGTCCGGTCCCACTCACCATCGCGGTGGATGGCGGAGAGCCGATGCGTTTCGAGGTGCCGCTCGGACGCGACATCGCGTTGCCGGTCACCTTGCCGCATGGCGGCATGAACGTGCTGCAGTTCGCCACGCCGGAGGCTCCGGGCGAGCTGACCGCGCGCAACAACGAAAGCGTGGTGCAGATCAACGGCGTGCGCGACCGGCTGCGGGTGCTTCTGGTCTCGGGCGAGCCCTATGCAGGCGAGCGGACGTGGCGCAACCTGCTGAAATCCGACGCTTCGGTGGACCTCGTGCATTTCACCATCCTGCGCCCGCCCGAAAAGCAGGACGGCGTGCCGGTCGAGGAGCTGTCGCTCATCGCCTTTCCGACACGCGAGCTGTTCATCGAGAAGATAGACGAGTTCGACCTGATCGTGTTCGACCGCTACCGCCGCCGCGGCATCCTGCCGTCGGAGTACTTCGCCAATGTCGCCCGCTATGTCGAAGAGGGCGGCGCGGTGCTGGTCACTGCCGGTCCCGAATACGCGGGCGCCGACAGCATCTACCGCAGCCCCTTGGGCTTCGTGCTGCCCGGCGCGCCCAGCGCGCGGGTGGTCGAGCGGGCGTTTCGCCCCGAATTGACCGAGCTTGGCGCGCGTCACCCCGTTACCTCCGGCCTCGCCGATCCATGGCTCGATGCCGAGGGCGATCCGCTCAAGCCCAGCTGGGGCCGCTGGTTTCGGCAGGTCGAGATCGACCCGACCCAGAGCGCTACGGTCGCCCTTGCCGGACCGGGAGAGCGACCGCTCTTGGCTCTGGACCGCGTGGGACAGGGGCGCGTGGCGCTGCTGGCCTCGGACCAGGTTTGGCTCTGGGGGCGCGGCTATGACGGCGGCGGCCCGCAGCTCGATCTGCTGCGCCGTCTGGCGCATTGGATGATGAAGGAGCCGGAGCTCGAGGAAGAGGCGCTCTGGGCCGAGCCGTCGGGGCTTTCCATGCGGATCATTCGCCGTTCGCTGTCCGAGGCGATCGGCCCGGTCACCGTGACCGCTCCGGATGGCTCCGAGGCCCAAATACCTCTCGAGGAGGTGGAGCCGGGCCGTTTCGAGGCGCTCTGGGCCGCGCCGCGCATGGGGCTTTACCGATTGGTCGAGGGCGAGCAGTCGGCGGTGATCGCGCTTGGCCCAGCCGCACCGCGCGAGTTCGAGCAGACCATCGCGAACGGCGAGGCGCTGGAGGACACGGTGGCGGCGACGCGCGGCGGCATCGTGTCGATGGCAGACGGGTTGCCCGCTTTGCGCGACGTGCGGCCCGGCCGCCCTGCCGCCGGTCGCGGCTGGATCGGGCTGACCCCGCGCGGGGCCTATCGAACGCTCGATCTCAAGGTGACACCGCTGTTGCCCGCGTGGGTTCTGTTGCTTCTGGCCGCGGGACTGATGCTCGGGGCCTGGCTGCGCGAGGCGCGACGCTAGCGACAAAGTGCCCTTGGCCACTTTACTCCCGAAATACTCGCGGGGGGCCGCAAAGCGGCGGGGGCGGCAGCCCCCTCAGAGGTCCTTGAGCAGGACCGCCCTCGGCACGGAGGCGAACTCCCGGCTCCACAGCAGCCACAGCACTGCGACCATCGCGACGAGCAGCGCCCATGAGCCCAGGAGCCATGCCAGAGCGCCCAGTGCGAAATACATCGCCCTGAGCCCGCGGTTGAAATTCCAGGCCGCGCGAATGTTCAACTCCGCCGCCTGCATGGCGCGCGGCATCGCGCGCACGTCATCGGCGGCGTTGGGAACCGAGGCCATGATCACCGAGCAATAGCCGAAGATCCGGTGCGCCCAGACGAACTTGAGAAAGGCATGCGTCAATAGCAGAGCCACCGGCAGTAGCTTGATCTGCCACAGCACCGCCGGTTGCCGCCCCTGCCCCAGCCCTTCGGCCACACCCTGCAATGGTTCGGTGTTGCCGATGAGCGCGAGCACGCCGCCCACCGCGAGCAGGCAGGTCGAGGCGAAGAAGGACGTGCCTTGTCGCAAGCTGCCCATGATCGTCGCGTCGAAGATCCGGTTCGAGCGCTGCACGAACTCGCGCATCCATTCGCGCCGATGCTCGGCCATCAGCACGGTGACGGAAGGCCGCCGTCCCGGATGTTCGATGCGCCAGCCGATGGCCCAATAGCCCAGCAGCAGCAGGAGCAGCCCGGCGGCGTCGACGAGGGAAAGATGTGGCAGGCTGGCAAGCGGATCCATGCCCGGCACCCTAGCGGTGCTTCGGCGCGCTTGCCATGGGGGCGCTTTGGTTATATTTCCTTACCAATCCATCGTGATGCCCTTGTGGGCAGGAGGAGCGACCCATGCAGATGCCATCCCCCGATGCCCGCGTCATGGCGAAGAAGGCGCAGGTCGTCGCACGGCTCAGCAAGGCATTGGGCGATCGTGGCGTGATCCACGACCCCGCTGAGACCCGCGCCTACGAGTGCGACGCGCTCACCGCCTATCGCTGCCCACCGCTTTGCGTGGTGCTGCCGACGACGACGGAGGAGGTCTCGGCGGCGCTTCGGATCTGCCACGAGGAGAACGTGCCCGTGGTGCCGCGCGGCTCGGGCACGTCGCTGGCGGGGGGCGCGCTGCCAACCGCCGATTCGGTGATCCTTGGCGTGTCGCGGATGAACCGGGTGCTGGAGACCGACACGGCAGACCGGATCATCCGGGTCCAAACCGGGCGCACCAACCTGAGCGTCACCGGCGCGGTGGAGGAGCTTGGCTTCTTCTATGCCCCCGATCCTTCCTCGCAGCTTGCCTGCGCCATCGCCGGCAACATCGCGATGAATTCGGGTGGGGCGCATTGTCTGAAGTATGGCGTGACCACCAACAACCTGCTCGGCGTCACCATGGTGCAGATGGACGGCACGGTGCTCGAGATCGGCGGCGCGCATATGGATGCGGGCGGGCTCGACCTGCTCGGCGTGATCTGCGGCTCCGAGGGTCAGCTCGGCGTCGTGACCGAGGCGACCTTGCGCATCCTGCCCAAGCCCGAGGGCGCGCTTCCCGTGCTCATGGGTTATGACAGCGCCGAAGCCGCGGGGGCCTGCGTGGCCGACATCATCGAGGCGGGCGTGCTGCCGGTGGCCATCGAATACATGGACCGCCCCTGCATCCGCGCCTGCGAGGCTTTTGCACACGCCGGATACCCCGATTGCGAAGCGCTGTTGATCGTCGAAGTCGAAGGTTCGGCCGATGAGATCAATCACCAGCTCGAAACCATCCTGAAAATCGCGCGCGACCACGACCCCGTGGAAATCCGCGCCGCACAGGACGCCGACGAGGCGGCGCGGATCTGGCTGGGGCGCAAATCGGCCTTCGGTGCGATGGGCCAGATCAACGACTACATGTGCCTCGACGGCACGATCCCGGTCTCGGCACTGCCCGAGGTGCTCAAGCGCATCGGCGAGCTGAGCGACAGCTACGGCCTCGGCGTCGCCAACGTGTTCCACGCGGGCGACGGCAACATGCACCCGCTGATCCTGTTCGACGCCAACAAGGCAGGCGATCTAGAGAAATGCGAAGAGATGGGCGCCGACATCCTGCGGCTTTGCGTCGAGGTGGGCGGCTGCCTGACCGGCGAGCACGGGGTCGGCGTGGAAAAGCGCGATCTCATGACGGTGCAGTTCGAGCCGCAGGATCTCGAGGCGCAGATGAAGGTGAAGGACGTGTTCGACCCCAAGTGGCTTCTCAACCCCGCCAAGGTCTTTCCGCTCGCGGCCAGCGAAGGACGCCGGGCGTGATCCGGCCCGGATCCGAGGCCGAGCTGGCCGAAGCGGTCCGCGATGCGACCGGACCGGTGTCCGTGCGGGGCGGCGGCACGCGGGGCCTCCTGCCCGAAGGCACGCCGCTCACCACCTCCGGTCTCAGCGGCATCGTGCTGCATGATCCGGCGGCGCTGACGCTGGTGGCGCGGGCGGGCACGCCGGTGGAGGAGATCGACGCGGCCTTGGCCAAGGCGAACCAGCGCCTCGCCTTCGAGCCAATGGATCACCGCGCGCTTTTGGGCACCACCGGCACGCCGACCATCGGCGGTGTCATCGCTGCCAACGTCTCCGGCCCGCGCCGGATGCAGGTGGGGGCGGCGCGCGACCACCTGCTCGGGATGCGTTTCGTCGATGGCCAAGGGGTGATCGTCAAGAACGGCGGGCGGGTAATGAAGAACGTCACCGGCTACGACCTCGCCCGCCTCCTTGCGGGGAGCCGAGGTGCGTTGGGCGTGATCACCGAAGTGGCGCTCAAGGTGCTGCCGGGCACCGAGACCGCCGCCAACCTCGTGATCCGCGGCCTCGATGACGCGGCGGCGGTAAGGGCGATGTCCGACGCGCTGGGCACGCCCTTCGAGGTGTCGGGCGCGGCCCATGATCCGCATGCGACAGGCGGGCCGCGCACCGAACTTCGCATCGAAGGTTTCGGCGCTTCGGTCGCGTATCGTTGCCGGGCGCTGGCCGAGCGGCTCAAGGCGCATGGCCCGTGGGAGACGGAAACCGACCGCGACGCCGTGCGAGCGCATTGGCGCGGCCTGCGCGACGTGGCGCCGTTCCATGGACAGACGGGCGACATCTGGCGCGTCTCGGTGCGTCCGAGCGAAGCCGCCGCCGTCGTGGCACGGGCCGATGCCACGCAGGCCTTCTACGACTGGGGCGGGGGGCTCGTGTGGCTGCGCACATCGGAGGGCCACGATCTTCGTGCCAAACTTGGCCGCTACGACGGTCACGCCACGCTGGTGCGGGCCACGCCCGAGACCCATGCCGCGCGACAGACGCTTCAGCCCGAGCCGCCCGCGCTCCAAAGCCTGACACGCGGCCTGCGCGCCAAGTTCGACCCACGCGGCATCCTCGCCGCCTGAGATCGCCAGACACCGCCTGACCCGGCACCGACCCGGACGGAGACCCCATGCAGACCACCTTCACGCCCGAGCAGCTGCGCGATCCCAAGACCGCCGAAGCCAATGCGATCCTGCGCTCATGCGTGCATTGCGGCTTTTGCACCGCGACCTGCCCGACCTATCAGGTGCTGGGCGACGAATTGGACAGCCCGCGCGGCCGGATTTACCTCATCAAGGACATGCTCGAAAACGAACGGGTGCCCGACGACAAGACCGTCACCCATCTCGACCGTTGCCTCGGCTGCCTCGCCTGCATGACCACCTGCCCCTCGGGCGTGCATTACGGCCATCTGATCGATCAGGCGCGCGGCTATATCGAGAAGAACTACGAGCGCCCTGTGATGGACCGGCTGCTGCGCTGGACGCTGGCGCGGATCCTGCCCTATCCGGGGCGGTTCCGGCTGGCGCTGCTCGCCGCCAAGATCGGCAAGCCGCTGAAGGGGCTGATGCCGGACAAGCGGCTCCGCGCCATGCTCGAGATGGCCCCTGACCGGATCCCGCCGGTGTCGCGCAACGACGACCCGCAGGTCTTCCCGGCGGTGGGCGAGCGGCGGATGCGCGTGGGCCTGTCGATCGGCTGCGCCCAGCGCGCCTTGGATACGGAAATCAACGACGCGACGATCCGGCTGCTGACCCGTCTCGGCTGCGAGGTGGTGATCCCCGAGGGTGTCGGCTGCTGTGGCGCGCTGACCGAGCATATGGGCAAGCACGACGAGGCGCGTGGCACGGCGGCCAAGCTGATCCGCTCCATGGCGTCCATCGAAGGTCTCGACGCGGTGGTGATCAACACCTCCGGCTGCGGCACCACGATGAAGGATTACGGCCATATGTTCGCGGGCCACGAGATGGAGGCCGAGGCCGCGCGGATCGGTGGCCTGTGCCGCGATGTGTCCGAGATCGTCACGCAGCTCGGCCTGCCCGAGGGGGCAGGCGTCGCACCGATGCGCGTGGCCTACCACGCCGCTTGCTCGTTGCAGCATGGCCAAAAGCTCAAGGTCGGGCCGAAGCAGCTCTTGAAGCAGGCCGGGTTCGAGGTGCTGGAGCCTGCCGACAGCCACCTGTGCTGTGGCTCGGCGGGCACCTACAACCTGATGCAACCCGAGATTTCGGCGCAGCTTCGCACCCGCAAGGTCGAGACGCTGGAAGTGCTGAAGCCGCAGGTGATCGCGGCGGGCAACATCGGCTGCATGATGCAGATCGGCCGCGGCACCGGCGTGCCGGTGGTGCATTCCGTCCAGCTTCTCGATTGGGCGACCGGGGGGCCTCAACCCTCCATGATTTCGAAACAATCCGCCTGATTGCCCTTTGAAGCCGACCCGCGCTGCCCTAGTCTCGCCCTCAAGTCGCGCGATCCCCGCCCGACCGTCCGAAGGAGGGCACATGCGGCAGGCCATCGCGGTTGCCCTTCTAGTGTTGGTGGCCCTGTCGCTGCCGGTGCGCGCGGATCGGCACGACCTTACCCTGATGGTGACGGGCGACGACGCGCGCGGTTGGGAGGCCGTGGGTCGTCTCGATCTGGGGGGACGCGGGTTCTGCACCGGCGCGCTGATCGCGCCCGACCTCGTGCTCACCGCCGCGCATTGCCTGTACGATCGCGACACCGGCGATCGCATCGACCCCACCGAGATCGAGTTCAAGGCCGGGATGCGCGGCGGCCGGGCCTTGGCCTACCGGGGCATCCGCCGCGCCATGACCCCCGAAGCCTACACTTTTGTAGGCACCGGATCGGGAGCGGCCAGCGCCGAGGACGTGGCGCTGCTCGAACTGGCGCAACCGATCCGTTCGGCCCGCATCATCCCCTTCGAGACCCTCACCGGCGTCGCCGCGGGCGCGCAGGTGGGCGTGGTCTCCTACGCGCATGACCGGGCCGAGGCCCCGTCGCTGCAACAGACCTGCGACGTGCTGGGCGAAGAGAATGGGCTGCTCGTCATGGGCTGCGACGTGGACTACGGCTCTTCCGGCTCGCCGGTGTTCAGCTTCGAGGGTGGCGAGGCGCGGATCGTTTCGGTGATCTCGGCCAAGGCCGAGATGGAAGGCAGGAACGTCGCCATCGGTGTGGCGCTCGACCGCCCCTTGCCGGATCTGCGCGCCCGCATGGCGAGCGGGACCGGCGCCTTTGGCGGGCTGTCGTCAGGACAGGTCCGGGTTGTCGGCGCGGGGCAGAGAACCGAAACCGGGGCCCGCTTCGTGCGCCCCTGATTTTGGGCATCGGCGGATCTTGAAACCCCGAAAACCCTCCCCCACATCTCGATCACGGAGCGCCACACCGGGCTCCGAATGTCCGGCCTGTCCCAATTCGGGAAGGCCATCACGACGTTATCGCTTGAGACAAAGGATGACTGACATGCGTAATTTCGATCTTGCCCCGCTCTACCGCGCCACCGTGGGTTTCGATCAGGTCGCCGACCTGATGGACCGCGTGCTCGCCGGGGAGCCCACCCAGAACAACTACCCCCCCTACAACATCGAAAAGACCGATGAGAGCGGCTGGCGCATCTCGATCGCCGTCGCCGGTTTCGGGGCCGACGACCTCGCCGTGGAGGTCCGCGAGAACACGCTGATCGTCACCGCGCGCAAGGCCGAGGACGATGTCGAGAGCCGCACCTTCCTGCACCGCGGCATCGCCACGCGGGCCTTCGAGCGGCGCTTCCACCTTGCCGATCACGTGAAGGTCACGGGCGCCAGCCACCTCGACGGCATGCTGCACATCGACCTCGTGCGCGAGGTGCCCGAGGCGCTCAAACCGCGCCGCATCGAGATCGCGAGCCAGAAGGCGCAGGACGCCAACCTCATCGAGGAAAAGGCGGTCAACTGATACGACCGGACCTCCAGCCGGTCGTGCATGACGCGGTCGGCTGGTGAGGCGACGGTCGCGTCATGCGAAGGCGCGGGTTCCGGATAGGGCCCGCGCCTTTTTGTGTCTTCAACGGCTGTCGGCGATGACCGCATCGACCTCGACCTCGATCAGCCATTCGGGGTTCACGAAGCGCCCCACCTGCACGATCGTGTCCGCCGGACGCGCCTCGCCGCAGAACTCGGCCCGCACCTTCACCGCGGCGCGCCAATCCTCGATATCCGTCAGCAGCAACCGGGTGCGGACGACGTCGTCCATCCCGGCCCCGGCCTGGGCAAGCGCCCAGCGCACGATTTCAAAGCAGCGCCGGGTCTGCGCGGCGACATCGCCGAGGCCGACCGTGCGCCCCTCGACATCGACGGGGGCGGTGCCGCCCACCGCAATGGACCGGCCCACCCGCACCGCACGGCTGAACCCGACCACCGCCTCCATGGGATTGCCGTCGGACACGAGTTGCCTGTCATAAAGTCTTTGCCGTCCTGTAGTCATCCGCGATCCTCCCTACCCGAGGTGAGGATACCACAGCTTGCATCACCATCGAAAAAGGCGGCCCCCGAAGGAGCCGCCTCATGCTCGGATCGAGGCGAGGCCTCAGAACCGCAGCGTGTAATTGTCGCCCACATCGGGCTTGGCCTCGCGCACGGCCTTGGCCTTGGCAATCTGGAACAGGAAGGCCGCCGAGCTCGTCGTGGTGGTCCAGACCTCGGCTTCGCGCAGGCGCAGGCACAGGAGACGAACATCCGGATCGTCGCGCCCGTCGTCGAACCAGCTCGCCGCGACCGCGTTCCAGACCTCGTCGAGCTTGGCCTTGTCGTGGCTCAGCTCGAGCGTGCCATGAGCATGAGCGTAAAGCCCGTGCTTGTCCGAGGAGACCGAGAACAGCGCGTCGCGCGGGCTCGTCTCGACGGCGTTGGTCAGCTCTTCGCCATGGGCTGCGATAAACCACAGGCAGCCCGCCTCGTGATCCACGTGATGGCTCATAGGCACCAGACGGTCGGTGCCTTTGATCCCCACCATGCCGGCGCGCAGATCGGCCAGCCGATCCCAGAACATCCGCACCCGCTCTTCGTTGCTATGCTCGCTCATATGTCGTTCCAATCCCTAGACAGGGGGCCACAATGCCGCCGCCCGCTTCGGGGATGCAACGATGCGCGCGGGGTGCGGTTCCTTCAGTGCGCCAATGCCCAGTTTGGTCCCTGCCCCGCCTCGGCGGTAAGGTGCACATCGAGATGCACGGCCGGTGCGGCAGCCCCTTCCATCACCTCGCGCGCGATCGGGATCAGCGCGTCAACCTCGCCCTCGTCCACCTCGAACAACAATTCGTCATGCACCTGCAGCAGCATCCGCGCCGAGGGGACGGCCGCGATGGCCTCGTCCATGCGGATCATCGCGCGGCGGATGATGTCGGCCGCCGTGCCTTGGATCGGCGCGTTAATCGCCGCGCGCTTGGCAAAGCCAGCACCCGGTCCCTTGGCGTTGATCTCGGGCGTGTTGATGCGCCGTCCGAACAGCGTCTCGACAAAGCCGTTGGCCTTCGCGAAGGCGGTGGTCTCGTCCATGTAGGCGCGGATGCCGGGAAAGCGTTCGAAGTAGCGGTCGATGAAGCCCTGCGCCTGCTCGCGCGGGATCCGCAGGTTGCGCGCGAGGCCGAAGCCCGAGATGCCGTAGATCACTCCGAAGTTGATTGCCTTGGCCTGCCGCCGGATCTCGGGCGTCATCTCGCCCAAGGGCACGTTGAACATCTCGGACGCGGTGGCGGCGTGGATGTCTTGGCCTTCACGGAACGCCTGCTTCAGCTCCTCGATGTCGGCCATATGCGCGAGGATGCGTAGCTCGATCTGCGAGTAGTCGAGCGAAACGAGCGTGCGGCCCTTCGGGGCGACGAAGGCCTCGCGGATGCGCCGGCCTTCTTCGGTGCGGATCGGGATGTTCTGCAGGTTCGGGTCGGTCGAGGCGAGGCGGCCGGTGTTGGCGCCTGCGATCGAATACGACGTGTGCACCCGACCCGTTTCGGGGTGGATGTGCTCCTGCAGGCTGTCGGTATAGGTCGATTTCAGCTTGGAGATCTGGCGCCAATCGAGCACGAGGCGCGGCAGTTCGTGCTCGGTGGCGAGGTCTTCGAGGATGTCGGCACCCGTGGCATAGGCGCCGGTCTTGCCCTTTTTGCCACCGGGCAGCGACAGGTCGTCGAACAGGATTTCGCCCAGCTGCTTCGGGCTTCCAACATTGAAGGGCCGCCCAGCCTTGGCGTGGATCTCCGCCTCCAGCCCCGCCAACTTCTGCGCGAAGGCGTTGGACATGCGGCTGAGCACCTCGCGGTCGACCTGCACGCCCGCGCGCTCCATCCGCGCCAGCACCGGCACCAGCGGACGCTCCAGCGTCTCATAGACGGTGGTGACGCGGTTCTGGTGGAGCTGGGGCTTGAACCGCTTCCACAGGCGCAGCGTAATGTCGGCGTCCTCGGCGGCGTATTTGACGGCGTCGTCGATGCCGACCTTGTCGAAGGTCACGGCCGATTTTCCAGTGCCGATCACCTGCTTGATCGGGATCGGCAGGTGGCCGAGGTAGCGCTCGGAGAGCGTGTCCATGCCGTGGCCGTGCAGACCTGCGTGCATGGCATAACTGAGCAGCATCGTGTCGTCGAAGGGGGCCACATCGATCCCCAGACCGGCGAAGATCTTCATATCGTATTTCATGTTCTGGCCGATCTTGAGGATCGAGGCGTTCTCCAGAACCGGCTTCAGCATCTCGAGCGCCTGCTCGAGCGGCATCTGGCCTTCGGTCAGCGCGTCCGAGCCGAACAGCCCCTCCTCGCCCGAGCGATGGGTAAGCGGGATATAGCAGGCGTGACCCGGGGCCAGCGCGAGCGAGATGCCAACCATATCGGCACGCATCTCGTCGAGGCTGGTGGTCTCGGTGTCGACCGCGACATGGCCCAGCTCGCGGATCGCGTCGATCCAGACCTGCAATTCCTCCGCCGTCGTCACCTTCTGGTAGGCGGCGTGATCGAAGGGTGCCTCGGGCTCGGGCTCGGCGGCATCGGGCGCGGTGCTGGCCACCTCGGGCACCACGGGCGCCTCAGCCCCGAGCTTCTCGGCCACGCGTCGCGTGATGGTGCGGAACTCCATCTCGGCGAGAAATCCCAGAAGCACTTCCGGGTCCGGGTCGCGGATCTCCAGATCGTCGAGCGTGAAGTCGAGCACCATGTCGCAGTCGAGCGCCACGAGCTGCTTCGACAGCCGGATCTGCTTTTCGTGATCGATCAGGGTCTGGCGGCGCTTGGGCTGCTTGATCTCGCCCGCGCGCTCCAGAAGCGTTTCCAGATCGCCGAACTCGTTGATCAGCAGGGCGGCGGTCTTGATGCCGATGCCGGGCGCGCCGGGGACGTTGTCGACCGAATCGCCCGCAAGCGCCTGCACGTCGACGACGCGGTCGGGATAGACGCCGAACTTCTCGAACACGCCGTCTCGGTCGATGCGTCGGTTCTTCATCGGGTCGAGCATCTCCACCCCGTCGCCGACGAGCTGCATCAGATCCTTGTCGGACGAGATGATCGTCACCCGCCCGCCCGCGTCGCGCGCCTGGCACGACAGGGCGGCGATGATGTCGTCTGCCTCGAAGCCCTCTTTTTCCTTGCAGGCGATGTTGAAGGCCTCGGTCGCCGCACGGGTGAGCGGGATCTGCGGGCGCAGGTCCTCGGGCATCGCCTCGCGGTTGGCCTTGTAGAGGTCATAGAGGTCGTTGCGGAAGGTATGGCTGCCCTTGTCGAAGATCACCGCGACATGGGTGGCGGCGTCAGAACCCGAGTTGTTCTCGATATAGCGCTGCAACATGTTGACGAAGCCCGACACCGCGCCGACGGGCAGGCCGTCGGACTTGCGAGTGAGCGGCGGCAGCGCGTGGTAGGCGCGAAAGATGAAGGCCGAGCCGTCGATCAGGTGCAGGTGGCACCCCTTGCCGAATTGCGTCATGCCCGCGTCCCCTCTTGCGATGTCGCGTGTCTGTCTAGCCGAAACCCGGGCGGGTATCGGAGAAAATTCTTCGGTGATGTCGGAAAGAGCCCGCCTCAGCGGGTCTCGTTCTCCTGCCCCGAGCGGTCCTGCCCGCGAGTGATCTCCTCGAGACCCTCGGTGCCCTTTTCCGCGTATTCGCGGTGGATATAGCGCGCGTCACAATAGGAGCAGTCGACCCAGCCGGTGTCGTGCGGGATCATCAGCCAGACGCGCGGATGGCCCAGCCCCGCGCTGCCGCCGTCGCAGGCGATACGCCAGGTGTCGACGATCTTGGTCTCGGGCGCGGGAAGTGTCATGAGGGGCCTTGCCTTGCTAACGGGAGCGGCCGGGCATGGACCCGGCCCTGATCGGACTACATTCTAGCCGCCCCACCCGCAGGGACAAGACGCGAAAGGACGCATCCATGACCGACGCCGCCATCGAGATCACCGGCCTCAGGAAGACCTATGCGCCGAGCGCCAAGTCCCCGGCCAAACTCGCGCTCGACGGTGTCGACCTGACGATCCCGGCGGGGTCGATCTTCGGACTGCTGGGTCCCAACGGCGCGGGCAAGTCGACGATGATCAACATCATGGCGGGCCTCGTGCTGAAATCGGCGGGCAGCGTGAAGATCTGGGGCTTTGATCAGGACGTGAACCCGCGCCAATCGCGCGCCGCCATCGGTGTGATGCCGCAGGAGCTGGTGCTCGATCCGTTCTTCACGCCGCGCGGCGCGCTCGACGTGCAGGCCGGGCTTTGGGGCGTGCCGAAATCGCAGCGCCGGACCATGGAGCTTCTGGAAATGGTGGGCCTCGCCGACAAGGCCGACGCTTATGCCCGCTCGCTCTCGGGGGGCATGCGACGGCGACTGCTTCTGGCCAAGGCGCTGGTGCATTCGCCGCGCGTTCTGGTGCTTGACGAGCCGACGGCAGGGGTCGACATCGAGCTGCGCAACATGCTGTGGCGCAACGTGCGAAAGCTCAACGAGCAGGAGGGCACGACGATCATCCTGACGACGCATTACCTCGAAGAGGCGCAGGAGATGTGCGACGAGATCGCGATCATCGACAATGGCCGCGTCATCACCCGTGACACCACCGCGAACCTCGTGGGCCGGGTCAGCGGCAAGACGCTGGTGGTCACTCCCGACGGCCCCACGGCGCTCCCCGCCCTGCCCGAGGGCGTCAGCGTCACCGAACGACCGGGCGGGGCGCTGGCCTTCAGCTACGACGCCTCGAAGATGGGGGCGGGCACGGTGCTCGACGCGATCCGCGCGGGCGGCATGACGCTGATCGACGTAAAGACCGAGGAAGCGGATTTGGAGGATGTGTTCCTGCAGCTCACCTCCAAGGCCAAGGAACCCGTCTCCGCCGCGTAAGGTTGCCCCTCTGATCACAAGAGGGACGGCATGGAAGAAGAAGAGACGCAGACGCAGAGCCGCGAGGATGTCGACAGCCTCGCGCAGGTCGACGCCGACACCGGCAATATCTTCGAGAAGATCGACGCCTGGGTCGACGGCTTCTTCCGGCTTCTGCCCAACATCGCCGTGGCGCTGGTGCTTCTGGTCGTCTTCTGGTTTCTCGCGCGCGGCCTCGCCGCTCTGGTGCGCCGATCCGGCAAGAGCCGCGGCCGTGACAATCTGGGCGACGTGGGCGCCAGCCTGCTGCGCTGGCTGGTGACGATCTTGGGCGTCATGCTCGCGGTCACAATCGTCGCCCCCTCGATCTCGCCGGGGGATCTCTTCGCCGGCCTTGGCATCGGTTCGGTCGCGATCGGTTTCGCCTTCAAGGACATCCTGCAGAACATGTTGGCGGGCATCCTGATCCTGATCCGCCAGCCCTTCGAGGTTGGCGATCAGATCGTCTCGGGCGGGCACGAGGGCACGGTCGAGCGGATCGAGACCCGCGCCACGCTCATCAAGACCTATGACGGCCGCCGCGTGGTGATCCCGAACTCGGACATCTACACCGATGCGGTGGTGGTCAACACCGCCTTCGACAAGCGGCGCTCGCAATACGATGTGCTGATCGGTTGCTCGGACGATATCGATGAGGCCTGCGCGATCATGGTCGAGGCTGCGGGAAAATGCGAGGGCGTGCTTTCCGACCCCGCGCCTGAGGCGATCCCGTGGGGCATGGACGCCGATGGCAACACGATCCGCCTGCGCTGGTGGACCACGCCCGCGCGCGCCGACGTCGTGCATGTCTGGGGCCGGGTGATCCGCGATACCTACAATGCGCTGAACGACAAGGGCATCGACCTGCCCTATCCGACGCGCATGGTGCTGTTCCACGATCAGACCGAGGCGACCGACGGCGACCGCACCGCCCAACGCGAGGGCTGGCCCGCAAAGGGCGACAGCCCCGAGCCGCGCCGCATCGCCGATGCCATTGCTCGGGCGGGCCGACAGGAGGGCTGAGGCCCGCTCACTGCCCCCCGGAGCATTCCCGAGGGGCGACATCTCCGTGGTTTCAGCCGCGCTCCAGCATCCGGCCCAAGGGGCGTCCGCCCAAGATGTGCATATGGAAATGCGGCACCTCCTGGACGCCATGCGCGCGGGCGTTTGCGATGGCGCGAAAGCCCTCATCGACCCCGGCCGTCTCGCAAACCTGCGCCACCGTGCGGTTGAAGTCGAGAATCTCCGCGTCAGAGGCCTCCCGCGCGAAGTGGTCGTAGCTCATATAGGCCCCCTTGGGGATCACCAGCACATGCACCGGCGCCTGCGGTGCGATGTCGTTGAAGGCGAGGCTGTGCTCGGTTTCGAGCACGGTCTTGTTGGGGATTTCGCCGCGCAGGATCTTGGCGAATATGTTCTGGTCGTCGTAGTCGAAGCGCATCGCTTCCTCCTCAGTCATCGAACAGATGTGGCGTCTCGGCGATGCCGCGGGCCAACTCGGGTGTCACGTCGAGAAAAGCCTGCAGCGCTTGACTGTTGTCCTCCGGTCCGGCCCCCTCGACAAGCCGGTAATGCCCGGCAAATCCTGCCTCGCGAAGCTCGCGCACCTCGGCCCCCATCTGCTGGCGCAATGGGGGCATCAACAGCTCCAGCCCGGCCTCGCTTTCGCCCGCCAGATCGGTGCGTATCGCGTGCTGGCGCAGATAGGTGTCGTCGATCCTCGCGTCGATCTCGAGCAGCCGCACCACCGCCTTGTCGTCCATCACATCACGGATCAGGTCGATCCGCGAGGGATCGATGCAGACCGCCAGCTTGTCGGTATCGTGCAGCTCGTACAGCAGCCGCAGCGTCGCGCGCCGGTGCCGCGACCGCTTGGCGAGCCCGCGCTCGACGCCACCCATCGGTGGCAGATCGGTGTCCTCCTCGTCGAACAGGTAGTCGGTGGCCAACATGCCGGTATGATGCTTGATCGACCCCATCAGCCGTTTCGCGACATGCCGCTTGTGGCTGATGACGAGCAACAGCACCCGCCCCGCGCCGAGCGATCCGCCGCTCTCCCAAGCGCGCGGTGCAAAGCGCAATCCGATCCGACCGCGCCCGGTCAGGAACTGGTGCAGCCGCCGCCCGTCGCCCCCGGCCGGAAACTCGCGCCGCCCCGAGGCCCACAAGTCCCGCAGCCGTTCGCGCAGCCGCGTGGCACCGGGGCTGATCTTGCGCGCAAAGAGCGCATCCTGGCCCAACAGCAGGTCGTAGTGGTCGTTGTGGAATGTCGCGGGCATCCCGTAGTCGGTGAAGGTCAGGAAGGTCGGGCTGCGCGAGCGGATTTCGTCGCGCGCGACGAGGTGGCGCACCAAAGTCTGGAACATGGTCTCGTCGGGGATCCAGCTCCAGCGGAACAGGCGGCGCACGTCGGGGCGCGCGTCGAGAAAGCCCAAGACCGCCTCCACCGTGCCACGCCTCAGGCACCACCATTGCGAGCCGATCATTGGCCGGATGTCGGCAGGGACCGCCCGCGTGATCCCGAGCCTTCGCTGGACTGCGAGGCTGAGGTAGAACAGCCCCTTGCGATCGCGCTCGTTGAACAGGTGCCAGCGGGTCAGCCGCTCATCGCGCATCCCGGTCTTGATCCAGCCGCTTTCGAAGAAATCGACGCTCTCGATCCAGTCCGCCGGGTCGGCCTCCAGCATCTCGTGGGCATGGGCGGCCGACTTGATCGCCATGCAGTCGCCCGAAACGAGGTAGAAATGCGTGGCATCCGCGAACCGCTCAAGCGCCAGTCGCAACGCCGAGATCGTCGCGGTGACAAGGCTCCATTCGCCCCAGCCGCATCGCATCCTGTGTTGCACCACCGCTATGCCCGCCTGCCCCGACAGCCCATCGCGCAGCCGCAGCCAATCGGCCTGAGGGGCGCGCGCGTCCAGATGCACCACCACCGCATCCCCCGAGGCGGCGAGGCCACGCGCCTGACCGATCACCGCTTCGGGATCCTTGTGGCACAGCAGGATGAAAGCGATGCGCGTCATATGCGTTCCCCAGACACCACGCGGCCAGAGCCCCGGGCGGTTTGCGCCTTGATAGCGCGCGAAGCCGTCGCATAAACAGGTCGCCAAGCATTTCGGGGCCCCTTGTGGCCCAAGCGCGGCAGCGAATGGGGCGACGCATGGGATTTCCGGGCACCTGGATGACCGAGAGCGAGAGCATGGTGTACCGGGTGGTGCCCAAATGCGCCTGTTCGACCATCGGCCAGATCATGTACCGATCGGACCACGGGCGGTTCTTCGACGGCGACATCCATGACGCGCAGGAGGGCCTGCACAAATGGGCCCAGGACCGCAGCCAAGGCCCGATCGCCGACAACGTCACCGCGCACAAAAGCCTCGTCTTCACCTGCGTGCGCAATCCCTACGGACGCATCCTGTCGTCCTTCTTCGACAAGATCTGCGGTATCCAGCGCAACGGCCGCCGCTACCGGGGCAACCTCGTGCCGATGCTCGTTCAGAAATACGGAATTGAGGTGGGCGACCCCGAGACCGGCTTCGAGTTCGACCAGATACGCAGCTTTCGGCGCTTTTTGCTGTTCGCCCGCGACACCATCCGCTTTCGCAAGCCGATGGACCCCGACATCCATTGGTCGGCCATGTCGGGCCATGTCTCGACGCTGATCCGGGGCGGCGGGCGCTATGACCGGATCGTGCACACCGAGGAGTTCGACGCCGGGATGCGCGAGGTGCTGGCGCGCGCGCCGCTGCGCCACCCGGTCGATCTCGGCGCGATGCCGCGCTTCAATGAAAGCGAGGGCCACGGCCCCAAGCGTGCCCATCCGGTCGAGGCCTATTTCGACGACCTGTCGATGCACCTCGTGCGCGAAGTCTACGGGCGCGATTTCGAGCTGTTCGGCTATGACATCGACGACCCGTCCAAGCGCGGCCCCGTGCGCGAGATCGACTTCGAGGCGGTGCATGCGAAGCTCGGCGCATGAGTGCGTGCCGGAACTCCCCTCCCTCCGCATGGTTGAAGCGATATGCCTGATCCCAGCCCGACCGACATCCCCGCCAATCTGCGTCGCCGCCCCGAGTTGTGGATGGTGCTGCTGTTTCTCGTCTCGCTCGCCGCACTCGGCTTCTTCCTGCTTGCGGGCGAAGTCGTCGAGGGCGACACGGCGGCTTTTGACGAAGCGATCCTGCTCGCGCTCAGGACCCCGGGCGATCTGAGCGATCCGATCGGCTCGCACTGGGTCGAGGAGATGGCGCGCGACATGACGGCGCTGGGCGGCGTGGCGTGGCTGACGCTGCTGACGGCGGGGGTGGCTGGCTATCTGGTACTGTCGCGCCATACGCGCACGATGTGGTTCCTGCTGCTCGCGATTGGCAGCGGTACGCTACTGAGCCGCACCGCCAAGATGCTGTTCGAGCGCGCTCGTCCTGACCTCGTGCCGCATGGCTCCTACGTCTACACCGCGAGTTTTCCCTCGGGGCACACGATGCTCTCGGCGGTGACCTATCTCACATTGGCCGTGATGCTGTCGCGGCTCGAGCCGCGCCGCGTGATCAAGGTCTATATCATGACCTGCGCGATCCTGCTCACGGGTTTGGTCGGAGCGAGCAGGGTCTATCTCGGTGTGCACTGGCCCACCGACGTGATCGCCGGCTGGACCGCCGGCGCCGGATGGGCCGTGCTGTGCCTGCTGGTGGCACAGTGGCTGCAGCGCAAGGGCCAGATCGAGCCTGCCGAGGATGCAAAGGATTAAAGCAGTCCGGCATCCTTGAAAAGCGTCCCGAGATCCGTCTCGGGGCGCGCCCCGAAATGCGAGATCACCTCGGCGGCGGCGACGCAGCCCATGCGGCCCGCCGTCTCGAGACCCCGCCCCGTTGCGATGCCATAGAGAAAGCCCGCGGCGAACAGGTCGCCCGCGCCGGTGGCATCGACCGGCTTGACCTTGCGCACTGGCACCACCACCCGCTCTTCGCCCCGGATCAGCACCACATCGGCGCCCGAACGGGTGCAGACCACGAAACGGCACTCGTCGGCGGCGCGGGTCAGCGCTTCGTCGAGACGGCACTGGTAGAGGCTTTCCCATTCGTGCTCGTTGCCGATGACAAAGTCGAGTTCGCGCACCAGCCGCTGAAAATCGGCGCGATGCCGATCGGCACAGAACGGGTCCGACAGCGCGATCCCGGCCATGCCGCCGCCCTTGTGGGTCAGCTCGGTGGCGCGCTCGAAGGCCTGTTTGCCCTTGGGCTTGTCGTAGAGATAGCCCTCCAGAAACAGGATCCCCGCCTGCCCCGCGACCGCGTCGGACACATCGTCCGGGCCAAGCTCGGCAGAGATGCCGAGATAGGTGTTCATCGAGCGCTCGCCATCCGGGCTCACGAAGATCATCGAGCGCGAGGTCGGAAGCTCGCCGCCCGTGACCGGCGGATTGGCGAACCGCGTGCCGCCCTCCTCCATGCTCTGCGCATAGAACCGGCCAAGCGCATCATCGCGCACCCGGCCGATGAAGGTCGTGTCGAGTCCGAGGTTGCCCAGCCCCGCCAGCGTGTTGGCGACCGAGCCACCGGGCGCCTGACGGCGGCCCTCCATGGCCCCGTAAAGCGTCTCGCCACGCTCGCGCTCGACAAGCTGCATGATGCCCTTCTCGATGCCCATCAGGTCGAGAAAGCTGTCATCGGCCTGAGCGAAAACGTCGACGATGGCATTGCCGATGCCAAGGATGCGGGGGACGTTCATAGGGTTTTCTCCTCGAAGAGGCAGATGTCGCGGATCGGACAGGCCGGGCATTTGGGCTTGCGCGCCACGCAGATGTAGCGCCCGTGCAGGATCAGCCAGTGATGCGCATGGCCCTGCCAGCGCGCAGGTATATGGTCCTCGATGCCGCGTTCGACGGCATCCACATCGCGGCCCGGCGCGATGCCGGTGCGGTTGCAGACGCGGAAGATATGCGTGTCGACCGCCTGCGCGGGATGCTTCCACCACATGTTGAGCACGACGTTCGCGGTCTTTCGCCCGACGCCGGGCAGCGACACGAGGGCGGCGCGCGACGACGGCACCTCGCCACCGAACCGCTCGACGAGGATCTCGCTCATGCGGATCACGTTCTTCGCCTTGTTGCGAAACAGGCCGATGGTCTTGATGTGCTCGATGACGCCATCTTCGCCCAAGGCCAACATCTTTTCGGGCGTGTCAGCAATCTCAAACAGACGTTTCGTCGCCTTGTTGACGCCCGCATCCGTGGCCTGCGCCGAGAGCGCAACGGCCACGAGAAGCGTGTAGGCGTTGACGTGGTCGAGCTCGCCTTTCGGCTCGGGCTCGGCCTCGTGCAGGCGGGCAAAGATCGCGTCGATTTCGTGGTAGTCGAGCTGTCGGGTCATCGCACCTCTATGCCCGGAGCAACCCGGCCTCACAAGGGCGGCGGAGGGCCGTGCCACCGGGCGCCGCGCCGTGAGTATTCGGAGAGTAAAGTGAGCCGAGGCATGCTCTTGGGTGACTTTGCTCTTCAAATACTCAAACCCCGCAGGCGCGGACCAGTGCGACGGATCAAGTTGCGCAGCTTCCGGGTCGCGCCGCCCCGCGCTGCGTCCTATTCTCGATCCCATGGACCAGACCCACGCATATCACTACGGCGTCATGCGTCGCGCCATCGAGGCGATCGACACGGCCCCCGCCCCGCTCGCTCTCGAGGCTCTCGCCGCCCGGATGGAGATGTCGCCCGCGCATTTCCAGCGGGTCTTCTCCGCATGGGTCGGCGTTTCGCCCAAGCGCTACCAGCAGTACCTTGCTCTCGGCCACGCCAAGTCGCTGCTGCGCGAACGGCGCACCACGCTCGAGACGGCGCAGGAGGTGGGGCTGTCGGGCACGGGTCGGCTGCACGACCTGTTCCTGCGCTGGGAGGCGATGAGTCCCGGCGATTACGGTGCTGGCGGCGCGGGACTGAAAATCCGGCATGGCAGCTTCGACAGCCCCTTCGGCCCGGTCGTGGCGATGGGCACGGATCGCGGGCTGTGCGGTCTGGGCTTTGCCGCCGAAACCGGGGTGGCGGCCACCTTCGAGGATCTGCGCGCTCGTTGGCCTGCTGCATGTTTTGTCGAAGACCCCGATGCCCTTGCGCCTTGGGTCAAGGCCGCCTTCGACGGGCGCGGCGAAACCCGGGTCGCGCTCATTGGCGCGCCCTTCGCGATCAAGGTCTGGCAAGCGCTTCTGGAGGTGCCCACGGGCCACGTCACCACATACTCCGACATCGCTACCCGCATCGGCGTGCCGCGCGCGGTGCGCGCCGCTGCCACGGCGGTGGGCCGCAACCCGGTGTCGTGGCTGATCCCCTGCCACCGGGCGCTGCGCAAGTCCGGCGAACTCGGCGGCTATCACTGGGGCCTGCCGGTCAAGCGCGCGATGCTGGCTTGGGAGGCCGCCCGCACCGAAGCTTGAGGCTTTGGAGCCACAGGGGATCGGGTTCCCTGAAAACCCGGAACCTGCCTATCAAAGCCGCGTTATTGCATAGCAGCCGCACGCGGCCTCTATCAAACCGGGACAGGCGCGGGCATCACAATCCGCGCGACTCGCAAGAAATGGACAGATCATGATCACCAAGCTTCCCCTCGCGCTCGTCACCGTGTCGGCCCTCGCTGTGGCCGCGTGCCAGCCGGTGACCCCCAACAACCCCGACCCCAACGCCAACGCCCGTCGCGGCGCTCTGGTGGGTGCGGGTCTCGGTGCCGCCGTCGGCGCGCTCACCGGTGACGACAAGGACGAGCGTCTGCGCAACGCCGCTATCGGCGCGGCCGTCGCAGGCGGCGTCGGCGCGGCCTCGGGCGCGATGCTCGACCGCCAGGAAGCCGAACTGCGCAACCAGCTCGGCTCCAACGTCGGCATCGTCAACAATGGCGAGCAGCTCGTCGTAACCCTGCCGCAGGATATCCTCTTCGCCACCGACAGCGCCACGCTGACTGGCTCGATGACCAATGACCTGCGTGCCATCGCGGGCTCGATCAACAACTATCCCAACACCACCGTCAACGTGGTTGGCCACGCCGACAACACCGGTGCGGCCGCCTATAACCAGTCGCTCTCCGAAGCCCGCGCCCGTTCGGTCGCCTCGGTGCTGACCTCGGCCGGCGTGTCGCCCGCGCGCATCCGCGCCATCGGTCGCGGCGAAGACGCGCCTATCGCGTCGAACCTGAGCCCCGAGGGCCGTCGCCAGAACCGTCGTGTCGAGATCATCATCACGCCCAACAGCTGATCTCTTCCCTTCGACCGATCCATCGGGCCGCCCTTCGGGGCGGCCCTTTGCTTTGCGGTTGAGTAAACTTCGACCCGGTAATACAATTTTACCAGTTCTGGAGGTTCACCATGCCTTTCAAGCCCATTCAGCCCGAGAAGCTCTCTCATGGCGTCGTGCGCCAAATCGAGGAGCTGGTGCTGCGCGGCATCCTGCGCCCGGGTGACCGATTGCCGCCCGAGCGCGATCTGGCCGAACGTCTTGGCGTCTCGCGCCCGTCGCTGCGCGAAGCTCTGGCCGATCTGCAGACCCGCAACCTCGTCGAAAGCCGGGCCGGTGCGGGGGTCTATATATCCGACGTGATCGGCTCGGCCTTTTCGCCGGCCCTCGTACGGCTCTTTGCCACACACGACGAGGCGGTCTCGGACATGGTGGCGTTTCGCCGCGACATCGAAGGGCTGGCGGCCGAGCGCGCGGCCCGCCTCGGCTCGGACAGCGATCTCGCGGTGATCGATGCGGTATTTGCGCGGATGGAGGCGGCGCAGGCCAAACCCGCCACCAACGCCGAGGCCGAGGCCGGGCTCGATGCCGAGTTCCACCTCGCCATCGTCGAGGCGAGCCACAACGTCGTCATGCTGCACATGATGCGGTCGATCTACGACCTGCTGCGCGAAGGCGTGTTCTACAACCGACAGGTCATGTTCCGCCAGCGCGCCACCCGCGCCTCGGTTCTGGAGCAGCACCGCGCCATCAACGAGGCGCTGCAGGCCCGCGATCCAGAAGCCGCTCGTGCCGCCGTGGCGTCGCATCTCGACTATGTGCAGAGCGCGCTGAGCGATCAGCGGCAGGCGGATCGCCACGAGGCGATCGCCAAGCGGCGGCTGAGCCGGGAAACCGCGCGCTGAGCCGCGACCGACGCGGTGGGATGTGCTAGGATGGCGCTCACAGGAGGATGCGCCATGAGACATCTGCTACCCGCTCTCGCGGCCTGTGCCGCGCTTTTCCCTGCCACTTGGGCCACCGCCGGACCCGGCTGTGGCGGCAAGTCACACGACGTCACCGCAAGCACGAGCCAACCGGCCGCGGCCCCGGACCGGAGCTCTGTCGTAGCCGAGGCCACAGCGCCCGAGAGCCAACCGCCGTTCATCGATCTGCTGGCCTACAACACGCAATTGACGACGCCCGAGATCACCATGCTCCCGGATGCGGCTCGCTGAGTGCGCCCTCCCGGGCGACATGACCGATCAAATGAAAAGGCCCGGACGCCATCGCGTCCGGGCCTTTTCGTGTCAAAGCCGAAGCCCCGACCCAGTCAGTGCAGCTTGGCGCCCACCGTCTGGATCGACTCCTCAATCATCTTGTCGGTACGCTGCGCGGTCATCTGGTCGGTGATGACCTGACGCGCGGCCGCCACGGCCACGGTGACGGCCTCGTCACGGACCTGTTTGACGGCCTTGTCCTGCGCCGACTGGATCTGCTCCTCGGCGGCGGTCAGACGACGCTGGATCGACTTGGCGATGTCGATCTTGGCCTGCTCGGCCGAGCGGTTGGCCTCGTCGCGGGCGCTCGACACGATGCGATCGGCCTGCGTCTGCACGTCCTTTTGCTTACGCTCGAAGGAGGCCAGCAGCGACTGCGCCTCTTCGCGGAGCCCACGGGCCTCGTCGAGCTCGGCGCGGATGCCATCGGCCCGCTTGTCGAGCAACTTGCCGACTTCGCGCGGAACACGGAAGTAGAGCAGCACGCCGACGAAGAGCAGGAACGCCAGCAGCACGATGAAGTCGGTGTTGCGAAGCGAAAAGAACGGCCCGGTCGCGGCCATCGCCGGAGCGGCGGCCATGCTCAGGGCGAGCGTTGCGAGAACGAGTTTCATGCGCGCTCTCCCAGCTTGGCGTCGACGGCGGCGTCGACCTTGGCAGCGTCGGCATCGGCGCCAAAGGCGGCCACGATCTCGCGCGCGACGTCGCGGGCGACCTCGCTCACGTTGCGAGCAGAGCTTTCACGGATCTCGTCGATCGCCGCTTGGCTCTCGGCGGTCTTCGCGGCGATCTGCGCGTCGGCCTTTTCCATTTCGACATCAAGGTCGGCCTGAATCTGCGCCTTGGTCTCGGCGACGATCCGGTTGGCCTCGGCGCGCGCGTCGGCCAGCGCCTTGTCATAGGCACCCTCGGCTTCGCGAGCGCGGTGCCGCAGCTCCTCCGCGGCGGCGATGTCGTTGGTGATCGTGCCTGCGCGCTCGGCCAGCACCGCGCCGATGCGCGGCAGGGCAAAGCGGGACAGGACGAAATAGATCACGCCGAGCGTGACCAGGAGCCAGAAGATCTGGTTCGGGAAGCTGGAGACGTCGAGCTGGGGCATGCCCGGCCCTGCGGCTTCGGCTCCGTGAACCACCACTTCGTCGGCGGTAATAATTTCGGTCGCCACGGCGTCCTCCATCGAGCCCTAAGGAAATGGCGGCGCAGGGATCTGGCCCCGCGCCGCCGGTCAGGAGATCGAGATCTGGATCAGACCGCGAACATCAGCAGCAGAGCGACGAGGAACGAGAAGATCCCGAGCGCTTCGGCGAAGGCCAGGCCGATGAACAGCGTGGCGGTCTGCGAAGCGGCAGCCGACGGGTTGCGCAGCGCGCCCGACAGGTAGTTCGCTGCGACCGAGCCCACACCGATGGCCGCGAGGCCCGAGCCGATGGCTGCGAGGCCGGCACCGATGAACTGACCGAATTGTGCGATATCGCCTTCCATGGGGGTATCTCCTGATTTGGAATTGCGTGTTTGGTGAAGGGTGAACCGACCCCGAGGATCGCGCTCCGTCTTTAGTGCGACGGATGCAGCGCGTCCTTGAGGTAGATGCAGGTGAGGATGGTGAACACGTAGGCCTGGATGCCGGCCACGAGTACTTCGAGCCCGTAGATCGCGGTGATCGCCACGACCGAGAGCGGCGAGATGGCGGCGATGGCGGCAAAGCCCGCGAACACCTTGATCATCGCGTGACCGGCGACGAGGTTGCCGGCGAGACGAATGGAGTGGCTGACGGGGCGCACGAAGTACGAGATCACCTCGATGATCGCGATGACGGGGCGCAGGAACAACGGCGCTTCCTTCATCCAGAACAGGCCGAGGAAGGCCATGCCGTTCTTCATGAAGCCGATCACCGTGACCGAGATGAACACGCCGAGCGCCAGAACGGCGGTGACGGCGATATGCGAGGTCGGGGTGAAGGCCATCGGCAGGAGGCCGAGATAGTTCGAGAACAGGATGAAAAGGAACAGCGTCATGATCCAGGGGAAGTACTTGAGCCCCTCCTTGCCGGTGACGTCCTCGACCATCTTGTAGACGAAGCCGTAGACCAGCTCGGCGGCCGACTGGACCCGGCTGGGGATCACGGCGCGGCCACGGGTGCCGATCACGAGGAGCAGGATGACCGAAAGAGCCGCCAGCGCCATCCAGAAGGTGGCGTTGGAGATGGTGTACCAGGACACGGGGTCGCCGATCTCGCCGAAGAGCGGCTTGATCTCGAATTGGTCGAACGGGTGGAACTCCAGACCGCCGGCCTCTTCCACATGCCCATCGACCACTGCAACCGTCTCTGTCGCCATTCTCTCAGCCCTCGTCGTCGCGGGCCGAATCGGCCTGCTGTTTTACCTGCAGCTCCTTGGCCGTGCGCAGCATCGTTTTCACGCCCGCCGCGAGGCCCAGAAATATGAACGGTATCAGGAAGATCGGCATGGTCCCGAAAAGGGTGTCCAAGCCGAAGCCAATACCGAAGCCGATCCCGAGACCGGCCACAAGCTCGATCACCATGCGCCAAGCGACCTGCGCTTGGCTGTAATGGTTCTCCTGATGAGCGGTTTCCTCGGGCTTGCCCTTCAGCTTGGCGAGACGCTCTTCCAATGCGCGCAACCGCGCGTCGTGATCGTCATCGTCGTGGCTGTCGGACACTCCGGGTCGGCCCCCTCATCGGTCGAGAGGGTGCTATAGCGTGGGGGCGGATTGGTCAAGCGCCCGGAATCCCTGCGAATACGGCGGCTTTCCAACTGTAATGTAACGATATTTTCGAGAGGCCGAACCGGTCGACATGCTCGGGGCGGCGTTTGGTCAGCATGCGCGACATTCAACCGCGCGGTTGACGTTTCTCGCCAAGCACCGTCAGGGTGCCGCATGGCCGCATCCCTTGATCTGGTATTCTCCGCCCTTGCCGACCCGACCCGGCGCGCGATTCTCGCGCTGCTGCTCGAAGACGACATGGCGGTCACGGACGTGGCCGAACCGTTCGAGATGTCTCTCGCGGCGATCTCCAAACATCTGGGGGTATTGGCGGAGGCCGGGCTGATCTCGCGCGATCGGCGAGGGCGCGTCACGTGGTGCCAGCTTGAGCCGGACGGTCTGCGCGAAGCCTCGGTGTGGATGCAGGGCTTCGGTCAGATGGAGGGCATCGATCTCGACGCCTTCGAGCGGTTCCTCGAGCGGGAACTGGGTGCGTCCGCCACGACCGGGCCCGAAGGCCCCTCCGCGGCGGACGGTTAGGATCAGCGGTCGATCAGACGAGGCCGATCAGCGACAGAACCGCGATGACGACGACCACGAGACCGATGATGTAGATGATGTTGCGCATGACTGCCCCTTGAGGATGTATCAGTTGAATCTGACGAGCCAACGCGGCCCTCACGAAATCGTTCCTCAGCCTACTCCCAGCTTTTTGCGCGGTCCTTCAGAGCTTTGAGAAACGCCTGCACCTTGGGGGTCCGGTGCAGGTCGACATGCGTCACCACCCAGACCGGCACCTCCCATTCCGGCAGCGGGCCGTGGAAGATCTCCAGATCGTCGCGCGCCTGCGCCTCGTGCAGCGGCAGGAAGCCCAGACCCGCCCCCGCCAGCACCGCGTCGCGCTGGTTGCGCTCGCCAAAAGCGCGAAAGGCGATCCGGTCCAACGGCACGGTCTCGCGCAGCCATCGGTAGAACGGCGCACGGCTTTCGAGATCGTCAGAGCACACGAAACGGTGGTTCGGCAGATCCTCGATGCCCGAGGGCCGGCCATGGCGCGCGATGTAGTCGCGCGTCCCGACGAGAACGACCTGCAGCCGCATCAGGGGTTGCACCACGTTGTCGGGCTGATCGGGGACGGTGCCCGCGCGGATTGCCACATGCGCCTCGCCATATTCGAGCCGGAACAGCCGGGTGCCGGTGAGCAGCCGCACCATGACCGCCGGGTGCTCGACCTGAAAATCGATCAATAGCGGCATGACCAGATCGGCCAGCGTGTCGAGCGTGGTCACGGCCAGCTCGCCCTCGACCCCGTTGCCCTGCCCCTTGAGCCGGCTGACCAGCTGCGAGAACTGATCGTCGGTCGTCTGGGCCACCTGCAACAGGTCGCGCCCGGCCTCGGTCGCGGTGTAGCCGCGCGGGTGGCGCTGGAACAGCTTCACTCCGAGCCGCGTCTCGAGCGCGTCGACGTGGCGGATGACCGTCGCATGGTGCACCCCCAGCACGTCAGCTGCACCAGATACCGTGCCCATGCGGGCGACATGAAAGGCGGTGCGGATTTCATCCCAGTTGTCCATGCGGCTCTCCTCGGGCGTGGGGCTCCCTTCTAGGACGCATCGCCGCCGGCTCCAAGCGGATCGCGGCTCTTGACCAAAGCGGCGATCCGCCGTAATTGCGATCCCCAAACCCGGAAGCTTTGGCTTTCCGGTCCCCGGCCCGAGCGGGGATCGCCGTCCGTCAGCGCGTTGCGCCCACGGGCGCGCAACCGCATGGGGCAACCGGGATCTGCGTAACGGTCGGAAAGGACCGCCATGTTCGAATCGCTCTCAGACCGCCTCTCCGGCGTCTTCGACAGGCTCACCAAACAGGGCGCGCTGTCCGACGAGGATGTGAAGACCGCGCTGCGCGAGGTCCGCGTGGCGCTGCTCGAGGCGGACGTCTCGCTCGGCGTCGCCCGCGATTTCGTGGCGGCGGTGCAGGACAAGGCGACCGGTCAGGCCGTCACCAAGTCGATCACCCCCGGCCAGCAGGTCGTGAAGATCGTGCATGATGAGCTGGTCTCGGTGCTCACCGGCGACAGCGATCCGGGCAAGCTCAAGATCGACAACGCGCCCGCGCCGATCCTGATGGTCGGCCTGCAGGGCTCGGGCAAGACCACCACCACCGCCAAGCTCGCCAAGCGCCTCACCGAGCGCGAGGGCAAGCGGGTACTGATGGCCTCGCTCGATGTCAACCGCCCCGCCGCGATGGAGCAGCTCGAGATCCTCGGCCGCCAGATCGGCGTCGACACGCTGCCGATCGTCAAGGGCGAGGACCCCGTCGCCATCGCCAAGCGCGCCAAGACGCAGGCTTCGCTTGGCGGCTACGATGTTTACATGCTGGATACGGCGGGCCGGCTGCATATCGATGCCGAGTTGATCGCCCAGGCGGCGGCGGTGCGCGACGCGGTCAACCCGCGCGAGACGCTGCTGGTGGTCGACGGCCTGACCGGCCAGGACGCCGTGAACGTCGCGACCGAGTTCGACGACAAGATCGGCGTCACGGGCGTCGTCCTGACGCGGATGGACGGCGACGGGCGCGGCGGTGCGGCGCTGTCGATGCGCAAGGTCACCGGCAAGCCGATCCGCTTCGTCGGCCTCGGCGAGAAGATGGACGCGATCGAGACCTTCGAGGCCGAGCGCATCGCGGGCCGGATCCTCGGGATGGGCGACATCGTCGCCCTCGTGGAGAAAGCGCAGCAGACCATCGAGGCCGAACAGGCCGAGCGGATGATGAAGCGGTTCCAGAAGGGCCGCTTCAACATGAACGATCTCAAGATGCAGCTCGAGCAGATGCTCAAGATGGGTGGCATGGAGAGCCTGATGGGCATGCTGCCCGGCATGGGCAAGATGGCCAAGCAGGCGCAGTCGGCAGGCTTCGACGACACCATGCTCAAGCGCCAGATCGCGCTGATCAACTCCATGACCAAGAAGGAGCGGGCCAACCCCGACCTTCTGCAAGCCAGCCGCAAGAAACGCATCGCCAAGGGCGCAGGCCTTGAGGTGTCGGAGCTGAACAAGCTGCTCAAGCAGCAAAAACAGATGGCCGACATGATGAAGAAAATGGGCAAGGGCGGCATGCTGAAACAGGCCATGAAGGGCATGTTCGGCAAGGGCGGCGAAATGCCCGACGTGAATGACCCCGCCGCGATGGAAAAGGCCGCCAAGATGCTTGGCAAGCAGCTTCCCGGCGGCATGGGCAAACTGCCCGGCATGGGCGGCGGCATGGGCCTGCCCTCGGGCCTGTCCGGCTTCGGCAAGAAGAAATGATCCCGTCGCTGACCACCGAACGGCTGCATCTGGTGCCGCCGTCATTGGCGCATCTGCCAGCCGAGCGCGAATTCTTCGCCTCGGAGCGGTCGAGCTTTGTCGGCGGCCCCGCGCCGCGCCACAAGGCGTGGCGGGTGATCGCGCTGCATCTGGGCCATTGGCAGATCCTCGGCTACGGCATGTGGGCGGCAATCGAGCGCGACACCGGTGCACCTGTTGGTCTCGTCGGTCTCTGGGGCCCCGAGCCCTGGCCGATGCCCGAGCTGGCCTACCACCTCTACGAGGGGGCCGAGGGCAAGGGCTTTGCTACCGAGGCCGGGCGTACCGTGCTCGATTTCGCGCGGGACCGGCTTGGCATGACCGAACTGGCCTCGATGATCGACCCCGAGAACGCGGCGAGCCAATCCGTTGCGCGCCGGCTCGGGGCCGAGAACACGGGACGCGAATTCCGCGCCGACCCCGATGGCACCGCCGTCGAGATCTGGCGCCATGATCTCACGAAGGGAGCCTACGCATGACCGACACCTCCAGTCGCGCAGCACAGCTCCTCAAGGGGCACCGCGAGAGCATCGACCGGCTCGACGCGATCCTCGTCTACACGCTGGGCGAGCGGTTCAAGCACACCCAGGCCGTGGGTCGGCTGAAAGCCGAACACGACCTGCCCCCCGCCGACCCGATCCGCGAGGAATCGCAGATTGCCCGGCTCACCGATCTTGCGAACGAGGCCGATCTCGACCCCGAATTCGCCAAGAAATTCCTGGCCTTCATCATCCAGGAAGTCATCAAGCACCACGAGAAACATCAATCCTGACGGGGCCTTCCCCGTCATCAGCCATACCCAAGGAGACACTCCCATGGCCATGAAGATCCGGCTCGCCCGCGGCGGTTCCAAGAAGCGCCCCCACTACTCGATCGTCGCCACCGACAGCCGCATGCCGCGCGACGGCCGCTTCCTCGAGAAGCTCGGCACCTACAACCCGCTCCTCGCCAAGGACAGCGAAGAGCGCGTGAAGATGGATGTCGAGCGCATCAAGGACTGGCTCTCGAAGGGTGCCCAGCCGACCGACCGCGTCGCGCGCATGCTCGAAGCCGCTGGCGTGACCGAGAAGAAAAACCGCTCCAACCCCAAGAAGGGTGAGCCGGGCAAGGCCGCGAAAGACCGCGCCGAGAAGAAGGCCGCGCGCGAAGCCGCTCCGGCCGACGACGCCGCCGCCGAGTGATGGCACCCGGCCCGGAACAGCCCGGCGCCTTCGCACCGGAGTTCCGGGCCGAGTTGGCTCGGCTGATGGACAGGCGGCGCGACGTGCGCCGCTTTCGCACCGAGCCGGTGGACGAGGCAGCGCTGACGCGCTGCCTCGATTCGTTTCTGACCGCCCCTTCGGTGGGGCTGTCCGAGCCGTGGCGCGTGATCCGGGTGGCCAGCGCCCCCGCCCGTGCCGCCGTGCTTGCCAACTTCGAGGCCGCCAACGCGCGCGCCCTCGCCGACCAGTCCCGCAGCCGTGCCACGCTCTACGCGAGGCTCAAGCTCTCAGGCATGCGCGATGCGCCGGTGCAATTGGCCGTCTTTTGCGACGATGAGACCGACAAGGGTCACGGCCTTGGCGCCGCAACCATGCCCGAGATGCGCCGCTACTCCGTCGTCGCCGCGATCACCCAGTTCTGGCTCACCGCACGCGCCGAGGGTCTCGGCACCGGCTGGGTCTCGATCCTCGATCCCGCCCGGCTCTCGCGCGATCTCGGCGTGCCGCCCGCGTGGTCGCTGGTGGGTTACCTCTGTGTCGGCTACGCTGAGGCGCTCGACCGCGTGCCCGAGCTTGAGGCCGAAGGCTGGGAGATGCGGCGCGGTCACCTGCCGATCGAGACCCGCTGAGCCTTGCCTTCGGGGCCGGGCTGTTGTTCCAACGCAAGGACAGGCTTGGAGGATTTCAGATGAGCGACATGATCTGCGTGGGACGGCTGGCGGGCGCTTTCGGCGTGCGCGGCGAAGTGCGGCTCAAAAGCTTTTGCGCCGATCCCGAGACCATCGCCGACTACGTGCCGCTGGTGACCGACCAAGGCCGGGAATTCCGGCAGATCGTGCTCACCGGTCATGGCGCGGGTGCCTTCACGGCGCGCATCGACGGCATCACCACCAAGGAAGAGGCCGATGCGCTCAAGGGGGTCGATCTCTTTGCGCCGCGCGACCGGCTGCCTTCGCTTCCGGATGACGAATACTACCATGCCGACCTGATCGGCCTTGCGGTACACGACACCGGCGGCGCGCTCTTGGGCACGGTGCGCAGTGTTCTCAACCACGGCGCCGGTGACCTGCTGGAGATCCTGCCGCCCCTCGGCAGCGACACGGTGCTCTTGCCCTTCACGCTGGCTGCCGTGCCCACGGTCGATCTCGCCTCGGGGCGCATCGTGGCCGATCCGCCAGAGGGGTTGTTCGCGGGCTGATCCGCCCGGAACCCGGTCTCTCGGAATCGTGTTGAGCCTTTGAAGCGCCGGAGCTTTTCCGGACGCAGACCGAAAGGCTCAGACCATGATCGAATGGATTCTCATCCTCCTCGCCATCGCCGCCGTCGCCGGTCTTCTAGGCATGGGCCGGATCTCCGGCGCCGCGCTCACCGGGGCCAAGTGGCTCGCCATCATTGCGCTGGTGCTGTTCCTGCTGGTGTTGTTCGGCATCATCGGCCTCGCCACCTGACGATCCTTCGCAGGGCCGCCGGACCTTCCCCGGCGGCCCGCGATCCGCTATGGCCGCAGCCATGAGCGACACCCCCAGCGATACCCCGCCCCCCCGCGCCGCAGGCCGCCTGAGCGCCCGTGCGTCGGCCCAGCCGCGCGAGTTGATGACCGACACCCCCGATCTTGCCGGGGCCTGGACCGCACAGGTCATCACCCTGTTCCCGCAGGCCTTCCCCGGCGTGCTGGGCGAAAGCCTGACCGGCAAGGCGCTCAAGGACGGTCTGTGGCAGCTTCAGCCGATTGACCTGCGCCCTTATGGTGAAGGCAAGCATCGCAACGTCGACGACACACCCGCAGGCGGCGGAGCTGGGATGGTGCTGCGCCCCGACATCGTCGGGCGCGCCATCGAGCACGCCAAGTCCCGTGCCAAGGGGATCACCCCGGTGATCTATCTCTCGCCGCGCGGGCGCCGCTTCGATCAGGCGCTGGCGCGCGAGTTGTCTCAGGCCGACGGGGTGATCTTGTTGTGCGGTCGGTTCGAAGGCGTGGACGAGCGGGTGATCGAGGAACACGGCATCCTCGAGGTCAGCTTGGGCGATTTCGTCTTGACGGGCGGCGAGATTGCGGCTCAGGCCTTGATCGACGCCACGGTCCGACTTATACCGCGCGTGCTGGGGAATCAGGCGTCCACGGAGGAGGAGTCCTTCTCCCACGGTCTCCTAGAGCACCCGCAATACACCAAGCCCGCGCTTTGGAAGGGTCGTGCGATCCCCGAGATTCTTCTCTCGGGCCATCATGCGAAGATTACCGACTGGCGCAGGTCGATGGCCGAAAGGCTGACCAAGGAACGGCGACCTGATCTCTGGCGGGCGTATTGCGAGGATCGCGATATGGACCCGGATGAAGACCGAGAGCTCTGAGGTTGCGAGCAACGTCGCGGATATAACCGCGAGCAAGCAAGGAGTGACAGGCATGGACCTGATCGCACAGATCGAAGCGGAGCAGATCGCTTCGCTGGGGAAGACCATCCCCGACTTCAAGGCCGGTGACACCCTGCGCGTCGGCTACAAGGTGACCGAAGGCACCCGTACCCGCGTGCAGATGTATGAAGGCGTCTGCATCAGCCGCAAGAACGGCAAGGGCATCGCCGGTTCTTTCACCGTGCGCAAGATCTCGTTCGGCGAAGGCGTCGAGCGCGTCTTCCCGCTCTTCGCGACCAACATCGACTCGATCGAGGTGGTGCGTCGTGGCCGTGTGCGTCGTGCGAAGCTGTACTACCTGCGCGCGCGTCGCGGCAAGTCGGCCCGTATCGCCGAAGTCAGCAACTACAAGCCCAAGGCCGACACGGCCGCGGCCAAGGCCTGAGGAGCGCCGACATGAAAGCGGATATCCATCCCGACTACCACGTCATCGACGTCAAGATGACCGACGGCACCGTCGTCCAGATGAAGTCGACCTGGGGCAAGGAAGGCGACCAGCTGTCGCTCGACATCGACCCTTCGGTGCACCCGGCCTGGACCGGCGGCACCTCGCGTCTCATGGACGCCGGCGGCCGCGTGTCGAAGTTCAAGAACAAGTACGCCGGTCTCGGCTTCTGATAGCCCCGACCACCGCGATTCGAAAAAACGCCGCCCCTTGGGGCGGCGTTTTGCGTTTGTGGCGTAAATGGGGCGGCTTCGAGGCCGCCAATCGGGCGATGTCGGTGCGAGAACAGGGGGTGTGGCACGACAATGGCAAAGCGGAGGAGGAATATGGCGTTTTCTGGGCAACAATACGCATCTAATTGTGTCGCGGTGCGTTAGGCCCTGCTACACCATGGCAAATATGTCATTTCGGAGGCTTTTTCGATGCAACATTCCGGCGCCCAAGCCTTCGGCGACAAAGCCCATCTCATCAATCATCATGAAATGATGCGCATTCTTGGCCGCGTACCCCCGGTGGAAACGCACGGGCGCCACGAAAAGGCAGCATTCGGGCGCAGCGCCTATTCCATGCACAAGGCCGCCGCCCGGCCCCGTGCGATGCGCGATGCCGAGGCCGCGCCGCGTCGCACGGAGGCCCCGCGCGAGGTCTGGGCGCTCGCCCCCAACGCACAGCTGGTCTCGAAAGCGCTGGCCGAAGGACGCGGCCCGGCGCTGGTCGCGCAGTGGGACGAGCTGACCCGCACCGATCCGTGGTCGGGCATCGCGGCCTCGTTCGGTGCGGCGCAGGCGGCACGTCCGAGTGGCGCGCTGGCCGAAAAGCACCGGGCACGTGCCGCCAGCGGTGGTTTCGACGTGGTGACGGCGGCTCAGTGCGTGGCCCTGCGCGGGCGGCTCCTGGGCGCAACCAAGCCTGCAGAACGGGTCGATCTCGACCTCTGATCCTACCGATCGTCAGGTAGGAATGAAAAACGCCGCCCCGAGGGGCGGCGTTTTTGCATCTTAAGCGGCCTTGCGGGCGGGCCGGCGACGACGGTTCGCACCGCCCGGCTTCGAGGCGCCCTCGGGCTTGGGCGCACCGCCGCCAAAGCGACGGCCACCGCCCCCGTTGCCACCACCGCCGCCGCCACCGCGACGACCGCCCTTCTTTTCGGGCGCAACCGGATCCCAGCGGGTGCCGGAAGCCACGGGAATCACCGACTTCATGGCCTTTTCGATGTCCTTCAGCTCGCCCATCTCGTCGGGCGCGCAAAGCGCCACGGCGCGACCATCGGCCCCGGCACGCGCGGTCCGGCCGATCCGGTGCACATAGTTCTCGGCGACGTTCGGCAGCTCGTAGTTGTAGACGTGGCGCACACCCGGGATGTCGATGCCGCGGGCCGCGACGTCGGTGGCGACGAGCACCCGGATCTTGCCTTCGCGGAAATCCTTGATCGCCCGCTCGCGCTGGCCTTGGCTCTTGTTGCCGTGGATCGCCGAGGCTGCAAAGCCTGCGGCAGCCAACTGCTTGGACAGCTTTTCCATGCCGTGCTTTGTGCGGCCGAAGACCAGCGCCAGCTCGTCGCGATGCTGGTCAAGAAGCTCGACCAGTACCTCGGTCTTGGCAGCCTTGGCGACGAAATGGATCGACTGGTCGATCTTGTCGGCGGCCTTGCCCGGGGGGTTCACCTGCACGCGCACCGCGTCGGTGAGATAGGCCGAAGCCAGCTCTTCCATCTGCTTGGGCATGGTGGCCGAGAACAGCATCGTCTGACGCTCCTTCGGCAGCAAGGGCGCGATCCGGCGCAGCGCATGGATGAAGCCCATGTCGAGCATCTGATCGGCTTCGTCGAGCACGAGGAACTCGGTCTGGCTCAGGTTCACGGCGCGGCGGTCGAGCAGGTCGATCAGGCGGCCCGGCGTGGCGACAAGCAGGCTGCAGCCGCCTTCCATGCGCTTGATCTGGCCGTTGATGCCAGCACCGCCCACGACCAGCACGGTCTTGAGGTGGCTGCCGGCGGTGTAGGCGGTCAGGTTGTCGGCGATCTGTTTGGCCAGCTCACGCGTCGGGGCAAGCACGAGGGCGCGCGCGGATTTGGGCGCGTGTTTGCCAGCCGACTTCATCAGCCGGTCGATCATCGGCAGGCCGAAGGCCGCGGTCTTGCCGGTGCCGGTCTGGGCGAGGCCCATCACGTCGCGGCCATTCATAGCGTGCGGAATCGCCTGGGTCTGGATCGGGGTCGGGTCGGTGATGCCCTGTTCGGCGAGGGCGGCCACGAGACGGGGCGCGAGCCCCAGCATGTCGAAATCCATGTGCATCCTTGTAAGCGGCGCGAAACGCACCGCGGCATGGGCGCAGACCCGCGGGGAGGCGGGTCGACGGTCGGGTTGCGCCCTTGCACTCACACGGGGCCGAATGCCCACGCGCCGACAGGACGCGGCCCCTTGCGTGAAATGGGAACCTGAGATCCGAAGCGGTGCGGGCGCCAGCGCATCATGCGGGGGCGGCGCGGCTGCTCACGCGGGCCAAGCGCTTCGGTCTTGGAGTGGCAGATGGACCCGAAAGCCGCACAAGTCAATGGGCAGGCGCGTATAGGGTGCGCGGGACTTGCGCGGGCAACCGCCATCCCCTACCCCGGAAAGTGGTGCGGGAACGGCATCTTGCGGCCGGAGGGGACGGAACACGTGGCGCATATCATCGTCGTGGGCAACGAAAAGGGCGGAGCGGGCAAATCGACCGTCGCCATGCATGTCGCGACGGCGCTCGCGCGGATGGGCCACAAGATCGGCACGCTCGACCTCGACCTGCGCCAGAAGTCCCTTGGCCGCTATGTCGAGAACCGCAGACGTTATTGCGAGCGCGCGGGGCTGACGCTGCCCTCGCCTGCCCATGTGGAACTGCCCGAGATCGACGCGGCCGCGCTGCAGCCCGGGGAAAACATCTCCGATCACCGTCTTTCCGCCGCCGTGGCACAACTCGAGGATGACAGCGATTTCATCCTCATCGACTGTCCTGGCAGCCACACGCGGCTTAGCCAAGTGGCGCATTCGCTGGCCGACACGCTGGTCACGCCCCTCAACGACAGCTTCATCGACTTTGATCTGCTGGCCAAGATCGACCACGATGGCGAAAAGATCCTTGGGCCGTCGGTCTACTCCGAGATGGTCTGGAGCGCGCGACAGCTGCGCGCACAGGCCGGGCTCGACCCGATCGACTGGGTGGTCCTGCGTAACCGGCTCGGCGCGCAACAGATGGTCAACAAGCAGCGGATGGAGAGCGCGCTGCATCGGCTCTCCGAACGGATCGGCTTTCGCGCGGCCCCCGGCTTCAACGAGCGGGTGATCTTTCGCGAGCTGTTCCCGCGCGGGCTGACGCTCCTGGATCTGCGCGACGTCGGGGTGAGCCAGCTCAACATCTCCAATGTCGCCGCGCGTCAAGAGCTGCGCGACCTGGTGCGCGCGCTCGATCTGCCGGGCGTCGAGGTGGACTTCTGAACCGGACCGCCGCCCTTGTCCGCCCGGCGCTGGCGCAGGATGCCCCGGCGATGTGCGCCATCCTCAACCCTTTGATCGCGGCAGGCGACAGCACCGCGCACAGCCGCGCCTTCGATCCCGACCGGATGCGGCATCACTACATCGCCCCATCCGCGGGGATCAGCTGCATGGTGGCCGAGGTCGCAGGCGGAGTGGTGGGCTTTCAGAGCCTCGTCTGGGCCGACAGCTCTGACGATCCCCTGCCCCCGGGCTGGACGGTGATCGCGAGCTTCGTGGCACCGGGACAGGGCGGGCGCGGTATCGGACGGGCGCTGTTCGGCACGACCTGCATCGCCGCGCGCGGCGCAGGGGCCGGTGTGATCGACGCGACAATCCGCGCCGACAATGCCTCGGGCCTCGCCTATTACACGGCGATGGGCTTCACCGATTGGGACGTTCTGCGCGATATGCCCCTGTCGGATGGCCGCCTCGTGGACCGGATCCGCAAACGCTTCGATCTGGCATGAAAAAGAGCGCCCGAAGGCGCCCTTCTCATCGGTCTTGGTACAGCCTCACTTGGCAATGGCGCGCAGCATCCATGCCGCCTGCTCGTGGAATTGCGAACGGGCGGTGATCATGTCGGCGGTGACCGGATCGCCGTTCTCGTCGGCCAGCTCGATCAGATCGTGCATCCGCTTGGCGACCTGCTCGTGGCTCGAAGCGAGATCCTCGCACATGTCGACGGCAGAAGGCAGCTGAGCCTTGTCCTTGATGATCGACAGATCCTCGAGATGCTTGAGCGTCGAGGGCGTCAACTGGCCCAGCGCCCGGATCCGCTCGGCCATTTCGTCGGCGGCCTGGAACATGTCGTTGTACTGCTCCTCGGTCAGCTTGTGCACCGAGTAGAACAGCGGGCCTTCGACGTTCCAGTGATACGCGTGAGTCTTGAACACCATGCGATAGGTGTCCGCCACGGCCTGGCTCAGACCGTCGGCGATCTGCTTGGCCTTCTCGACCCCGGTATCGACCTTGTCGGCGCTCGGTTTGACATTGTGATTGTCGGCCATGGAAACTCCTGTCGTAACGATACGGCCCATCGGGGCCCTTGTGCAATCAACAGGCGATCCGGCGGGACGGTTCCGCCGATCGATGCTCAAGCTCCGACGATCTTGCCTCCGTTGGGATGCAGCGTCTGGCCAGTGAAGTAGCTGCCGTCCGACGAGGCGAGGAACAGATAGGCGGTCGCCACCTCCCAGGGCTGGCCGGGGCGGCCCAGAGGCGTGTCCGAGCCGAAGCCCTCGACCATTTCGGGGGGCATCGACCCGGGGATGAACGGCGTCCAGATCGGCCCGGGCGCCACGGCGTTGACGCGGATGCCCTTGTCCGCCAGTGCCGCCGACATCGAGCGCGACAGCGCCAGCGTCGCGCCGCGCGTGGTCGAGTAGGTGACCAGACCGGCGTTGCCTTTGAAGGCGTTCACGGAGGTCGTATAGACCACCGCATCGCCCTCCTTGAGATGCGGCAGCGCGGCCTGGGTGATGAACATCGGATGCATGATGTTGCTGTCGACAGTGCGGCGCAGGCGCTCCTCCGAGATGTCCTCGAGCCCGTCGTCGAGCCATTGCTGCGCCGCGTTGACGATCAGCACATCTAGTTGGCCATAGCGCTCGATGGTCTTGGCCACCGCCGCCTCGCAATGCGCCTTCTGGCCCAGATCGCCGCGGATGAGCAGCGCCTCCGATCCCTCCTCCTCTACCAGACGCTTCGTCTCTTCGGCGTCGCGGTCCTCTTCCAGATAGGCGATGGCGAGCTTCGCGCCCTCGCGCGCGAAGAGCACCGACACGGCGCGGCCGATGCCGCTGTCGCCACCGGTAACGAGGGCCACCTTGTCTTTGAGCTTGCCGACGCCTGGATGACGCGGGCGGTAGTCGGGGGCGGGGTGCATCTCGTGCTCGCGACCCGGCATGCGGTCTTGGGACTGGGCGGGCATTTCGGTTTTGTCGGTCATGAGGACCTCCCTGTTCGATGGGGCCATTCGTCCCTCAACCGGAGCACCAGCTCCCGGTTCCCGACACAGGCGGCCTGCCCCGGCGACGATCCGCCACCTTCCCGGGACGGAACCCCATGCCGCGCCCCCGGTTGCGTCGTGAACCCGACCTCAGGAGAGCTACATGGACACGGACTACGACGCGATCGTCATCGGCGGAGGGTCGGCCGGCCTGTCCTTCGCGCGCCACGCGGCACAGCTGGGCCGCAAGGTGGCCCTGATCGAGCGCGCCGAGTTGGGTGGCACTTGCGTCAATCGCGGCTGCGTGCCCAAGAAGCTGCTCTGGACCGTCGCCGACGCGCTGCAGCGTGGCTCCGGGCTGACGCGCGCGGGCCTTTTGGGTCCAAACCCGCAGGTCGACATGGAGCGGCTCTGTGCCGCGCGTGGCAAGAAGATCGAAAGCATCCGCCACAGCTACCGCGACAAGCTGCACGAGGCGGGGGTTGCGCTGATCGAGGATACGGCAGAGCTGACGGCCCCCGGCGAAGTCACGATTTCAGGGCAGCGCCTGCATGCGCCGCGCATCGTGCTGGCCACTGGCGGCCACCCGGTCAAACCGAAGATGGAGGGGGCCGATCTGACCTGCGACAGCGACGAGGTGCTCAACTGGACCGCCCTGCCCGGCGCTATCGCGATCATCGGCGGCGGCTATATCGGCTGCGAGATGGCGGCAATTCACGCGGCATTGGGCGTGCGGGTGACCTTGGTGACAGACACGGACCGGGTTCTGACCGAGTTCTCCGAGGCGGCCGCGCGGGTGGGCCAGCGCAATCTCGAAGCTCAGGGCATCCGAGTCATCACCGGCTGCACACCCGATGCCGTACGCAGATCCAAGGACGGGCTCGAACTGGTGCTCGATTCCGAGACAACGCTTCGGGTCGACAGGGTCGTTGCCGCCACGGGCCGGGCGCCCAACCTCGAGGCGCTGGGCGCGCTGAAGGACCGCGTGGCGCTGACCGACAAGGGTGTGTTGAAGATCGACGATAGCTTCGAGACCTCGCTGCCGGGGCTGCACGCGGTGGGCGATTGCGCCGACCGGCTGCCGCTGACGCCGGTGGCCTCCAGCGATGGCGAGACGCTGGCGATGCAGCTTTTCGGCACGCACCGCGCACCGGTCGATCTCTCGCACGTCGCCACCACGGCCTTCGTGCTGCCACCTGTCGGTGAAGTCGGGCAACCCTCGTCCGACGCGATCTTCGAGGAGGCGACCCTTTCGCCGCTTTCTGCGGCGTTGCGCGCGGACGCGCCGCAGGACTACTGGGGCCTCGGCGGCTCCGAAGCTGCCGTAACCTCGGTGTCGCTGGTGGCCGAGGGCGCGCATGAGGCCATCGCCTGGGCTGCGCAGTTGCTGCTGCACCGCCCCGATCGCGAGACGATGCGCCGGGCGATCGGCGTGCACCCTTCGACCTCCGAGGAGCTCATGGGCTGAGAGCTACGGACGTTCTCCAAGAGCCTGACGTCACACAAGAGAAGGGCCGGCCCGGAAATCCGGGCCGGCCCTTTTGATTGATCGGGACGTTGCGCGATCAGGCGGTCTCGGCATCCTTTGCCGGCTTCGCTTTGCCGTCGGCTGCTGCGGCCGCATCCTCGGACATGACCTCGGCCTCGTGATCCGGCACCCAGACCACGACCGACTGCCAGCCAACTCCGACCATGCCCTGTTCGGGAAGATCGCAAGCCACCGGGTCGAGCGTGGTGTCGATGGCCCGCCGCCAGCCACCCTTGGGCAGCTTGAACTCGCAGTTGTCGCCGGAGTTCAGCACGACCATCACCTCGCGCCCGTCGCTATGTGGCACGAGACGCATGCCAAAGCAGCTCAAATCCGGGTTCTCCCAGTCGCCCGGCTCCATCGAGCGGCCCTCGGGGTGACGCCAAGTGACGGTCGGACCACCGTTGGGGGCGTCCTCGGGGGCCTTGGCGAACCGTAGCCGCGCCAGACCGCCCTCGGCCTTGCGGAAGGCCATGAGATCGGCCACCGCACGGGTGATCTCCTCGCGCGCGTTGGCCCAGTCGAGCCAAGCGATCTCGTTGTCCTGACAATAGGCGTTGTTGTTGCCCTGCTGGGACTGACCAAAGTCGTCGCCCGCGAGAAGCATCGGCACGCCCTGGCTCATCAGCAGAGTCGCCAACATGGCCTTGACCCGGCGCACGCGGCTCTCGTTGACGCTCTCGTCATCGGTCGGGCCTTCGATCCCCATGTTGTCGGAGAGGTTGTTGGAATGGCCGTCCTTGCCGTCCTCGCCGTTCGCCTCGTTGTGCTTCTCATTGTAGGAGACCGTGTCCCACAGGGTGAAACCGTCATGCGCGGCGAGAAAGTTGATCGACGAGGTTGCGGGGCGGTGCGAGTGGTTGAACTGCACCGGCGAGCCGGTCAGACGCTCGGCCATGGCGGGCACGAGGCCCTTGTCGCGTCGCCAGAAGGCGCGGGTGTCGTCGCGCGCCTTGTCGTTCCATTCGCGGAACGGCCAGGGAAATCCGCCGACCTGATAACCGCCGTCGCCGATGTCCCACGGCTCGGCGATGAGCTTCACGGTCGAGAGCACCGGGTCCTGACGGATGGCCGCAAAGAAAGAGCCTTCGCGCTCGAAGCCCATCGCCTCGCGGCCCAGCGTCGAGGCGAGGTCGAAGCGGAAGCCATCGACATGCATCACCTGCACCCAGTAGCGCAGGCTGTCGAGCACCATGCGCAGCACCATCGGGTGCTCCACATTGAGGGTGTTGCCGGTGCCGGTGGTGTCGAAGCTGTGGCGCTTGTTCTCGGGCGAGAGCAGGTAATAGGAGGCGTTGTCGATGCCGCGGAACGACAGCGTCGGGCCCATCTCGTTGCCTTCGCAGGTGTGGTTGTAGACCACGTCGAGGATCACCTCGAGCCCGGCGGCGTGAAACTTCTTAACCGCCTGTTTCACTTCGCGGTAGTGACCCGACTTGAGGAAGGGCTTGTGCGGCGCGAAGAATGAAAGCGTGTTGTAGCCCCAGTAATTCGACAGGCCCTTTTCGGCGAGGTGGCCGTCATTGGCAAAGGCGTGGATCGGCAGCAGCTCAACCGCGCTGGCGCCAATTCGGGTCAGGTGATCGATGAAGGCGTCGGAGGCGAGTCCATCAAAGGTGCCGCGATCCTCCTCGGGCACGTCGGGATGCAGCATCGTGGCGCCCTTGACGTGGGTTTCGTAGATCAACCCGTTTTGCCAGCGGCGGCGCAGCGCGCTATCCGCTTCCCAGTCGAACTCGGTGTCGACGACTACGCCCTTGGGTACGAAAGGCGCGCTGTCGCGCGGATCGGGTCCGGCCAGATCGTCGCCCGGCTGGGTATAACCGAAGACGGCCGGATCCCAGACGATCTCGCCCACGAGTTCGCGCGCATAGGGGTCGAGTAGCAGCTTGTTGGGATTGAAGCGGTGGCCTTCCTCGGGGGCCCAAGGACCGTGCACCCGGTAGCCATAGACTTGGCCCGGCCCGACATCGGGCAGATAACCGTGCCAGATCCCGCCTTCCATGCGCGGCATGTCGAGGCAGGCCAGCTGCTCGCGGCCCTCGTCATCAAAGAGGCAAAGCTGCACCGCGGTCGCATTGTCGGACCAGAGCGCGAAATTGGTGCCGTAGCCGTCGTAATTGGCGCCCAGCGCGTCGGAACGCGAGGCGGCAAGATCGAAAGCGGGCTGGTTCGGTTGGATATCCTTGGCCATCGGGATCAGTGAACTCCGTAGCGGCGCCCGGGACGAGCGGCGCGGATGACCGGCGCGGGGCGCACGCCGGAGAAGGGAAATATGGGGATGCGGGTACACGCGAACGCCCCCGCACGCATTGGAGGCTGCAGCGGCAACGCCGCAGCGGCGAAGGGGTTCCCCCCTTCGCCGCGCAGCTCACTCCTGCGCGGGGTGCCAGTCGAGGCAGACCGCGGCGTCGAGATCGGCCTCGTGGCGCGGCCAGATGCGCTGCGGCCCCGGCTCGGTCCCAACCGCATGGCCCTGGCGATCAATGCTCACCTCGAGCCGCCCCTCGGGCCCCTCGCGGGTCAATACAAGCCGATCGGCCGTCGGCGCATCAAGCCGGACCTCGGCGGTCGCGAAGAACTCCGGGCGCAGGCGACGCAGCGCCAGCCCCGCGCAGATCAGCCGCGCCTTGCGGCCTGCAAAGCTGTCGAGACCCGGCGCGGGCTCTGCCGCCGGTCCGTCGGTCGCCACGGGACCGGGTATCTCGTCCAACGGCACGTCTTGGGCAAAGCAGTCGGGTGCGCCGCGCATGGCCAGACCGGCAATGGCCCGGAAATCCACGGCCATGCGGTTGTCGGGATCGGTCAGCTGAAACGCCCCGACCTCGGTGCCCTGATAGATATCCGGAATGCCGGGCATCATCAGCTTCAGCGCCGTCTGCGCCAGAGACAGCGCCTCGCCGCGGGTCATCAACTGACCCGCGCCTGCGGGCAGCTCACCGCCCCAGCTTTCGGCCAGTGCCTTGGCGAACCGCTGCGCCGCGGCCTCGGCTTCGGTGTCGGGATGGGTCCAGGTGGTGACCTCCTTGGCCTCGCGCATCGCCTTGTCGACGTGCTGGCCCAGACGTTCGGCGATGTCGCCGCGCCCTGCTTCCCACATCGCCAGAAGCGTCTGCAGGATATACCAGCGCAGGTTCGGGTCGATTTCCTTGGCCCCGTCGACGGTTTCGCTGTGCTCCCACAGCGCAAGGAACGCCTCCGGCAAATGGCTCACGGCAACAAGCCGCATCCGCGCATCTTCGGACCGCTTGGTGTCATGCGTCGAGGTCAGCGTCATCTCGGAAGGGGCGCGGCGTTGCAGCCAGCCCGACAATTCCTCGGCGCTGATGGTCGGCTCGTCGGGATCGGCACCGACCTCGTTGGCGGCGATGTATCGGTTCCAGCGGAAGCCCGCCGTATCCTCATGCGCCTTGGCGAGAAGCGCGCCGGTGACCTGCTGGAACCGGACCTGCAGCGCCCGTTCCTCGGGTGTTTCGGGATCGACGAGAAAACCCGTAAGGCGGCTCACCGTAGCATCCGAGCGCAGGTTTTCGCCCGCCTCGGCGGCGACCCGCTCCATCAAGGCGCGCTCATCTTCCGAAGGCGCCTCGCCTTCGGCGAAATAGGTGCGGTAACGCGGGAAGGCGACGAGCAGCGCGATCACCGCCTCGCGCAGCGCCTCGTCGCCGATCTCGAGCGCATCCTCGGGGCCGACGGCGGTGCGCGCCATGTCGATGAGCTGGTGCATCTCAGCGGCCAGTTCCTGGCGGATCACCTCGTTCTTGGCCTTGAGAAGGGCATCGTGAAAGCTGCCCTCGCGGCCCGTCTCGCGGCGCCAGCTTTCGTCGAGCCGGGCCAGCCCTTCGGCATCGGTGAGGATGCGCGAGATGGCGCGTGCCGCCTCGTAGCCGGTGGTGCCCTCGATCGGCCATGAGGCGGGCACGGTCTCGTCGCCGGTCAGGATCTTTTCGATCCAGATCGGCGTGTCGCCCACCTTGGCGCGCAGCCGACGCAGATAGGCGGCGGGGTCCGCGAGCCCGTCGATGTGGTCAAGCCGGATGCCCTGTACCTGATCGCGGTCAAGCAGTTCGAACAGCAACGCGTGCATGTCGTCGAACACCGCCTCGTCCTCGACCCGCATGCCGATCAGGCCGGTGACGTTGAAAAAACGCCGGTGCGTGACGCCATCGCGCTCGTACTCCCAATGCGTCAGTCGCCAAGGCTGGGCCGCATGGGCGTCGCGGATCGCCTGTGGATCGCTGCGCATCTCTTCGGAAGGCAGCGTGCCTTGGGTCATCGGAATGGCGAAATGCTCGGTGGAAAGCTGCGGCCCGTCCTCGCCCTGCTCGAGCCGGAAGGCCCCCGCCTCGAGCATGTCCTCGAACGGCTCGCCCAGAAACGGCAGCACCAACCGCCCCTTGGCCCAATCGATATCGAAATGCCGCGCATAACGGCTGTCCTGCCCGTGGCGCAGAACGTCGCGCAGCCACGGGTTTTCCAAATGAAACGCGGTGTGGTTCGGCACGATGTCGAGGATGATCCCGAGCCCCGCCGCCTTAGCCGCCTCGGCCAGCGCGTCGAACCCCGCGCGACCGCCCAAGGTCGGGTCGATCTCGGCGGCGTTTGTCACGTCATAGCCATGGGTGGAGCCGGACGCCGCGGTGAAGATCGGCGACAGGTAGAGATGGCTGATCCCCAGACCGGCCAGATAGGGCACGAGCCGTCGGGCCCGATCGAAATCAACGCCCTCGCGCAGCTGCAGTCGGTAGGTGGCGCGGGGAAGGCTTTTGGCGGTCATCAATTGCAGCTCACGATCAAAGCAAATGCGAAGGGATCGGCGGCGGGATCGCCGATGGCGAAATCATGCGGTTCGGTGGTGGGCGGCGTATCGGGGGGAGAGCCGAGATTGATCCGTGCCACCACATACCCATCCTTGAAAGGCCACAGCGCCGAGATCGCACGCGGCCCCGTTCGGGCGACACGCGCGGGCCCGGCACGGCCCGAAACCATCAAAGGCACGATGCGCTCGGCGCGCAGTTCAAGCAAGCTCCGCGTAAGTTCGCGCCAGCGCTGCATCTGCTCCGGGTCACCCTGGAAGGGGCGCGAGCGCTCGAAGGTCTCCTCGGCGTTGGGGTCCGGAACCTTCTCGCCAAAGCTGAGGAAATCCTTGAACTCCCGCTGCCGCCCTTCGCGGGTAAGCCGCGCAAGCTCGCCCTCATGGTCGCAAAAGAACAGGAACGGCGCGGTCTCCCCCACCTCCTCGCCCATGAACAGCATCGGCACGAAGGGCGCGGTGAGCAGCATCGCATGTGCCACCTCGACGGCACGCGGATCAGCCAGCGACAGCAGACGCTCGCCCAGCGCGCGGTTGCCGACCTGATCATGCGTCTGATTGGAATTGACGAAGCCGGTCCACGGCAGATGCGAAGCAGGACGCCCACGCCGCGTCTCCTTGCCGTGGCGGGGCTGGCCCTCTTCGACATGGCCACGCGTAAGGGCCAGCACCAGATCGCCGATCGGGTCGTGGGCAAAGGGAGCGTAATACCCCTCCTTTTCGCCCGTCAGCGCCGTGTGCACCGCGTGATGGTAATCGTCGTTCCAGCTCGCCACATAGCAGCCGGTGTCGCGCAGTTCGGGCTCGTTGCGCTCGTCCTCGGTGATGAGGTGGATCGGCCGGTCCAGCCCTGCCGCATGCACCCTCTCGCCCAGTTCGACCAGCACATGGTGCGGCGAGGGGTCGATGATCTGATGCACCGCGTCGAGCCTCAGCCCATCGAGCCGGTAGTCGCGCAGCCAGTAGAGCGCGTTCTCGATAAAGAATTCGCGCACCGCAGGCTTGGTAAAGTCGATCGCGGCGCCCCAAGGGGTGTGGCGTTCTTCTTCGAAGAACTCGGGTGCATAGGCGTGCAGATAGGCGCCGTCGGGGCCGAAATGGTTATAGACCACGTCGAGGATCACCATCATCCCGGCGGCCTGCGCCGTCTCGACCAGCTCCTGCATCTCCTCTGGCGTGCCGTAAGCCGGGTGCGGCGCATAGGGCAGCACCCCGTCATAGCCCCAGCCACGCGCGCCCTGCCATTGGCCCACCGGCATCAGCTCGATCGCGGTGATGCCCAGATCGGCCAACTCCTGCATCTTGGCACCCGCAGCCTTGAAGGTGCCCTCGGGCGTGAATGTGCCCACGTGCATCTCGTAGATCACCGCCTCGTCCCAGGCCCGTCCGTCCCAAGCCTTGCGCCAGTTGCGCGCAGCGGGGTCGACCAGCGTCGAGGGGCCATGCACATCGCCCGCCTGTTTGCGGGCCGCCGGATCGGGGCGGCGTTCGCCGTCGATCAGATAGGCGTAATCGAGACCTGCCTCGGCCTTGGCCGTGACGCTCCAAAAGCCGTCATCGTCCTTTTGCATCGGCGTCTCGTCGCCGTCGAGCCAGAGCGCGACCTGGCTGGCCGAAGGCGCCCAGAGGCCGAAATGCCAACGCCCTCCGCCCTCGGGCCGCGCACCCCAACGGTTGCGTGATGCGGTTGCGCCGTTGGCCGCTGGCGATATGTCCTGCGTCATGTCGATCCTCTTTGCCCCTGAGACGCGAACAGGTCGGCGGGGCTGCCAGTTCCATGAGGCGTGAGAACTCGTGGGGGAACAAGTCGGGTTTTCGGCTCTTGTGCCGCCAACGGGCCACACCCGGCCCCTCCCCGATCAGGAATGGAACATCGCATGGATCTCGGCATCAAGGGCAAGCGCGCCCTCATCACCGGCGGCTCGGGCGGCATGGGCATCGAAGTGGCCAAGTTGTTCAAGGAAGAGGGCGCGCACCCCTTCCTCACCGACATCGACGAAAAGGCATTGAAGAAGGCCGAGGCGGAGATCGGCGGCGTGGCGGGCACCATGGTCGCCAACCTGACCGACACCGGCGACATCGCCAAGCTCAAGGACCGGCTCATCGAACAGGGCGGCTGCGACATCCTCGTGCATGCCGCCGGCATCACCGGTGCCAAAGGCGATCCGCTGGAGATGGCCGACGAGGACTGGATGGAGGCGTGGGAGATAGACTTCATGTCCGCCGTGCGCCTCAGCCGCGCTCTGGTGCCCGGCATGGTCGACAAGGGCTGGGGCCGGGTCGTCTTCGTGACCTCCGAAAACGCGGTGCAGCCCTATGCCGACGAGGCGGTCTACAATGCTGCCAAGGCGGCGCTCTTGAACTTCACCAAATGCGTGTCGATGCCCTATGCACCCAAGGGCGTGTTGTTCAACACCGTCTCGCCCGCCTTCATCGAGACGCCGATGACCGATGGCATGATGGAAAAGCGCGCCGAGGAGCTGGGCGTCAGCATGGATGAGGCGATCGAGAGCTTCCTCAAGGAGGAGCGCCCGTTCCTGACGCTGGGCCGTCGCGGCAAGGTGGAAGAGGTCGCCCCGGTGATCGCGCTGCTATGCTCGGATCGGGCCAGCTTCACCGTCGGCTCGGCTTACCGCGTCGATGGCGGGTCGGTCGGTACGATGAATATCTGACGCCCGTTCCGGAAAACGATTGTTCGGTAGAAAAAGGGGCCGCGTCATCGACGCGGCCCCTGCCCTTCAGATCAACGGCAGGATCAATCCTCCATCGGGCCGCCGGCGTCTTTCCAGTCGCCGATGCCACCGATGTTGGTGACCTTCTCAAAGCCCATCTCCTTGAGCGTCTTGCCCGCGAGTGCCGCCTGCCCGCCCGCGCCGCAGACGAGGTGGATGTCGGCGTCCTTGCGGAACTTCGGTTCGTGGTACTGGCTGTTTTCGTCGGCCATGAACTCGATGAAGCCGCGCGGCGCATGCAGCGCGCCCTTGATTTTGCCGGTCTTGGCGATGGCGCCCGAGTCGCGCACATCAACGAAGAGCGCGTCCGAACCGTGCTTCTTGATCGCTTCCTCGGCCGGAATGCGCGGGACCTGAGCGTTGGCCTCGTCGAGATAGTCCTTGGCGGTCTTCATGGGTGCCCCCTGAAATTGATGACGGCGCAGCCCCGATGTGGGACCGCGCCGCGAAATGTAGCCTGCGCCCTGCCCGGCTCAAGAGGCCGCGTCGTAGGCCCGCTCGCCATGCACCGCGAGGTCGAGCCCCTCGGTCTCGATGTCGCGGCTCACCCGCATCGGCGTCACCAGCCCGACGAGCTTGATCAGAACGATGGTCGCCACGACGGTCCAGATCCCCACCACGGCGAGACCGCCAAGCTGCGCCGTCCATGTACCCGCGCCGAACACCGCGATCATGATAGTGCCGAAGATGCCGCCCACCCCATGCACCGCAAAGACATCGAGCGAATCGTCGATCTTGAGCCGCACCCGGAACAGATGCACCGCCTCTTGGCACAGCACGCCCGCAACCGCACCGATGATCAGCGCCTCGACGGGGCCAACGAAGCCCGAGGCCGGGGTGATCGAGGCCAGCCCAGCGATGGTGCCGGTCACGAGGCCCACGAGCGAGGCCTTGCCGAATTTGAACTTCTCCCACAGCGCCCAGGTGAGGGAGGCGGTGGCGGCGGAGATATGGGTCACGGTGATCGCCATCGCAGCGCCGCCGTCGGCGGCGAGCTGGCTGCCGCCGTTGAAGCCGAACCAGCCGACCCAGAGCATGCCCGCGCCGATCATCACGTAGCCGGGGTTATGCGGCGGGGTGGTGGTGGTGCGGCGCGGGCCGAGAAACAGCGCCAGGAGCAGCGCCGCGAGGCCCGCGGTCTCGTGCACCACGATGCCGCCCGCGAAGTCGCGCACGCCTGTTTCGCCGAAGATGCCGCCATCGGCGAGCATGCCGCCGCCCCAGATCCAATGGACCACAGGTGCATAGACAATGAGCATCCACAGCGCCGAGAAGAGCAGCACAAAGCCGAAGCCCGCGCGCTCGACATAGGCACCGACGATCAGCGCAGGCGTGATGATGGCAAAGGTCATCTGGAAAGCGAAGAACAGGATCTCGGGCAGCGTGCCCGAGAGGCTGGCCGCGTCGACGCCCGAGAGGAACGCCTTGCCCAGCCCCCCCCAGAGCCCGCCGGTGTCGGGGCCAAAGGCGATGGAGTAGCCGAACATGAACCACAGCACGCTCATCAGACAGGCGATGGCGTAGCAATGCATGAACACGCTGAGTACGTTGCGGGCGCGCACAAGCCCGCCGTAGAACAGCGCCAGACCCGGCAGGGTCATGAACAGGACCAGCGCCGTGGCGGTGATGATCCAGGCCGTATCCGCTCCATTCATCCAACGATTCCTTTCAAAAATCCATGCGGCAGGGGATTGCGGCGAGAAAGCTGACGGGGGCGGCCAATTAAACGGCAAAGCCTTGTGACGCTGCGCAATTTGGGGGCGATGCATGAACCGCCCAATATTTGTGCTGTTTGCGGTGCGAATGACCTGAATGTCGGCTTGTCCGAAATTTCGCCCCAACTCGCCCTTGGTGCGAGAAATCCGTCGCGGCAGCCGCCCGATGCCGCTATGGGACGCCCATGACCGACACCATATTCGAGATCTTCCTGCAGGCCCCTCCGGGGCTTGAGTCCTTGCTGGCCGACGAGGCCCGCGAAAAGGGTTTTGACGCCCCCGCCGCCGTGCCGGGCGGCGTCACCACGCGCGGCGGCTGGGAAGAGGTCTGGCGCGCCAACCTCGAGCTACGCGGCGCGGGGCGTGTTCTGGTGCGGATCGGCGGCTTCATGGCCTTTCACCTCGCACAGCTCGACAAGCGGGCGCGCAAGTTCGCTTGGGGCGAAGTGTTGCGACCGGGCGAGACCGTGCGCGTCGACGTGGTCTGCCGCCGCTCCAAGATCTACCATGCAGGTGCCGCGAAACAGCGCATCGAAACGGCGCTCGAAGCCTTTGGCGTGGTGATCGCCCAAGGCGGCGAGGAGGCCGATGACACCGATGCATCGGCCATCGCGATCAAGGTGCGGATCGAGGACAACGAGGTGCTGTTCAGCCTCGACAGCTCCGGCGCGCCGCTGCACCGGCGCGGCACCAAGCAGTTCGTCGGCAAGGCCCCGATGCGCGAAACGCTGGCGGCGCTGTTCCTGCGCGCCTGCGGCTATGACGGCCGCGAGCCGGTCTATGATCCGATGTGCGGATCCGGCACCTTCGTGCTGGAGGCCGCGGGGATCGCCGCCGGTGTCGCGCCGTGCCTGTCGCGCCCCTTCGCCTTCGAGCGGCTGGCGAGCTTTGACGCCGCGCGCTGGGCGCAGATGCGGGATGGCGCCGCCAGTGCTGTGGCCACTGATCTGCGCTTTACTGGCTCGGACCGGGACGCGGGTGCCGTATCAGGTGCCAACGCCAATGCCGAACGCGCGGGGCTGGGCAGCGTCGCGTCGTTCCGCCATGCCGCCGTGAGCGACGCCGCGCCGCCCGAAGGGCCGCCGGGCCTCGTCATCGTCAACCCGCCCTACGGCGGGCGGATCGGCAACAAGAAGCTGCTCTACGGGTTGCACGGGGCGCTGGGCGAGACACTGCGCCGCAACTTTCGCGGCTGGCGCGTCGGCATCGTGACCAGCGAGCCGGGGCTGGCGCGCGCCACCGGCCTCCCCGTGACGCCTTGGGGTCCGTCGGTTCCGCATGGCGGGCTCAAGATCACCCTTTTCACAGCCCCGCCGATCGGTTGAAGGTCGGGCACCTGCCTCTCCAATAACCTGCCGCCCGACGGGACAGGGCTGTCCCCTCGGGTGGTGCAGCCGCGGCAGGGCTAGAGACAGGCGCGCAGCAGGTCTTCGGTGTTCTGCGCGGTCATCTCGACCGGGTTGCCGCCGACACTGGGGTCGCGCAGGGCCGAAGCCACGAGCGCGTCGATGTCCGGGTCGCTGACGCCCAGCGCGGTCAGGCTGGCCGGGATGCCGAGGCTGCGGTTCAACTCTCCCACGAAGTCGAAGAAGCCCTGATAGCCGCCTTCGATCCCGAGATAGCGCGCCGCCATTTCCAACCGGTCCTCGATCGCCGCGCGATTGAACGTGAGGACGGGCTGCATCACCACGGCGTTGGTGGTGCCGTGATGGGTGTGATGCACCGCGCCGATCGGATGGCTCAGCGCATGGATCGCGCCGAGGCCCTTCTGGAACGCCGTCGCACCCATCATCGCCGCCGACATCATCTGCCCGCGCGCCTCGATGTCACTCCCATCCGAGTAGGCGCGCGGCAGGTAGTCCTTGACCAGCCGCATCCCTTCGAGCGCGATGCCCTGACTCATGGGATGGTAATGCGGCGAGCAGTAGGCCTCGAGACAATGAGCAAAGGCGTCCATGCCGGTGCCTGCGGTAATCGCGGGCGGCATGCCGATGGTCAGCTCGGGATCGCAGATCACCACGGCGGGGAGCACCTTGGGATGGAAGATGATCTTCTTTTCATGCGTCTCGGAATTGGTGATGACGCTGGCGCGGCCCACCTCGGAGCCGGTTCCGGCGGTGGTCGGCACTGCGACGATGGGCGCGATGCCCGCCGGGTCGGCGCGGGTCCACCAGTCGCCGACATCCTCAAAATCCCACAAGGGCCGGGTCTGTCCTGCCATGAAGGCGACCATCTTGCCCAGATCGAGCCCCGAGCCGCCGCCGAAGGCGATGACCCCGTCGTGCCCGCCCTCGCGATAGGCCGTCACCCCGGCCTCGACATTGTGCTCGGTCGGGTTCGGATCGACCTCGGAGAACATCGCACGGCCCAAGCCCGCGGCTTCCATCAGATCGAGCGTGGCGGCGGTGATCGGCAGCCCGGCCAGCCCCTTGTCGGTGACCAAAAGCGGGCGCTTGATCCCGGCGGCGGCGCAGGCCTCGGCGATCTCGGAGATGCGGCCCGCACCGAAGCGGATCGCGGTGGGATAGGACCAGTTGGCGCGCAGGCTCATGTCTCAGGCTTTCTTGAGGTGGTAGGATTTGGGGCGCGTCAGGGCGTGGTAGCCCAACTCGGACAGGCCAGCGCCGCGCCCGGTCTGCTTGCAACCGGTCCAGCACAGCGCCGGATCGAGATAGTCGGCCCGGTTCATGAAGACGGTGCCGGTCTCGAGCCGCGCGCCAATGGCCATGGCGGCCTCGGTATCGGCTGTGAAGATCGCCGAGGTGAGGCCATATTGGCAGTCGTTCATCAGCGCGATCGCCTCTTCGTCATCCTTGACCGACATGATGCCGACCACGGGGCCGAAGCTTTCGTCGCGCATCACCCGCATGTCATGGGTCACATCGGTAAGCACCTGCGGCGTCAGATAGGCACCGCCGTCGTCGGCCTCCATCTTCTCGATATGGGCAGTGGCACCCTGCGCCACGGCCTCGTCGATCTGTGCGCGCACCTCGTTGGCAAAGCGCGCATTGGCCATCGGCCCCAGCGTCGTCGCCTTGTCGAGCGGATTGCCGAGCTTCAGCTGGTTCACCCAAGCCACCGCTTTCTCGACAAAGGCATCGTAGAGGCTTTCATGGACATAGATCCGCTCGATCCCGCAGCAGCACTGCCCGGCGTTGAACATCGCGCCATCCATCAGCGTGTCGACGGCGGCGTCGAGGTTGGCGTCATGGCGCACGTAGCCCGGATCCTTGCCGCCAAGCTCGGTCGCGACGCCGGTGAAGGTACCGGCGGCGGCCCGTTCCATCGCCTGACCGCCACCGACGGAGCCGGTGAAGTTGATGAAATCGAAGGCATCCTCGGCGATCAGCGCGCCGGTGGTGTCGTGATCAAGCACGACGTTCAGGAACACGTCCTCGGGCACGCCCGCGGCATTGTAGGCATCGGCGAGATGCTCGCCCACGAGGATGGTCTGGGCCGCGTGCTTGAGGATCACCGCGTTGCCCGCGATCAGCGCGGGCGCGATGGTGTTGTTGGCGGTCATGTAGGGGTAGTTCCACGGCGCCACGACAAAGACCACGCCATGCGGCTCGCGCGCGATCTGGCGCAGGAAGCTTGGGCTGTCCTCGACCACCGTGGACGCCAGCGCCGCGTCGGCGATCTTCGCCATGTGGCTCGCGCGCTCCTTCAGCCCGCCGAACTCACCGCCATAGCGCACCGGGCGGCCCATCTGGTGCGCAAGCTCGGTGACCATGCGGTCCCTCGTGCGTTCGATCTCGTCGATTGCGCCCATCACCAGACGGGTGCGATCGGCCAAGGGGCGAGCGGCCCAAGCCTTCTGGGCGGCGCGGGCGCGGGTCACGGCCTCGCGCGCGGCGTCCAAGCTCAGGCACTCCCGCTCGGCATAGACCGACCCGTCGATGGGAGAGATGCATTTGGTCGTGCTCATCGGTCAGGCCCTTTCAAAGCCGCGGGCGATTTCCCAGTCGGTCACCACCCGGTCGAATTGTTCCAGCTCCCACTCGCCCGCGCGGGCGTAATGGTCCACCACCGCGTCGCCCATGACCTCGCGCAGGAAGGCCGAGCCGTGCAGGTTCTCGACCGCGCGTCGCAAGCTTTGCGGAATATCGCCCGCGCTCGCGTCCTCATAGACGTCGCCGCGCGTCGGCGGGGCCAGCTCCAGCTTGTCCTCTATACCGCGGATGCCCGCCGCCAGCATCGCCGCTTGCGCGAGATAAGGGTTCAGGTCCGAGCCGCCGATGCGGCACTCGATCCGCACGCCCTTGGTCCCCGCCCCGCAGAGCCGGAACCCGGCGGTGCGGTTGTCGACCGACCAGACCGTCTTGGTTGGGGCGAAGGTCCCCTTGGCGAAACGTTTGTAGCTGTTGACGTTGGGGGCGAGGAAATAGGTGTAGTCCGGCGCATAGGCGATCAGCCCCGCGACGTAGTGCTTCATCAGCTTCGACATGCCCAACTCGTCCGAAGCATCCACGAAGGCCGCTTCGCCGCCCCGCCACAGCGATTGGTGCACATGCGACGAGCTGCCGGTCCGGCCCGGGTGCCACTTGGCCAGAAAGCTCGCGGCATGCCCCTGCTGCCAAGCGATCTCCTTGATCGCGTGCTTGGCGATGGTGTGGTGATCGGCGCAGTCGAGAGCCGCGGCATAGCGGATGTTGAGCTCCTGCTGCCCGGCTTCGGCCTCGCCCTTGGTGTTCTCGATCGGCAGACCGGCGGCAAAAAGGTGGTTGCGGATCGGCCGCAGCACGCCTTCGTCCTTGGTGGTCTGAAAGATGTGGTAATCCTCGTTGTAGCCGCCGATCGGCTCCAGATCGCGGAACCCGCTCTTCTCGATCTCGGCAAAGCTTCTGGCGAAGAGAAAGAACTCCAGCTCGGTTGCCATCATCGCCTCGAAGCCCAGCGCCGACAGCCGGTCGATCTGCGCCTTGAGGATGGCGCGCGGCGAATGCGGCACGGGCTGATGCGTGTGGTGGTCGAGCACGTCGCACAGCACCATCGCCGTGCCTTCGAGCCATGGCACCGGGCGGATCGTCGAGAGGTCCGGCTTCATCACATAGTCGCCATAGCCCTCGCGCCAGTTGGTCGCGGCAAAGCCTTCGGAGGTCGACATCTCGAGGTCGGTGGCCAGCAGGTAGTTGCAGCAATGCGTTTCCTCAAACGAGGTCTCGACGAAGTTGGCCGCGTGGAACCTCTTGCCCATCAACCGGCCCTGCATGTCGACAAGGCAGGCCAGAACGGTGTCGATCGCGCCATCCGCGACCTGTCTCTTGAGAACCTCGAAAGTTAGCGTGCCGGGCATCTTGGTATCCATTTCATGAGCCGCGGGGGCGCGCCGTGGCCGCCCCCGCAAGGGGATCAGGCCTGACCGTAGCGGTAGGGCCGTCCGGCCTTCACCATGTCGGCGTTGTACTTCTTGAGGATCTCCACGACCTTGGCCTTGGTCGGGCTTTCGGCCGCGATCTCGTCCCAGAATTTGAGCGCCGCGTCCTCGACGGTCTGCCATTCCTCGTCGGGGATAGTGGTCAGCTCCATCTTCTCGCCGTTGACGCGCAGGCTCGCCTCGCCGCCCCAGTACCACCACTGCCGGTAGTAGTGGGACTGATCCATGCAGACGCGCAGCAGCTCCTGCAGATGCGGCGGCAGCTCCTCCCAACGCTCCATGTTGGCAAAGAACGATCCCGCCCAAGCGCCCGAGATGTTGTTGGTCAGGAAGTAGTTGGTCACGTCGGCCCAGCCGACGGTGTAATCCTCGGTGATGCCCGACCAGGCGATGCCGTCGAGTTCGCCGGTCTGCACCGCGACCTCGATGTCCTCCCACGGCAGGTTCACCGGCACCACGCCGAACTGGCTCAGGAACCGCCCGGCGGTTGGGAAGGTAAAGACGCGCTTGCCTTCGAGGTCCTTGAGACTGCGGATCGGGTCCTTGGTAGCGAAGTGGCACGGATCCCACGCCCCGGCGCTGATGTGCTTTACGCCTAGCCTGGAATACTCCTCGTCCCAGATCTCGTTGAGACCGTACTGGTTGAACAGCACCGGCACGTCGAGGCTGTAGCGCGAGGCGAAGGGAAAGTAGCCGCCGAAGACCGTGACGTCGGTGGGCGAGGCCATGGAATCGTCGTCCGACTGCACCGCGTCGATGGTGCCGCGCTGCATCGCTTGGAACAGCTCGCCCGTAGGCACCAGCTGGTCGGCGAAGTAGAGCTCGATCTGCATCTCGTCGCCGGCGATCTTGTTGAAGCTGTCGATCGCGGGCTTGACGACATGCTCGGCCAGCGCGGCCCCGGCATAGGTCTGCAAGCGCCATGTGATCTTGGACTGTGCCAGCGCGGGTGTGGCCAGACCGGCGGCGGGCAGCACGGCCGCCCCTCGGATGAATCCGCGTCTCGTGGTCATCTCGTCTCTCCTTGCTGTTGATTGGACGGCCGGCTTTGCGGCTCTTTTATTCAATCGGCGTAGACGTAGTCGGGCAGCCAGGTCGCGATGCCGGGCACCAGCATGACGAGGACCAGCGCCAACACCATCACCATGACAAAGGGCGTGATCGACGCATAGATGTCGCGCAGCCCGATTTCCGGCGGGGCCATGGCCCGCATCAGGAACAGGTTGTAGCCAAAAGGCGGGGTCATATAGGCGATCTGCGTCGTGATCGTGTAAAGGATCCCGTACCAGATCAGGTCGAACCCCAGCGCCCCCACCAGCGGCACGTAGAGCGGCGCCACGATGACCAGCATCGCCGTGTCGTCGAGAAACGTCCCCATCAGGATGAAGCTCAGCTGCATCAGGATCAGGATCATCCAGGGGCTGAGGTTCAGCCGCTCGGTGAACAGCCCTTCGATCGCCTTGACCGCGCCCAGCCCGTCGAACACCGCGCCGAAGGCCAGCGCCGCGAGGATGATCCACATGAACATGCAGGTGATCCCGAGCGTGTTGCGCACCGAGTTCTCGAACACCTCGCGCGTCATCCGCCCCTTAAGCACCGCCGCGAGGAACGCCGCCAGCGCGCCGATGGCCGAGCTTTCGACGAGCGAGGTCCAACCGTTTACGAAGGGCACCATCATCGCGGCGAAGATCACCAGCGGCAGGACGCCCGCGCGCAGCAGGCGCAGCTTCTCGGCGCGCGGAATGTCGCGCTCAGCGGCGTCGAGTACGGGACCGAGGATCGGGTTCTTCCAGCAGCGGATCGTGATGTAGGCGATGAACATCGCTGCCATCATCAGCCCCGGCACCACGCCCGCGAGCCACAGCTGCCCGACCGGCTGGCGCGCGATCATCGCGTAGAGAACCAGCACCACCGATGGCGGCACGAGGATGCCCAAGGATGATCCGGCCTGGATCACCCCCGTCACCATGCGTTTGTCGTAGCCGCGTTTGAGAAGCTCGGGCAGCGCGATGGTCGAGCCGATCGCCATCCCCGCCACCGACAGCCCGTTCATCGCCGAGATCAGCACCATCAGCCCGATCGTGCCGACCGCGAGACCACCACGCAGCCCGCCCATCCAGACGTGGAACATCTTGTAGAGATCGTCGGCGATGCGGCTTTCGCTCAGCACGTAGCCCATGAAGATGAACATCGGCAGCGTCAGAAGCGGATACCACTTCATCAGCTTCATCGCCGCCGAGAAGCCAAGGTCGTAGCCGCCCCGGTCGCCCCAGAGAAACAGCGCCGCGATCACCGCGACGAAGCCGATGGCGCCGAACACCCGCTGCCCGGTGAGAAGCATCAGCATCATCGTCGCGAACATCAGCGTCGCGATCACCTCGTAGGACATCAGATCGCCTCGCCCTTGAGCCGCAGCACGTCTTTCAGCAGCTCGGATACGCATTGCAGCAGCATCAGGAAGATGCCGATCACCATGATCGCCTTGATCGGCCAGAGCGGCGGCCGCCACGCCGTGGGCGAGGTTTCCATGCGGCCGACCTCTTCGCTGCCGGTCACCAGCCCGGCAAAGAACGACAATGGCTCGCTGCCCCAGTAGCCCAGCGAATAGGCGGTCGAACCGATGGCACCGTAAAGCAGAACCCCAAGGTAGAAGATCAGGAACAGCACGGTGATCAGATCGGCCCAGGCCTTCCTGCGCAACGACCATTCGCCATAGAGCAGGTCCATCCGTACGTTCGAGCCAAGCTGGATCGAATAGGGCCCGCCGAGGATATAATAGGCGACCATCACGAACTGCGCCATTTCCAGCGTCCAGAGCGATGGCAGGAAGAAGGTCTTGCTGATGGACGACCACAGCAGCACCGCCATCAGCACGAAGATCCCGTACATCACGATACGCCCGAGCCGGTGGTTCACCGCGTCGATGCCCCGGATATAGCCGCGCATCAGCCCGGTCATGCCGTCCCGCCCCGCATTTCGGACAGGGCCCTGCGCAACCAGTCCGACAGCACCTCGGCCATGGACGCCTGTTGATCATCGCTCTCGATGAGATCGTTGCGGATCTCGATCATCACGTTCAAATGCCCGCCGGGGAGCGCGTGCTCCTTGAGGGTATGGGTCACGCCGTCCTGTGGCCCGTAGGGCGCGTTGCGTTGCACGTTCCATCTGCCCTGCACCGCCGCCACCCCGAGCATCGCGTCGGCGAGCCGCGCGTCGCTGTCGTGTAGCACGCCGATCTCGACTTCACGCCGAACCCCGTCGAAAACCGGGGTAAAGCTGTGCAGCGTCACGATGACCGGCGCGCGACGCGTGGTGAGCATGCGCGCCAGATCGGCCCGGAACGGCTCGTAATAGCTGCGCACACGATCGGCGCGGGCCTGAGCATCGAGGCCTGCGTTTCCCGGCACGCGGATGCGTTCGCTCTGGGTCGGCATGGCGTCGGGCGCCACGGGCGGGCGGTTGCAATCATAGACAAGCCGCGAGACGCCGCTGGCCACCAGCACCGCATCGAGGCTCCGGGACATCCGCCGTGCAACGGCGAAGGCCCCCGGATCCCACGCCGCATGGCTCAAGAGGTCCGCCTCGGCGAGGCCGAGCCCGTTGAGAGATGCAGGGATATAGGGCGAGGCATGCTCACAGACGAGCACCAGTTCCGATCCTGCATCGGGGCGGATAACCTGCGAGATTTCATGTAGTTGCGGTGACTGGCTCATGGACGTCCGCTCCCCGTTCCTCCCAACATTCGGGCTGCCCTCGGCATGTGTCAACAAATTTCTGTAACTTTTGGTACACTCAGGGTAGAGCTGTAATGAAAGCCAATGATCGAGGCAGTGGCATGGCAATCGAGGATCTGACGATCGCGGATCGTATCCAGAAACAGCTCGACGCCCTGACGCGGGCCGAACGGCAACTGGCCTATGCGATCCTCGAAAACTACCCGGCCAGTGGCCTCGGGCCGCTGTCGGCACTCGCCAAGGACGCCGAGGTGTCCGGACCGACGGTGCTGCGCATGGTTCAGAAACTGGGCTTTGGCAGCTACCCCGAGTTTCAGGCCGAACTGCGCGAGGAGTTGCGCGCCAAGGCCAAGAACCCGATCGCCAAGCACGACACATGGGCCGAGGGCGCGCCGTCGGCGCATATCCTAAACCGCTTTACCGACGCGGTGATCGACAACATCCGCCATTCACTGGCCCAGATCGACCCGGAGGCCTTTGACGCGGCTTGCGCGCTCATCGCTGATACGTCGCGCGCGGTGCAAATCGTGGGCGGGCGCATCTCTCACACACTGGCGGAATACCTCTACCTGCACATGCAGGTGATCCGCCCCGGCGTGACGCATATACAATCGACCTCGAATACCTGGCCGCATTACCTGCTGGACGCCGAAGCCGGCGATGTCTTCGTGATCTTCGACATGCGCCGCTATGAGAACAACACGCTCAAGCTCGCCGAACTCGCCAAGGAGCGCGGTGCGAAGATTATTCTGTTCACCGATCAATGGCGCTCGCCCATTCACACGATGTCGGATGTCTGCTTCAGCAGCCGCATCGTCGTGCCATCTGCTTGGGATTCGGCTGCGACGCCTTTGCTGCTGGTCGAGAGCATGATCTCGGCGGTTCAAGCGCAACTCTGGGACTCCACGCGCAGCCGGATGGAGAGCCTCGAAGAGATGTTCGACAGCACCAAGCTGTTTCGCAAGTTCACCTGAGAAACCGCCCCACCCCCGGACCGGCTCGAGGCCGGTGCACAGATCCAGCAGCGCTCCATCAACGAAAAGGCCCCCGCCGATCTCTCGGCGGGGGCCTTGCTGTCTTGTCGGAGCCCTTGGGCCCTGGATCGCTTACCAGTCCTCGCGGACCACGGTGCGGGTCTTGATCGGCAGCTTCATCGCGGCAAGGCGCAGGGCCTCACGTGCGACGCTTTCGCTGACGCCGTCGATCTCGAACATCACGCGGCCCGGCTTGACCTTGGCGGCCCAGAAATCGACCGAACCCTTACCCTTACCCATCCGGACTTCGGTGGGCTTGGAGGTCACGGGCGTGTCCGGGAAGATCCGGATCCAGACCCGGCCCTGACGCTTCATGTGACGGGTCAGAGCGCGGCGAGCCGCCTCGATCTGACGCGCCGTGATGCGCTCGGGCTGGACGGCCTTGAGGCCGAAGGAGCCGAAGTCCAGGTTGAAGCCGCCCTTGGCCTCACCATGGATGCGGCCTTTGTGCTGCTTGCGGAACTTAGTGCGCTTCGGTTGAAGCATGTCTCAGCCCTCCCTTACCGGCGGCCGCCGGCGCCGCGGGGCACGGGGCCCTCTTGCAGCTCGGCCTGTTTACGGTCACGCGCCTGCGGATCATGTTCCATGATCTCGCCTTTGAAGATCCAGACCTTGATCCCGATGATGCCATAGGGGGTCACGGCTTCGGACAGCGCATAGTCGATGTCGGCGCGCAGCGTGTGCAGCGGCACCCGGCCCTCGCGGTACCATTCGGTCCGCGCGATCTCGGCACCGCCGAGACGACCGGCGACGTTCACACGGATGCCCAGGGCCCCCATGCGCATCGCGTTCTGCACCGCACGCTTCATCGCGCGACGGAACGACACCCGGCGCTCGAGCTGCTGGGCGATGGACTCGCCCACCAGAGCGGCGTCGAGCTCGGGCTTGCGGACCTCAACGATATTGAGGTGCAGCTCGGACTTCGTCAGGTTCGCCAGCTTCTTGCGCAGCGTCTCGATGTCCGCGCCTTTCTTGCCGATGATGACGCCCGGGCGCGCGGCGTGAATCGTGACCCGGCACTTGCGGTGCGGGCGTTCGATGATCACGCGGCTGATGCCGGCCTGCTTGGCTTCCGTCTTGATGAAGTCCTTGATCTTAAGGTCTTCGAGAAGAAGATCGCCATAGTCCTTGGTGTCGGCGTACCAGCGGCTGTCCCAGGTCCGGTTGACCTGGAGCCGCATGCCGACGGGATTGACCTTGTTACCCATTAGGCTTGCTCCTCGACCTGACGAACCGTGATGGTGAGTTCCGAGAACGGCTTGACGATCTTGCCGAACCGGCCACGAGCCCGCGGACGACCGCGCTTCATGATCAGGTTCTTGCCAACCCAAGCTTCGGCGACGACGAGTTCGTCGACATCGAGGTTGTGGTTGTTCTCGGCGTTCGCGATCGCGGACTGCAGGCACTTCTTGACGTCGGCGGCGATGCGCTTCTTCGAGAAGGTCAGGTCCGTGAGGGCCTTCTCTACCTTCTTGCCGCGGATCATCGCGGCAACGAGGTTGAGCTTCTGCGGGCTGGTGCGCAGCATCCGGGTCTTGGCCATCGCCTCGTTGTCGGCGACGCGGCGGGGATTCTTGTCCTTGCTCATGGCTTACTTCCGCTTCGCTTTTTTATCAGCGGCGTGACCGGTGTAGGTCCGCGTCGGCGAATACTCACCGAACTTCTGACCGATCATGTCTTCGCTGACGTTGACGGGGATGTGCTTGCGACCGTTGTACACACCGAACGTCAGACCCACGAACTGGGGCAGAATCGTCGAACGGCGCGACCAGATCTTGATCACTTCGTTGCGGCCGGACTCGCGCGACGCTTCGGCTTTCTTAAGCACGTAAGCATCGACGAAAGGGCCTTTCCAAACAGAACGAGCCATGTGTTAACGGCCTTTCTTGCGAGCGTGGCGCGAACGAAGGATGAGCTTCGACGACGCCTTGTTCTTGTCACGGGTGCGCGCACCCTTGGTCGGCTTACCCCAGGGGGTGACCGGGTGACGGCCGCCCGAGGTCCGACCTTCACCACCGCCGTGCGGGTGATCGATCGGGTTCATCGCGACGCCGCGGACCGCGGGACGCTTGCCGAAGTGGCGGTTGCGACCGGCCTTGCCGAGGTTCTGGTTCGAGTGGTCCGCGTTCGAGACCGCGCCGACCGTCGCCATGCACTCCTGACGCACGAGACGCAGCTCGCCCGAGGAGAGACGGATCTGGGCGTAGCCGCCATCGCGACCGACGAACTGGGCATAGGTGCCCGCCGAGCGTGCGATCTGGCCACCCTTGCCGGGCTTCATCTCGATGTTGTGGACGATCGTACCGATCGGCATGCCCGAGAAGGGCATCGCGTTGCCGGGCTTGACGTCGACCTTGGCGCCAGCGACGACCTTGTCGCCGATCGAGACGCGCTGCGGCGCCAGGATGTAGGCCTGCTCGCCGTCTTCGTACTGGATCAGCGCGATGAAGGCGGTCCGGTTGGGGTCGTACTCGATGCGGGCGATGACGGCCTGCATGTCGAATTTGTTACGCTTGAAATCGACGATCCGGTAGAGGCGCTTCGCACCACCACCACGACGACGCATCGTGATCCGTCCGGTGTTGTTCCGGCCGCCCGACTTCGTCAGACCCTCGGTGAGGGCCTTGACGGGGCGTCCTTTCCAAAGCTCCGAACGGTCGATCAGCACCAGCCCGCGCTGGCCCGGCGTCGTCGGCTTGTACGACTTTAGTGCCATGCTTGTGTCTTCCGTTGCTTTGCGGGCGATCCCGAATGGATGGCCCGGTTGTGTTTAGGGCCCCGAAGGTCCCCGGCTTGTCGTAAATAAGGAGCGGCCCCGGACGAATCCGGGGCCGCGCCGATGGGGTCAACTATTAGAGACCGGTCGAGACGTCAATGCTGTTGCCCTCTTCGAGCGTCACATAGGCCTTCTTGACATCGCGGCGGGTGCCGAGAGTGCCCCGGAACCGCTTGACCTTGCCCTTGGTGACGACGGTGTTGACCGCTTTCACCTTGACCGAGAACAGGGCCTCGACGGCTTCCTTGATCTGCGGCTTGTTGGCGTCGATCGCCACCTCGAAGACCACCGCGTTGGCTTCGGACGCCAAGGTTGCCTTCTCGGTGATGATCGGCTTGCGGATCACGTCGTAGTGTTCGGGTTTCGCGCTCATTTCAGGCGAGCCTCCAGAGCTTCGACAGCCGCTTTGGTGAGCACGAGCGTGTCACTGCGCAGGATGTCGTAGACGTTGGCACCCATCGAGGGCAGCACGTCCAGGTTGGCGATGTTGCGCGCGGCCTGGGCGAAGCCCTCGTTGATCGCCGCGGCGTCGATGACCAGCGCCCGCTTCCAGCCGAGGTTCGCGACCTGCTTGGCGAGAACCGAGGTCTTGCCCTCGGTCTCGATGCTGTCGAGAACCACCAGCTCACCAGCCTTCAGCTTCGCCGAGAGGGCGTGCTTGAGGCCGAGCTTGCGGAACTTCTTGGTCAGCTCGTGCTCGTGGCTGCGGGGCGTCGGGCCCTTGTAGATACCACCGTGACGGAAGATCGGCGCGCCCTTGGAGCCGTGGCGTGCGCCACCGGTGCCCTTCTGGCGATAGATCTTCTTGGTCGAGTAGCTGACCTCGGAGCGGCCCAGCGTCGAGTGCGTGCCCTGCTGGGTACGCGCACGCTGCCAGCGGACGACTCGGTGCAGAATGTCGGCGCGCGGTTCGAGACCGAAGATCGCGTCGTCGAGATCGACGGAACCCGCGGAGGCGCCGTCCAGCTTGATCGCATCAGCCTTCATTGTTCTCACCCTTCTCAGCGGTGTCGATCGCGGCCTGCTCGGCCTCGGCGGCTGCCTTGGCGGCGGCTTCCTCGGCGGCGTGGGCCTCGGCGGCGGCCTCGTCGGCGAGACGCTTGGCTTCGTCGGCATGGCTACGCAGGCCGGCGGGGAACACGACGTTCTCGCCGGTCGGCTTCTTCACGGCGTCCTTGACCGTGACCCAGCCGCCCTTGCCGCCCGGCACGGCGCCCTTGACCATGATCAGGCCACGGTCGGCGTCGGTCTTGATGACCTGGAGGTTCTGGGTGGTCACGCGGGCGGCGCCCATGTGGCCAGCCATCTTCTTGCCCTTGAACACCTTGCCCGGGTCCTGACACTGGCCGGTCGAACCGTGGCTACGGTGCGACACGGACACGCCGTGGGACGCGCGCAGACCGCCGAAGTTGTGGCGCTTCATCGCACCGGCAAAACCTTTACCGATGGAGACGCCCGACACGTCGACGTACTGGCCTTCGAAGTAGTGCGCGGCGATGATTTCCTCGCCCACTTCGATCAGGTTCTCAGGGGCCACGCGGAACTCCGCGACCTTGCGCTTGGGCTCGACCTTGGCGGCGGCGAAGTGACCGCGCATCGGTGCGCTAGTGCGCTTGGCCTTGGCAGTGCCGGCGCCGAGCTGAACGGCGGTGTAGCCGTCACGCTCGATCGTGCGCTGTGCTACGACCTGCAGGTTGTCGAGCTGGAGCACGGTCACGGGGACCTGCTTGCCGTCCTCGAGGAAAAGACGGGTCATGCCCACCTTCTTGGCGATGATTCCGGAACGCAACATCGTCACCCCCCTCAGACCTTGATTTCGACGTCGACGCCGGCGGCCAGGTCGAGCTTCATCAGCGCGTCCACGGTCTGCGGGGTCGGATCGACGATGTCGAGCAGCCGCTTGTGCGTGCGGATCTCGAACTGGTCACGGGATTTCTTGTCGATGTGCGGTCCACGGAGAACCGTGAACTTCTCGATCTTGTTCGGCAGCGGGATCGGCCCGCGGACCGAGGCGCCGGTGCGCTTGGCGGTGCTGACGATCTCGGCGGTGCTGGCATCCAGCACGCGATAATCGAAAGCCTTGAGCCGGATGCGGATATTCTGGCTTTGGGCGGCCATGTTAGTCCCCTTCAAGGGTTCGGGTTGAGAGGTCGGCCGGGCGGTATTGCCGGTCCACGTCGAACCCGTCGGAAAAGTGGTACGGGGCGGGCATTACACCCGCCCCGCGGCGACGTCCACTGGGGGCGTCGTTACTCGACGATTTTCGACACCACGCCGGCGCCGACGGTGCGGCCGCCTTCACGGATGGCGAAGCGCAGGCCGTCTTCCATGGCGATGGGGGCGATCAGCTCGACGTTGAACTTCAGGTTGTCGCCGGGCATCACCATCTCGGTGCCCTCGGGGAGGACAACGGTGCCGGTGACGTCGGTGGTGCGGAAGTAGAACTGCGGACGGTAGTTCGCGAAGAACGGGGTGTGACGACCGCCTTCTTCCTTGGTGAGGATGTAGGCCTCGGCCTCGAACTTGGTGTGCGGCAGAACCGACTTGGGCTTGCACAGCACCTGGCCGCGCTCGACGCCTTCGCGGTCGATGCCGCGCAGCAGCACGCCGACGTTGTCGCCGGCTTCACCGCGGTCGAGCAGCTTGCGGAACATCTCGACGCCGGTGCAGGTCGACTTCTTGGTGTCGCGGATGCCGACGATCTCGATCTCGTCGCCGACGTTGATCACGCCGCGCTCGACGCGACCGGTCACCACCGTGCCACGGCCGGAGATCGAGAACACGTCCTCGATCGGCATCAGGAACGGCAGGTCCACGGCGCGGGCCGGGGTCGGGATGTACTCGTCCACGGCCGCCATCAGCGCCTTGATCGACTCTTCGCCGATTTCCGGCTGGGTGCCGTTCATCGCGTGCAGGGCCGAGCCCTTGACGATCGGGATGTCGTCGCCCGGGTAGTCGTAGGACGACAGCAGCTCGCGGATTTCCATCTCGACGAGCTCGAGCAGCTCCTCGTCATCCACCTGGTCGACCTTGTTCATGTAGACGACCATGTAGGGGATGCCCACCTGGCGGCCGAGCAGGATATGCTCGCGCGTCTGAGGCATCGGGCCGTCGGCGGCGTTCACCACGAGGATCGCGCCGTCCATCTGGGCGGCACCGGTGATCATGTTCTTGACGTAGTCGGCGTGGCCGGGGCAGTCGACGTGGGCGTAGTGACGGCTCTCGGTCTCGTACTCGACGTGCGCGGTCGAGATGGTGATGCCGCGGGCCTTCTCTTCGGGCGCGCCGTCGATCTGGTCGTAGGCGCGGAAGTCACCGAAGTACTTGGTGATCGCGGCGGTCAGGGTGGTCTTGCCGTGGTCCACGTGACCGATGGTCCCGATGTTCACGTGCGGCTTGTTACGTTCGAACTTTGCCTTCGCCATGATAGGCTCCTTCAAATTTGTCTGGCGTCGTGATGGCGGGGCCCGGGGGCCCCGCCGACCGTCACGCGTATTTCTTCTGAATCTCGTCCGAGATGTTCTGCGGCACCGGCTCGTAGTGATCGAACTGCATCGAGAACTGGGCGCGACCGGAGGTCATGGACCGCAGCGTGTTGATGTAGCCGAACATGTTGGCCAGCGGCACGAAGGCGGTGATCACGTTGGCGTTGCCGCGCGTGTCCTGCCCCTGCACCTGACCCCGACGCGAGGTCAGGTCACCGATGACACCACCGGTGTACTCTTCGGGCGTCAGCACCTCGACCTTCATCATCGGCTCGAGCAGCTTGGCGCCGGCCTTGCGGAGACCTTCACGCATGCACATGCGCGAGGCGATCTCGAAGGCGAGGACCGAGGAGTCCACGTCGTGGAACTTGCCGTCCAGCAGCTCGACCTTGAAGTCGATCACGGGGAAGCCTGCGAGCGGACCGGAGTCCATCACCGACTTGATGCCCTTTTCGACGCCCGGGACGTATTCCTTGGGCACCGCACCACCGACGATCTTGCTGTCGAAGGAGTAGCCCTCGCCCGGCTCGGTCGGCAGGATGTTGAGCTTCACCTCGGCGAACTGGCCCGAACCACCCGACTGTTTCTTGTGGGTGTAGGTGTGCTCCACGGCGTGACCGATGGTCTCGCGGTAGGCCACCTGTGGCGCGCCGATGTTCGCTTCGACCTTGAACTCCCGCTTGAGGCGGTCGACCAGAATGTCGAGGTGAAGTTCGCCCATGCCCTTCATGATCGTCTGGCCCGACTCGATGTCGGTTTCGACGCGGAAGGACGGGTCTTCGGCGGCAAGCCGCTGCAGACCGGCGGACATCTTCTCCTGGTCGGCCTTGGTCTTGGGCTCGACGGCGATCTCGATGACCGGATCGGGGAAGGTCATGGTCTCGAGGACGACCTGGTTCTGGGGATCACACAGCGTGTCGCCAGTCGTGGTTTCCTTGAGGCCGGCGAGCGCGATGATGTCGCCCGCAAACGCTTCTTCGATCTCTTCGCGGTTGATGGCGTGCATCATCATCATCCGACCGACACGCTCGCGCTTACCCTTGGTCGAGTTCATCATGGTGTCGCCCTTCTTCACCACGCCCGAATAGACGCGGGTGAAGGTCAGCGAACCGACGAAGGGGTCGTTCATGATCTTGAACGCCAGGCCCGAGAAGGGCTCGGAGTCGTCGGCATGACGCGCGATGTTACGCTCTTCGGTCTCGTCGTCCGGCGAGAAGCCCATGTAGGCGGGCACGTCGAGCGGCGAGGGCAGGAAGTCGATGACGGCGTTCAGGAGGGGCTGGACGCCCTTGTTCTTGAACGCGGAGCCAGCGGCCACCGGCACGAAGGACAGCGACAGCGTGCCCTTGCGGATCAGGCTGCGCAGGGTCGGCTCGTCGGGCTCTTTGCCTTCGAGATAGTCTTCCATCGCAGCATCGTCCTGCTCGACGGCGTTCTCGATCAGCGTGGCGCGCCATTCGTCAGCGACATCCTGAAGCTCGGCACGGATCGGACGACGAACCCAGCTTGCGCCGAGGTCTTCACCTTCCCAAACCCACTCTTCCATCTTGATCAGGTCGACGATGCCCTCGAGCTTGTCCTCGGCGCCGATCGGCAGAGCGATCGGAACCGGAGTCGCGCCGGTGCGGTCCTTGATCATCTTCACGCAGTTGAAGAAGTCGGCGCCGATCTTGTCCATCTTGTTGACGAACACGATCCGCGGAACCTTGTAGCGGTCGGCCTGACGCCAGACGGTCTCGGTCTGCGGCTCGACACCAGCGTTGGCGTCGAGAAGACAGATTGCACCGTCGAGCACCGCCAGCGAACGCTCGACTTCGATGGTGAAGTCGACGTGGCCGGGGGTGTCGATGATGTTGAAGCGGTACTTCGTGTCCGAAGTGCCCTCGAGAGTCGGATCTTCCTGACGCTGCCAGAAGGTGGTGGTAGCGGCGGACGTGATCGTGATCCCGCGCTCCTGCTCCTGCTCCATCCAGTCCATGGTCGCGGCGCCGTCATGGACTTCGCCGATCTTGTGGGACTTGCCGGTGTAGAAGAGGATCCGCTCGGTCGTGGTGGTCTTGCCGGCATCGATGTGGGCCATGATGCCGAAGTTACGGTAGCGCTGCAGCTGATAGTCGCGTGCCATGTCTGGACTCCTTCCCGCTTACCAGCGGTAGTGGCTGAACGCCTTGTTGGCGTCGGCCATCTTGTGGGTGTCTTCGCGCTTCTTCACCGCGGTGCCGCGGCCGTTCACTGCGTCGAGCAGCTCGCCGGCCAGGCGCTCTTCCATGGTGTTCTCGTTGCGCTTGGCGCTGGCATCGATGAGCCAACGGATCGCCAGCGCTTCGCGGCGCTCGGGGCGGACCTCGACGGGGACCTGGTAGGTCGCACCACCGACGCGGCGCGAACGCACCTCGACCGACGGCTTGATGTTGTCGAGGGCCTCGTGGAAGACTTCCACCGGCTCTTTCTTCAGGCGGGTCTCGACCCGCTCGAAGGCGTTGTAGACGATCCGTTCGGCAACGGCTTTTTTGCCGTCGATCATCAGATTGTTCATGAACTTCGTGACGACCCGGTCGCCGAACTTGGCATCGGGCAGAATTTCACGTTTCTCGGCGGCGTGACGACGCGACATGGCGCTCTCTCTCCTTACTTCGGACGCTTCGCGCCGTACTTCGAGCGGCGCTGCTTGCGGTTCTTGACCCCTTGGGTGTCAAGCACGCCGCGGAGGATGTGGTAGCGGACGCCCGGAAGGTCTTTTACCCGGCCGCCACGGATCAGGACCACGGAGTGCTCCTGAAGGTTGTGGCTCTCGCCCGGAATGTAGCTGATGACTTCGAAGCCATTGGTCAGACGCACCTTGGCGACTTTCCGCATGGCCGAGTTCGGCTTCTTCGGGGTCGTGGTATACACCCGGGTACACACGCCACGCTTTTGCGGGCAGGACTCGAGGTGCTGCGACTTGGACTTGGTGACTTTCGGCTGCCGCGGTTTGCGGATCAGCTGCTGGATCGTTGGCATTGGGCGTCTTTCCCCGTTTCCTGCACTTGTGTCACGGACCGGACGGCCCGCCGATTTCGATTCCTCGCACTTCACGCGTCCGTAAAGCACAAAAACCCGCGAACGCGCCCCTCTTCCGGACACGATGCGGTGGGTCTCCAGAGGATCGGGGCACTAGGCCCGGATCGTGACCACTTCAGCTCTGATATCAGGGCGGAAAGCGGACTGCCCCCTGCCCAAGTGGTGGCCGTATAGGGGGAGTCGCAGGGGGTGTCAACTGTAGCGGGGGGCGACGCTCGACCCGCCCTGTCCTAGCGCGGCGCCGCCAACGCCTGCGCGGCATGGCCACGTCTCGTCACCCGCTCTCTATAGAGTGTAAAGAGCCCGCTGCCCACCACCAGCGCCGCCCCCGCGAGGGCCAACGGCCCCGGAAAGGTGCCGAACACGACAAGGCCCAGGATCAGCGCCGCAATCAGGCTGGCGTAACGGAATGGAGCCACGATTCCGATCTCGCCCACCCGCATCGCAGACACGAGGCAGACGTACCCCACGACCAGGAACAGCGCCGCCGCTCCGAGCCGCAGCGCACTGCTGCCCGTCACCGGTTGCCAATCGACGAGAACCGAGGCCATGAGCGACATGAGCGTGACGCCAGACGAAGTCACAAAGGCCACGAAGACCGATGGCACCGCCTGCGTCATGCGGCGCGCCGCGAGGTCGCGGACCGTCACCCAGCCCACCGCGCCGAGCACCATCACCGAGTAGAGATTGAACCCCTCGCCCCCCGGCTGCACGATCAGCAGCACACCGACAAACCCCACGAGGATCGCGCCCACGCGCTTCCAGCCCACCGCCTCGCCCAACACCAGCGCACCCATCAGCGTCACGGCGAGAGGCAGCGACTGCATGATCGCCGAGGCGTTGGCGAGCGGCATGTTGAACAGCGCCGTCATGAACATCCACGCGCTCGCGACCTCGGCCACCGCGCGCAGTGCGATCAACCGCCGGTCGGACCGCGCGGGCCGGTAGCGGATCTGGCCGAGCCTCGCCGCCAGCAGACCCAGCACAAACGTCGTGATCAGCCCGCGCAGGCTCAGCACCTGCAGCATCGGCATCTCGTCGCCCAGCGACTTGACCAGCGCGTCGTTGCAGGTGAAGGCGACCATGCCGCCCATCATCAGAAGCGCGCCGCGCAGGTTGTCGGTCAGAGGTGCCATGCGATCAGCGGTAGCAGCGGTCCCCGCTGGACGCCAGCAGGGATCCGTGCATCATCCGGCCCCATGACTGATCGCTCGGACCGCTTCCTCGTCTTCGCCGGCATGCGCAACGAGGGCGCATTCCTCGTCGAATGGGTCTCGTGGTACCGGATGATGGGGTTCGAGATCCTCGTCGGGATCAATGACTGCACCGACCGCTCCGCTGCCCTGCTCGACGCCTTTGCCGATGCAGGCTGGCTTCGCTGGTTCGAACACCGCCCGCCGGAGGGCACGCCGCCCAAACAATCCGCGCATCGCCACGCGCAGCGGCACCCCGCAACGGCAGAGGCAGACTGGCTGCTGATCTGCGACGTGGACGAGTTCCTCGTCCTGCATCGCGGCGACGGCACCATCGCGTCCTATCTCGATGATCTGGGTCGCGTTCACCTTGGCGTCGCCTTCCATTGGCAGTGCTTTGGCACTGGCGGTTGGAAGCGCTATCAGCCGGGCCTCGTGCACCGGCAGTTCCGCAGGCGCGGTCCTTCCGCGCGTCCGGCGAACGTGATGGTCAAGACGATGTTCCGCACGCCGCATCGCTTCGGACGCTGGAGCGACCATATGCCATGGGAGTTCGACGGCACATGGGATCGCGACCACAACCGCATCGTCGACAGCGAAGGCCGGACCATCGAGGCGCTCCTGACCGAGCCGCACCCTGTCCGCTTTACCGATGTCGCGCAGATCACCCATCGCTACGCGCAGATGAATCACTACGTGCTGCGCTCGGTCGAGCAGTTCGACGCCAAGCGCGGCACCCTGTCGGCCACCGCCGCCAAGGACCGTTATACGCAAAAGTTCTTCGAGACGCGCGACCGCAACGGGCAGCGCGATCTCGCAGCGCTGGCCCATGCCGAAGCCTTCGACCGGGTGCATGCCGAGGCGATGGCTCTGCCCGGCGTAGCACGGCTGCACCATCTGTGCTGTGCCGATCTGGTGGCGCAGCTGTGTGCGCATCAGGGGTCCGCCTCCTGCGACGACCCCCGCTGGTGCACGGCGATCGAGGCGGCCGACGCCGCGCGCTGAAACCCCTGCCCCGTCCGTCCGGTGGCCGAACTTCTGGCGGCAGCGTCGACCACGAAAAAGGCCCCCGGTGTCCCGGGGGCCTTTCTCAATTTTGCGGTCGGCTCTCCGAGGGAGATCAGTCGCGGCTGTCCTCGGTGCGCGCCGAGATCGTGTCGAACTGGTCGTCCGACATCGGTGCTTCGGCCGGAGCGGCCAGCGCTGCGGCGGCTTCGGCTGCTTCGCGCTTTTGCTCGATCACTGAATGATCGCGATCATGCGCGACCTTGCGCACGCGGGTGGTGGCACCGCCGGTGCCCGCCGGGATCAGGCGGCCGACGATGACGTTCTCCTTGAGACCGACCAGCTTGTCGCGCTTGCCCTGGACCGAAGCTTCGGTGAGCACGCGGGTGGTCTCCTGGAACGACGCCGCCGAGATGAAGCTGCGGGTCTGCAGCGACGCCTTGGTGATGCCGAGCAGCACGGGGCTGCCCTGCGCGGGACGCCCGCCCTTGGAGATCGCCTTCTCGTTGGCCTCGTCGAACTCCGCCTTGTCGACATGCTCGCCCTTGAGCAGCGTGCTCTCGCCCGAGTCCGAGATCTCGATCTTCTGCAGCATCTGGCGAACGATCACCTCGATGTGCTTGTCGTTGATCTTCACGCCCTGCAGTCGATAGACGTCCTGAACCTCGTCGATCATGTAATCGGCAAGGGCTTCGACGCCCATGATGGCAAGGATGTCATGCGGCGCGGGGTTGCCGTCCATGATGTAGTCACCCTTCTGCACGAAGTCGCCTTCCTGCACCGGGATGTGCTTGCCCTTGGGCACCATGTACTCGACCTTCTCGCGGCCCTCTTCCGAAGGCTCGATCGCGATGCGGCGCTTGTTCTTGTAGTCCTTGCCGAAGCGCACGTAGCCGTCGATTTCCGCGATGATGGCGTGGTCCTTGGGACGACGGGCCTCGAACAGTTCCGCCACGCGGGGAAGACCCCCGGTGATGTCCTTGGTCTTGGCGCCTTCGCGCGGGATCCGTGCCACCACGTCGCCGGCCTGGATCTGCTGGCCGTCTTCGACCGACAGGATCGCATCCACCGACATCGGATAGGTCACCGGGTTGCCGCTGTCGGTGCGGACCGGTTCGCCGTCTTCGCCCACCACGATGATCTCGGGCTTGAGCTCGTTGCCCTTGGGCACCGAACGCCAGTCCGTGACGATCCGCTGGGTCATGCCGGTCGCGTCGTCGGTGTCCTCGCGCACGGCGATGCCGTTCACCAGGTCGACGAAGCGGACCATACCGGCCTTCTCGGCGATGATCGGCAGGGTGTAGGGATCCCACTCGAACATCTTCTCGCCGCGCGCGACATCTGCGCCTTCCTTGAGGAAGACCTTGGTGCCGTAGCCGATCTTGTGGCTCGCGCGCTCCTCGCCGTCCTCGCCCATGATCGCGATGACCATGTTCCGGCCCATGACGATCTGGTCGCCCGCCGCGTTCTCGAGGAGCGTGGCGTTGCGGAACTCCACCTTGCCCGACTGGCTGGCTTCGAGGAACGACTGCTGGCCACCTTGGGCCACGCCGCCGATGTGGAAGGTCCGCATCGTCAGCTGGGTGCCCGGCTCACCGATCGACTGCGCCGCGATGATGCCCACGGCTTCGCCCTGGTTCACCATGGTGCCGCGCGCGAGGTCACGCCCGTAGCACGCCGCACAGACGCCGTCTTCGGCCTCGCAGGTGAGCGGGCTGCGGATGCGCATCTTCTGCACCGCCGCCTGCTCGATGATGTCGGCACGACGCTCGTCGATGAGCTCGCCCGCCGCCACCAGCACCTCGTCGGTGCCCGGACGCAGCACGTCGTCGGCCGAAACCCGGCCCAGAACGCGCTCGGACAGCGGCGAGACCACCTCGCCGTCGTTGACCGCCGCTTCCGCGGTGATCGCCCGCTCGGTGCCACAGTCGTGCTCGCGCACGATGCAGTCCTGCGCCACGTCGACGAGACGGCGCGTCAGGTAGCCCGAGTTCGCGGTCTTCAGAGCGGTGTCCGACAGACCTTTCCGCGCACCGTGGGTCGAGTTGAAGTACTCGAGCACGGTCAGGCCTTCTTTGAAGTTCGAGATGATCGGCGTCTCGATGATCTCGCCCGAGGGCTTGGCCATCAGGCCGCGCATGCCACCCAGCTGCTTCATCTGGGTGACCGAGCCACGGGCACCGGAGTGGGCCATCATGTAGACCGAGTTGGGCTCGGCTTCGGCACCGTTCTCGTCGCGCTTGTTGGCCGAGATCGTGGTCATCATCGCGTCGGTGACCTTGTCGTTACACTTCGACCAGGCGTCCACGACCTTGTTGTACTTCTCGCCCTGAGTGATCAGGCCGTCCATGTACTGCTGCTCGAAATCCTTGACCTGATCGCGGGTCTCGTCGACCAGCGTCCACTTGGTCTCGGGGATGACCATGTCGTCCTTGCCGAAGGAGATGCCGGCCTTGAAGGCCTCCTTGAAGCCTACGGACATGATCTGGTCGCAGAAGATGACCGACTCTTTCTGGCCGCAGTAGCGGTAGACGGTGTCGATGACCTGCTGGACCTCTTTCTTGCGCAGCAGACGGTTCAGAAGCTCGAACGGCGCCTTGGCGTTGAGCGGCAGCAGACCGCCAAGCCGCAGACGGCCCGGGGTGGTCTCGAACCGCTTGATGACCTCGTTGCCCTCTTCGTCGATCTGCTTGATCCGCGCGATGATCTTGGCGTGCATGTGCACTTCACCGGCGTTGAGCGCGTGCTCGACCTCGTCGATCGAGTTGAAGGCCATGCCCTCGCCCTTCATGCCTTCACGCATGATGGTCGTATAGTAGAGACCCAGAACCATGTCCTGCGACGGCACGATGATCGGCGCGCCGTTGGCGGGCGACAGCACGTTGTTGGTCGACATCATCAGCACGCGCGCTTCGAGCTGGGCTTCCAGCGAAAGCGGCACGTGGACGGCCATCTGGTCACCGTCGAAGTCGGCGTTGAAGGCCGAACAGACCAGCGGGTGCAGCTGGATCGCCTTGCCTTCGATCAGGATCGGCTCGAAGGCCTGGATGCCCAGACGGTGCAACGTCGGCGCCCGGTTGAGCATCACCGGATGCTCGCGGATCACCTCGTCGAGGATGTCCCAGACCTCGGGACGCTCCTTTTCAACCAGCTTCTTGGCCTGCTTGACGGTCGAGGACAGACCTTTGGCCTCGAGCCGCGAGTAGATGAACGGCTTGAACAGCTCGAGTGCCATCTTCTTGGGCAAGCCGCACTGGTGCAGCTTGAGTTCCGGTCCGGTCACGATGACCGAACGGCCCGAGAAGTCGACCCGCTTGCCCAGAAGGTTCTGGCGGAAGCGGCCCTGCTTGCCCTTGAGCATGTCCGACAGCGACTTCAGCGGGCGCTTGTTGGCACCCGTGATGACGCGGCCGCGACGGCCGTTGTCGAACAGCGCGTCGACGGATTCCTGCAGCATCCGCTTTTCGTTGCGCACGATGATGTCGGGCGCACGCAGCTCGATGAGCCGCTTGAGGCGGTTGTTGCGGTTGATCACCCGGCGATACAGGTCGTTGAGGTCGGAGGTCGCGAAGCGGCCGCCGTCCAGCGGCACCAGCGGGCGCAGCTCGGGCGGGATCACCGGGATCACGGTGAGAACCATCCACTCGGGACGGTTGCCGCTCTCGATGAAGCTTTCGACGATCTTCAGGCGCTTGATGATCTTCTTGGGCTTCAGCTCGCCGGTGGCCTCCTTGAGGTCGGCGCGCAGCTGCTCGGCCTCGCCCTCGAGGTCGATCTGGGCCAGCATTTCGCGGATCGCCTCGGCGCCGATGTTGGCGGAGAAGGCGTCGGCGCCGTACTGGTCCTGAGCGTCGAGGAACTGCTCCTCGCTCATCAGCTGGCCGTAAGTCAGGTCGGTGAGACCCGGCTCGATGACGACATAGTTCTCGAAGTAGAGAATCCGCTCGAGATCACGCAGCGTCATGTCCAGCATGAGGCCGATCCGGCTCGGAAGCGACTTCAGGAACCAGATGTGCGCGACGGGGGCGGCCAGCTCGATGTGGCCCATGCGCTCGCGACGGACCTTCTGCAGCGTGACTTCCACGCCGCATTTCTCGCAGACAACGCCGCGATACTTCATCCGCTTGTACTTGCCGCAAAGGCACTCGTAGTCCTTGATCGGCCCGAAGATGCGGGCACAGAACAGGCCGTCGCGCTCGGGCTTGAAGGTCCGGTAGTTGATCGTCTCGGGCTTCTTGATCTCGCCGAAGGACCAGCTGAGAATCCGTTCCGGCGACGCCAGACTGACCTTGATCTCGTCAAAGGTCTTGGCCGGGGTCAGCGGGTTGAACGGGTTGTTGGTGAGTTCCTGGTTCATTTCAAATCCTTGAATCTAGGCAGAGGGCGACGGCGTGCCGCGCACCCCGTGGGGCGCGCGGCGGGACGCCGTTACTCGTCCTCCGCGTCCAGGAGTTCCATGTTGAGGCCGAGGCCCCGGACTTCCTTCACGAGGACGTTGAACGATTCCGGCACGCCGGCCTCGAAGTTGTCCTCGCCCTTGACGATGCTCTCGTAGACCTTGGTCCGGCCTGCCACGTCGTCCGACTTCACGGTCAGCATTTCCTGCAGCGTGTAGGCGGCGCCATAGGCTTCCAGTGCCCAGACCTCCATCTCACCGAAGCGCTGGCCACCGAACTGCGCCTTACCGCCCAGCGGCTGCTGGGTGACGAGGCTGTACGGCCCCGTGGAACGCGCGTGGATCTTGTCGTCCACGAGGTGGTGCAGCTTGAGCAGGTACTTCACGCCCACCGTCACCCTGCGCGAGAACTTCTCGCCGGTGCGGCCGTCGAACAGGTCCGACTGACCGGAGGTGTCGAAGCCGGCGCGGCGGAGCGAGTCGTTGACGTCGTTCTCCTTGGCACCGTCGAACACCGGGGTGGCGATCGGAACACCGCGCTGGACGTTGGAAGCGATCTCGGTGACCCGGTCCTCTTCCATGCCTTCGATGCCCTCTTCGTAGACATCGTCGCCATAAGCGATGCGCAGCGCCTCGCGGACGGGGGTGAGATCGCCCGAGCGACGATACTCCTGCAGCGCCTCGTCGACCTGGATGCCGAGGCCGCGCGCGGCCCAGCCCATGTGGGTCTCGAGGATCTGACCGACGTTCATGCGCGACGGCACGCCCAGCGGGTTGAGGCAGAAGTCGACCGGCGTGCCGTCGGCGAGGAACGGCATGTCCTCCATCGGCACCACGCGCGAGATGACGCCCTTGTTGCCGTGACGACCGGCCATCTTGTCACCCGGCTGAAGCTTGCGCTTCACCGCGACGAAGACCTTGACCATCTTCATCACGCCCGGCGGCAGGTCGTCGCCACGACGCACCTTCTCGACCTTGTCCTCGAAGCGCGCATCGAGCGTGCGCTTCTGGATCTCGTACTGCTCGTTGAGCGCCTCGACGATCGTGGCGTCGTCCTCGTCTTCGAGGGCGAGCTGCCACCACTGGCCGCGCGACAGCGTGCCCAGCAGTTCGTCGTCGATGATCGCGCCGGCCTTGACGCCGCGCGGGCCCTTCACGGCGGTCTTGCCGGTGATCAGGTCCTTGAGACGCGCGTAGATGTTACGATCGAGGATCGCCAACTCGTCATCGCGGTCACGTGCGAGACGATCGACTTCCTCGCGCTCGATCTGCAGCGCGCGCTCGTCTTTCTCGACGCCGTGGCGGTTGAACACCCGGACCTCGACGATGGTGCCGTAGTCGCCCGGGGGCAGCCGCAGCGAGGTGTCGCGCACGTCCGAGGCCTTCTCGCCGAAGATGGCGCGAAGCAGCTTCTCCTCGGGGGTCATCGGAGACTCGCCCTTCGGAGTGATCTTGCCCACGAGAATGTCACCCGGCCCCACTTCGGCACCGATGTAGACGATGCCCGCCTCATCGAGGTTGCGCAGGGCTTCCTCGCCGACGTTGGGGATGTCGCGCGTGATCTCTTCCGGCCCAAGCTTGGTGTCGCGGGCCGCGACCTCGAATTCCTCGATGTGGATCGAGGTGAAGACGTCGTCGCGCACGATGCGCTCGGAGATCAGGATCGAGTCCTCGTAGTTGTAGCCGTTCCACGGCATGAACGCGACGACCACGTTCTTGCCGAGCGCCAGCTCGCCCATGTCGGTCGAGGGACCGTCGGCGACGACCTCGCCCTTCTGGACCCGGTCACCCACCTTCACCAGCGGACGCTGGTTGATGCAGGTGTTCTGGTTCGACCGCTGGAACTTGCGCATCCGGTAGATGTCGACCCCGGCATCGCCGAGCTCGAGATCCTCGGTGGCACGGATCACGATCCGGGTGGCGTCCACCTGGTCGATGATGCCACCGCGGCGCGCCATGATGGCGGCGCCGGAATCGCGGGCCACGACTTCCTCGATGCCGGTGCCGACGAGCGGCGCCTCGGCCTGCAGGAGCGGAACCGCCTGACGCTGCATGTTCGACCCCATCAGGGCGCGGTTGGCGTCGTCGTTCTCGAGGAACGGGATCAGCGAGGCCGCGACCGAGACGAGCTGCTTGGGGCTCACGTCGATCAGGTCGACGCTTTCCGACGGGGCCAGCATGTAGTCGCCCGACTGGCGGGTGTTGACCAGATCGTTGGTGAACTTGCCGTTCTCGTCGAGCGAGGCGTTGGCCTGTGCCACGGTATGGCGCATTTCCTCGGTGGCCGAGAGGTAGTTCACCTCGTCGGTCACCTGGCCGTCCACCACCTTGCGGTAGGGGGTCTCGATGAAGCCGTACTTGTTCACGCGGGCAAAGGTGGCCAGCGAGTTGATGAGGCCGATGTTCGGGCCTTCCGGCGTTTCGATCGGGCACATCCGGCCATAGTGGGTCGGGTGCACGTCGCGCACCTCGAAGCCCGCGCGCTCACGCGTCAGACCGCCCGGCCCGAGCGCCGAGAGGCGACGCTTGTGCGTCACTTCCGACAGCGGGTTGGTCTGGTCCATGAACTGCGACAGCTGCGACGAGCCGAAGAATTCGCGCACGGCAGCAGCCGCCGGCTTGGCGTTGATCAGGTCCTGCGGCATCACCGTGTCGATCTCGACCGAAGACATCCGCTCCTTGATCGCGCGCTCCATGCGCAGCAGGCCGACGCGGTACTGGTTTTCCATCAGCTCGCCGACCGAACGTACCCGGCGATTGCCCAGGTGGTCGATGTCGTCGATTTCGCCCTTGCCGTCGCGCAGTTCCACCAGTGCCTTGATGCAGGCAATGATGTCCTCGCGGCGCAGCGTGCGCTGCGTGTCCTCGGCGTCGAGGTTGAGGCGCATGTTCATCTTCACGCGGCCCACGGCCGAGAGGTCGTAGCGCTCGCTGTCGAAGAACAGCGTGTCGAACAGCGCCGAGGCGGCGTCGACGGTCGGCGGCTCGCCGGGGCGCATGACCTTGTAGATTTCCATGAGCGCCGTCTCACGGTTCCACGCCTTGTTGTCGGCGGCGACCGTGTTGCGGATGTAGGGACCGACGTTGACGTTGTCGATGTCGAGCACCGGGATCTCGGTGAAGCCCGCGTCCATCAGCTCCTTGAGGGAGCCGCCGGTCACTTCGCCGTTCTTGTCGGTCTCGATGGTCAGCTCATCGCCGGCCTCGACGTAGATCGCGCCGGTGTCCTCGTCGACGATGTCGCGCGCGACGAACTTGCCGAGGATGTTGTTGAACGGCACGAGCAGGTCGGTGACCTTGCCTTCGTCGATCAGCTGCTTGACGGCGCGCGGGGTCACCTTCTCGCCAGCCTTGGCGATCACTTCGCCGGTGGCGGCATCCACGAGGTCATAGGTCGGGCGGGTGCCGCGCATCCGTTCGGGGAAGAACTTCGTGACCCAGGCCTGTGCCTTCTTGTCGAAGCTGTAATCGACCGTGTTGTAATACGCGTCCATGATCCGCTCCTGGTCGAGACCAAGGGCATAGAGGAGCGTGGTGACGGGCAGCTTCCGGCGACGGTCGATCCGCGCGAAGACGAGATCCTTGGCGTCGAATTCGAAGTCGAGCCAGGAGCCGCGGTAGGGGATGATCCGGCAGGCGAACAGCAGCTTGCCCGAGGAGTGGGTCTTGCCCTTGTCGTGGTCGAAGAACACGCCCGGGGAGCGGTGCATCTGGGACACGATCACCCGCTCGGTCCCGTTGACGATGAACGTGCCGTTCTGGGTCATCAGGGGCATGTCGCCCATGAAGACGTCCTGCTCCTTGATGTCCTTGACGGACTTCGCACCGGTGTCCTCGTCGATATCGAACACGATCAGGCGCAGCGTGACCTTCAGCGGTGCGCTGTAGGTCATGTCGCGGGCCTGACATTCCTCGACGTCGTATTTCGGCTTCTCAAGCTCGTATTTCACGAACTCCAGAGTCGCCGTCTCGTTGAAGTCCTTGATCGGGAACACCGACTGGAACACGCCCTTGATGCCTTCGCCGTCGGTCGGCACGGGCTGGTCGCCCGATTTCAGGAACAGGTCGTAGGAGGATTTCTGCACCTCGATGAGGTTCGGCATCTCCAGAACTTCACGGATCTTGCCGTAATATTTGCGCAAACGCTTCTGGCCGAGGAAGGACTGAGCCATGGGTGTCGTCACCTTTCAGGTCTCTGCGGATCACCGGGCCGGCGGGGAAGGCCACGGGGTCCATGCGAGAGGGGAGTTCCGGTCAATTCACGGCCTTCGTCCCACCGAAGACCTCCCGACCATGGGAACCTGCCCGAGACGGGAGCCGCACGCAGCCCCCTTCCAAGACGGGTTCGGCTGGACCCGCGAAACCGCGGATCCAGCCAATTCACAAGGCGTGACGCGCAGCGCGCGCGCCCGACCGTTATCAGGCCAGCTCGACCTTGGCGCCAGCTGCTTCCAGCTTCGCCTTGATCTCTTCGGCTTCCGCCTTCGGAGCGCCTTCCTTGACCTTGCCGCCGGCCTCAACGAGGTCCTTGGCTTCTTTCAGGCCGAGGCCGGTGATGCCGCGGACTTCTTTGATCACGTTGATCTTCTGAGCGCCGGCGTCCTTCAGGACGACGTCGAACTCGGTCTTCTCTTCTTCGGCCGCGCCGGCATCGCCTGCCGGGCCAGCCATCATCACGGCGCCGCCGGCGGCGGGCTCGATGCCATACTCGTCCTTGAGGATGGTTTTCAGTTCCTGCGCCTCGAGGAGGGTCAGACCAACGATCTCTTCGGCGAGTTTCTTCAGATCAGCCATTTTATCTTCCGTTCGTTCAATTGTGTTCCAACGCGAGGGCTTTCAAGCCCCCGAGGGGTACGGGATGCCTTAGGCAGCCTTCTCTTCGATGGTCGAGAGAATGCTTGCGATGTTGCTTGCGGGCGCGCCAATGGCACCGGCGATGTTGCTGGCCGGGGCACCGATGCAGCCGACGATCGAAGCAATGAGCTCTTCACGCGACGGCATCTGGGCCACGGCTTTCACACCGGCGACGTCCAGAGCCGACTCTCCCATCGCGCCGCCGAGGATGACCAGCTTGTCGTTGGTCTTCGCATAGGCGTCGACCACCTTGGCAGCTGCCACGGGGTCTTCGGAATAGGAGAGAACGGTCATGCCCGTGAGGTGGTTGGCGATGCTTGCGCAGGGCTTTCCCTCAAGGGCGATCTTGGCGAGCTTGTTCTTGGCAACACGCACGGACCCACCCGCTTCACGCATTTTCGCGCGCAGGTCCTGCATCTGGGCAACCGTCATGCCTTCGTAGTGGGCAACCACTACGACGCCAGAGCTTTCAAAGATCTGGCCGAGTTCCTCGACCACTTTCTCTTTCTGGGCTCTATCCACGGTTTACTCCAAGTTTGGGGGTTTCCCCCCGGCTCTGTCTGACCCCCTGATGGTCCGGGGGCCGTTCGGGTCCGCTTCAGGGTCCCGAGGCCATGATCGCCCGAAAGAAAGCTCGCGCTTTCGAACGGAAATCCAAAGTCTCGTTTCCCATCTCGGGAAGGCCTTAGCGGGAGTTCCCTCCCTGCCCTCCGTCTCGGACAGGACGGGGCGCGAACGCCCCGCCATTCGCTCCCGACCGAGGCCGGGAGGAAATCTCTTAGGCCGTGCCGGTGGCCGAGGCCAGATCGACGGTTACGCCCGGGCCCATGGTCGAGGACAGCGCCACCTTCTTGAGGTAGGTGCCCTTGGCGCCGGCGGGCTTCGCCTTGGAGACGGCATCCACGAAGGCGCGGATGTTCTCTTCGAGCTTGGCTTCGTCGAACGACGCCTTGCCGATGCCGGCATGGATCACGCCGGCCTTTTCGACGCGGAACTGGACCTGACCACCCTTGGCGGCGTTGATCGCGTCGGTCACGTCCATGGTGACGGTCCCGATCTTCGGGTTCGGCATCAGGTTGCGCGGGCCGAGGATCTTGCCGAGACGGCCGACGATCGGCATCATGTCCGGCGTTGCGATGCAACGGTCGAACTCGATCTTGCCGGACTGCACGGTCTCCATCAGGTCTTCGGCACCAACGATGTCGGCGCCGGCCTTCTTGGCCTCTTCCGCCTTGTCGCCACGGGCGAAGACGGCGACGCGCACGGTCTTGCCGGTGCCGTTGGGCAGCGTGACCGAACCGCGGACCATCTGGTCGGCGTGACGCGGATCGACGCCGAGGTTCATCGCGATCTCGATGGTCTCGTCGAACTTGGCGTTGGCGTTGGACTTGATCAGCGAGACGGCTTCGGAGAGCTGGACGTTGTCCTTGCCCGAGAAGGCCTCGCGAGCGGCGCGGGTGCGTTTACCGAGTTTTGCCATGATTCAGCCTTTCACCTCGATACCCATCGACTTGGCGGAGCCAAGGACGGTCTGCATCGCACCTTCAACGCTGGTCGCGTTGAGGTCTTTCATCTTCGCTTCGGCGATTTCGCGCACCTGGGCGAGCGACACGGTGCCGGCGGTTTCCTTGCCGGGGGTCGCCGAGCCCTTGGGCCGGTTGCGCTTGCCGACGGGCTTCAGGCCAGCGGCCTTCTTGAGGAAGAACGACGCCGGCGGCGACTTGATCTCCATCGTGAAGGACTTGTCCTGGTAGTAGGTGATCACGGTCGGGCAAGGCGCGCCCTTTTCCAGATCTGCGGTCTTCGCGTTGAAGGCCTTGCAGAACTCCATGATGTTGATGCCGCGCTGACCCAGCGCCGGACCCACCGGCGGAGACGGGTTGGCTTCGCCTGCCTTCACCTGGAGCTTCAGCTGCCCCATTACTTTCTTGGCCATCGGGCCTCTCCTTATCGCAACACCACGCGGACGCGTCCGGGTGGCCATCGGTTGGTGCGGTGCGGCTTGGAGGGCGCGCCCCCCTTGCCTCCCGCATGCGGCGCGAATCGTCTCCGATCCGGTCGCCACCAAGGGTCCGGCCCGCAGGCCGGCGCAATTGAAGGTCGTCGCATAGCCCCCTCGGGGGGTGCCGTCAAGCCCGCCGCGCGGTGTTTGGCCGAGGCTAGGCCGCGCCCTGCCCCGCCTTCTCGCCCAAGTCCTCGCCCGTGCTCTTGTCCGTGACCGAGCCTGCCTGCGCGGAATGCGCGCCGGGGGGATAATGCGCAGCCCATGACGCCGCCACCGCGTCCCAGCCGAATCGCGCCTCGGCGATGGTGCGGGCGCGGCGCGACAGGGTTTCGGCCATATGCGGCTCGCTGATCAGCCGATCCATGCCCGCCGCGAGGCCCTCGACCACCGCCGCCTCGCCCGCAGGTTCGACATAGATCGCCGATCCGTCGTCGGCGAGCATCGCCGGGCCGCCCCAGCGCAGCGCCAGCACCGGCACGCCCAGCATCATCGCCTCCTGCATCACGATGCCGTTGGCTTCGGCGAGCGAGGGAAACACATAGCCCCGCGCCGCGGCGAGTCCGGTGAGCACCTCGCCATGCGGCAGCCACCCGGCAAAGCGGACGCGGTCCGCGACCCCGAGATCCCGCGCCAAGGCTTCGAGGCCCGGCCGCGCCGCGCCGTCGCCGTAGACGGTGAGCCGCGCGCCCTCATGGCTCGCCGCCACCGCGCGGATCGCCAGATCCGTGCCCTTGTGATCGACCTGCCGCCCCGAGCAGGCGAACATCTCGTTCCGACCCTGATGCGTCGCGCGGGGCCGCGCGGCAATGACCTCGGCCACGCCCGAATCGACCACGTCGGTCATCCGCGACTGCGGCACGCCGGCCCAGCCCAGCGAGTCCCGCGTGCGGTCATAGCCCGAGACGAGCACGTGGGAGGCGCGGCGCTTGTCCGGGGCCAGCACCGACAAGAGCCGCTGAACCGGGCGATGCAGCCACGCGCCGAGCCTGCGGCGCGGTGCCTCGCGGGCGGCAAAGGCGGGGGGATAATGGATGTTGCCGGTGAAAGGGCCCATCAGGGTCCGAAAGCCACGCGGTGGAAACCGCGGTTCGACCGGCGAGACTGGACACAGGTAATGCACGAGCGTGTCCGCAGGGTCGAAGCGGTCCCGGATCAGCCGGGCCGCCAGCAGATGAAAGCAGGTCGACACCAGCGGCCCGCCGATCCGGCTGTGCCACAGCGCCTTTTGCAGCGCGTCGTCCTCGACGAAGATCATCCGCTCGGCCGGAAAGTCGCGCAATAGCCCGACCCGGCCCCGGGCGTGGGTCACCAGCACGGCGTCGAAGCCATGCCGCAGCAGGTAGCCGAAGTACTGGTGCGCCTTGATCGCCTCGCCGCCCATGTCGGTGCCGGCATTGGAGGAAACGAGGACGATCTTCATGGGGCAGGCTCCGGGGCGCGTCAGGGCCCCGGCAGCGTGGCCGCAGCGACCGGGCCGGTCAAGCGCGGGATCAGCCTTGTTTGGCCACTTGGGTGAATTCGAGCTCGACCGGGGTGGCGCGACCGAAAATGGAAACAGTGACCTTGAGCCGCTGGTTGTCCTCGTCGACCTCTTCGACCATGCCGTCGAAATCCTCGAAGGGGCCGTCCTTGACCTTCACCTTCTCACCGATCTCGAAGCGGATCAGGGTGCGCGGGCTTTCCTCGCCTTCCTGAACACGGCCCAGAATCGCCTCCACCTCGGCATCGCGCATCGGCATCGGTCGGCCCTGCGGGCCAAGGAAGCCGGTGACGCGGTTGATCGAGGTGACGAGATGATAGCCCTTGTCGGACATCTCCATATGCACCAGCACATAGCCGGGCATGAAGCGGCGCTCGGTCGAAACCTTCTTGCCGCGGCGGACCTCGATCACTTCCTCGGTGGGAACCAGCACCTCGTCGATGACGTCTTCGAGCTGCTGCTCGGCGACCTTGGTCCTGATCTGCTCGGCGATCTTCTTCTCGAAGTTCGAGAGCACGGAAACCGAATACCAGCGTTTCGCCATGTTGCCCGACACCTTCCGTCGCAACCGGCGGGACGCCGGTGCCTCGTTGAATTTCTCCGACCCGTGTTGCGGGGTCGCTCAAACGGCAAAGCGGCGCGCATCGCGCGCCGTTTGTCCAAGTCCGCCGGTCAGTAGCGCCCGGCGCGGCGCAGATCAAGCCCCACGGGGCCGAAGCCACAAGCCGCTGCGCTCAGCCCGCCAGGCCTTCCAGCACCGCCTGAAGCCCGGAACGGATGCCAAGATCCACGAGGCTGAAGAACAGCGCCGCAACGGCAGCGAGGATGAAGATCATCACCGTGGTCAGCACCACCTCGCGGCGGGTCGGCCAGACCACCTTGGCGATCTCGGCGCGGGTCTGCTGCGCGAACTGGACGGGGTTGGTTCTGGCCATCATCTTCACCTTTCGAGGGATCGATGCGGGACATACGCGGACGCCGCGCGATCTGCAAGCGGGCCCGCCGCGGTGGTCTTGGCAGGGGCAGGGGGACTCGAACCCACGACCCTCGGTTTTGGAGACCGATGCTCTACCAACTGAGCTATACCCCTAAGACCGCCCTCCGAGTAGTCGCAATCCACGCCGGGATCAAGGCCCCCCGAGGGGCAATCGAACGGCAATCTCGCACTCCCCTGCCCTTGCCCTCGCGGCGGGTGCTTGCAAGATGCGCCGCACAGCCCGGAGGAGAGCCGCATGTCGCTCGGCAAGAGACTGGCCAAGAGCCCCGCCGTGATCCGAAGCCTCGGCAGGATCGCGCATGGCTGGTTGGCGCGCTGCCAGCGCCGAACCAGTTGGGAAGTGCGCGGCGAGGACGCGTTGCGCGCGGCGCTGGCCCAAGGACCGGTGCTCTTGGTGCTGCGTCATTCGCGACTGATGTTGGGGCCGTTCCACTGGCCGCGAGACGCCGCCGATCTGTCGAGCCTGCACGACACCTCCCCCATCGCACGAATCGCGGGCGACACGCATCGCCGCTGCGGTCTTACCCCCGTCGCCATGTCGGCGCGGCTGTCGAATCTGGCGATGTCGCGGATGGTGATGGACCGGATGCGTGCGGGCGCCAGCATCGGCATCACCGCGGACGGCCCGCTGGGCCCGATGGGCGAGATCAACGATCCGCCGCTCGACTGGGCGCGGATCACCGGCGCGCCGGTGTTCTTCTATGCCTATGCCACCGAGAGACAGAGCCGGGCGAAAAGCTGGGACAGGCTGCTGCTGCCCCGCCCAGGCGGGCGCGGTGCAGTGGTGTTCCGACCCTGGGACGACACGATGCCGCGCCGAACGGATGCGCAGGAACGCGCGCGGCTTCGCGCCTCGATGAAAGCAGCGCTCGACGCCACCACGGCCGAGGCGGATGCGATGCTGGGCCTGCCGCCCGGCCCCTGACCCTCACGACACCAAGCAAAAGGGCCGCCCCAAGGGGCGGCCCTTTCAGATCGTGACATCCGGGCGGCAGGACCGCCCGGAGGATCCGATCACTCGACGATTTTCGACACCACGCCGGCGCCGACGGTGCGGCCGCCTTCACGGATGGCGAAGCGCAGGCCGTCTTCCATGGCGATGGGGGCGATCAGCTCGACGTTGAACTTCAGGTTGTCGCCGGGCATCACCATCTCGGTGCCCTCGGGGAGGACAACGGTGCCGGTGACGTCGGTGGTGCGGAAGTAGAACTGCGGACGGTAGTTCGCGAAGAACGGGGTGTGACGACCGCCTTCTTCCTTGGTGAGGATGTAGGCCTCGGCCTCGAACTTGGTGTGCGGCAGAACCGACTTGGGCTTGCACAGCACCTGGCCGCGCTCGACGCCTTCGCGGTCGATGCCGCGCAGCAGCACGCCGACGTTGTCGCCGGCTTCACCGCGGTCGAGCAGCTTGCGGAACATCTCGACGCCGGTGCAGGTCGACTTCTTGGTGTCGCGGATGCCGACGATCTCGATCTCGTCGCCGACGTTGATCACGCCGCGCTCGACGCGACCGGTCACCACCGTGCCACGGCCGGAGATCGAGAACACGTCCTCGATCGGCATCAGGAACGGCAGGTCCACGGCGCGGGCCGGGGTCGGGATGTACTCGTCCACGGCCGCCATCAGCGCCTTGATCGACTCTTCGCCGATTTCCGGCTGGGTGCCGTTCATCGCGTGCAGGGCCGAGCCCTTGACGATCGGGATGTCGTCGCCCGGGTAGTCGTAGGACGACAGCAGCTCGCGGATTTCCATCTCGACGAGCTCGAGCAGCTCCTCGTCATCCACCTGGTCGACCTTGTTCATGTAGACGACCATGTAGGGGATGCCCACCTGGCGGCCGAGCAGGATATGCTCGCGCGTCTGAGGCATCGGGCCGTCGGCGGCGTTCACCACGAGGATCGCGCCGTCCATCTGGGCGGCACCGGTGATCATGTTCTTGACGTAGTCGGCGTGGCCGGGGCAGTCGACGTGGGCGTAGTGACGGCTCTCGGTCTCGTACTCGACGTGCGCGGTCGAGATGGTGATGCCGCGGGCCTTCTCTTCGGGCGCGCCGTCGATCTGGTCGTAGGCGCGGAAGTCACCGAAGTACTTGGTGATCGCGGCGGTCAGGGTGGTCTTGCCGTGGTCCACGTGACCGATGGTCCCGATGTTCACGTGCGGTTTGTTGCGTTCGAATTTAGCCTTTGCCATCTGCGCTGGCGCCTCGCGTGTTCGGGGGCCTCCGTATGGCCCGGTTCGACATCGCGGGCGATGTATTTGCAATCGACGGGGAAATCAAGCGGCTCCCGCCAAGGATCGCTGCACGCGGCGCACACCATCTCGCAGGATCCGCTTGACGCCCCCCTCCGGATCGCATTACCGAGTAAAAGAGTAAGGTAATGACAGGAGGCCATCATGGCCCAGCACGACACCCCCCGCCCCACCCAAGCCCGCCTTTGGACGAGCCTCGCTCTCGCAGGGGCCGTGGGCGGCCTCGCCGCGACCGGAGCACAGGCCGACACTGCCGGTTTCGGCCATGGCCCGGAGACCCTCTGGCTCGCCGCTGGCGAAGGCGGTGAGGGCGGCGAAGGGGGCGAAGGCGGTTCGGCGGAAATGTCGATCGAAGACTTGGATGCGGCCTACCTGACCAATCTGGGGCTGATCGAAGGCCATCTGCGCGCCGGTATCGCGCTCTACCGTGACGGGCATGCCGATCTCGCCGCGACGCACATGAAGCATCCCGAAGACGAGATCTATGCCGACCTCGCGCCCGAGCTCGAAGAGCGCGGTGCCGAAGCCTTTTCCGCCGAGCTTTCGGCGCTGGCCGACGCGGTGACATCGGGCGCGCCGGTCGAGGATGCGCAGGCGGCCTTCGACACGCTGCTCGAACGCATCGCCGCCGCCCGCACCATGGTAAGCGAACCCGGCGCCATCCTCGAGAGCCTCGAGCAGGTGCTGCGCATCGCCGGCGACGAATACGAGATCGGCGTCATCGAAGGCGAAATCTCGAACCTGCACGAGTATCAGGACGCCATGGGCTTCACCGAGATGGCCCGCGTCCGCGCCGAGGAATTGGCGAGTGGCGACGATGCCGCGCATGCCAAGACAGGCGCGGCCGTGATCGAGGCGCTCGACGCGACGGCCCCGGCCTTCGCCGCAGGCTTCGTGCCGGAGGGCGCGCTGGGCGCCGAGGCCAAGGCGTCGCTGCTGCACGCCGCCGCCGCCCGCATCGAGCTGGCCGCGCTGCAGGCCGAGTGATGCTGCTCGCCATCGACAGCCTTCTGTCGGCGGCCGAGGCCGGGGCGCTGCGCGCCTCGGCCGATACGCTCGACTTTGCCGACGGCAAGGCCAGCGCCGGGCGCTATGCCCGTGAGGTCAAAGCCAACGACCAGGCCGCCCCCTCCCCCGCCCGCAACGCGGTTCTGGCCAAGGTTACCAAGGCGCTGCAGGGCAACGAGCTGTTCACCCTTGCCGCCCGCCCCCGCGCGATGACGCCGCTGATCCTGTCGCGCTACCGGCAGGGGCAGACCTATGGGCTGCACGTCGATGACGCGCTGATGCAAGGGCTGCGCACCGACATCTCCTTCACGCTCTTTCTGTCCGATCCCGAAAGCTACGACGGCGGAGAACTGGTGATCGAGGACGGCTTCGAGGCGCGCGCGGTAAAGCTGCCGGCGGGGGGCCTGATGCTGTACCCCTCAACGACGCTGCACCGGGTCGCCCCGGTGACGCGCGGCGAACGGCTGGCGGTGGTCGGTTGGGTACAGAGCCGGGTGCGCGAGGCCGCCCAGCGCGAGATGCTGTTCGATCTCGAACGCGCGGTGCGCGAGGTGCATGGTCGCGAGGGCAAGTCGGAGCTGTTCGACCTGCTTGCGAAAAGCCGCTCAAACCTGCTCAGGATGTGGGCCGACTGAGGCCACGACATCGCCAGACCCTAAAACCAAAAGGCCCTCCCGGTTCGGGAGGGCCTTTTGGCGTCAGTTGAACATATTGTCGCGCGGAAAGCCGCGGGGTGCCATGCGCCCGGCCGTGGCGCGCTTGGCGGTCCAGTCGGCGAGGTCGCTTTCCGTCCGGGTCCGGCCTGCCGGATCCTTCCACGTCAGCCCTGCCTCCAGCACGAAGGTGGCCGCATCCGACAGCCCGCCGTCCTTGTACTTTTGCAGGCGCACGCCCTTGCCACGGGTCATCTCGGGCAGTTCGTCGAGCGGGAAGACGAGCACCTTTCGGTTGTCGCCCACCACCGCCACCGCGTCGCCGGTCACCGGCTTGCAGATCTTGGCTACTACGTCGTCCTTGACGTTGAGCACCTGCTTGCCGCTCCGGGTCTGCGCCAACACTTCGTCTTCGTTGACGATGAAGCCGTCACCGGCCGAAGACGCCACCAGAAGCCGCCGCTCAGGGCGGTAGAGATGCAGCGCCACGATCTGCGCCTCGTTCGGCAGATCGACCATCAGGCGCAACGGCTCGCCCATGCCGCGCCCGCCGGGCAGGTTGGTGGCAGAGACGGTGTAGAAGCGACCGTTCGAGCCGAACACCAAAAGCCGGTCGGTGGTCTCGGCATGCAGCACGAAACGGCCCTTGTCGCCGTCCTTGAACTTCAGCTCGCTGTCGAGCGCGATGTGGCCCTTCATCGCGCGGATCCAGCCCATTTCCGAGCAGACGATGGTGATCGGCTCGCGCTCGATCATCGCCTCGATCGGCACGTCAGGGATCTCGGTGCCTTCGGCAAAGCCGGTACGCCGCCGTCCGCCAGGGGCCGAATGGCCCATCAGCTTGCGGGTCTCGCGCAGTTGCTCGGAGATCGACTTCCACTGCAGTTCCTCGGAGGCCAGCAGGTCCTCGAGCCCGGCCCGCTCCTGCATCAAAGCATCCTGCTCCTTGAGAAGCTCCAGCTCCTCGAGTCGGCGCAGACTGCGCAGCCGCATGTTGAGGATCGCCTCGGCCTGAACCTCGGTGAGACCGCTGCCGCCGTGCCCCTCGGTCAGGGGCGAGCGATAGTCTCGCTCGGAGACGGCGCGGACGTGGTCGCGGTCCCAATCCTCAGCCATCAGCGCCTGTTTGGGCTGATCGTCGTAGCGGATGATGTCGATCACCCGGTCGAGGTTGAGAAAGGCCGTGATGAAGCCTTCGAGCACCTCGAGCCGGTGGTCGATCTTTTCCAGCCGGTGTTGCGAGCGGCGGGTGAGCACCTCGCGACGGTGGTCGAGGAAGGCGCGCAGCACCTCGCGCAGCGAGCAGACCTTGGGCGTCAGCCCGTCGATCAGCACGTTCATGTTGAGACCGAAGCGGATCTCGAGATCGCTGTTCTTGAACAGCATCCCCATCAGCATCTCGGGCTCGACCGAACGCGCGCGCGGCTCGAGCACGATACGCACGTCCTCGGCGCTCTCGTCGCGCACATCGGCCAGTAGCGGGATCTTGCGGGTCTGGATCAACTCGGCAAGGCGTTCGATCAACTTGGACTTCTGCACCTGATAGGGGATCTCGGTGACGATCACCTGCCACTGGCCGCGTCCCAGCTCCTCGATCTCCCAACGCGCGCGCAGCCGGAAGCTCCCGCGCCCGGTGCGATAGGCGGTGAGAATGTTTTCGCGCGGCTCGACCAGCACGCCACCCGTCGGGAAATCCGGCCCCGGCACGAGATCGACCAGCTTTTCGTCCGACACACCTGGCGTCTTGATCATGTAGAGGCAGGCGTCGACCAGCTCGTGCAGGTTGTGCGGCGGAATGTTGGTCGCCATGCCGACCGCGATCCCCGAGGAGCCGTTGGCCAGCAGGTTTGGGAAGGCGGCGGGCATCACGACCGGCTCTTCGAGCGTGCCATCGTAGTTCGGACGGAAATCGACCGCGTTCTCGGTCAGCCCTTCCATCAGCGCCTCGGCCGCGGCCGTCAGGCGGGCTTCGGTGTAGCGCGCGGCGGCCGGGTTGTCGCCGTCGATGTTGCCAAAGTTGCCCTGACCGTCGACCAGCGGATAGCGCACCGCAAAGTCCTGCGCGAGGCGGGCCATCGCGTCGTAGATCGCGGCATCGCCGTGCGGGTGATAGTTGCCCATCACGTCGCCCGAGATCTTGGCCGACTTGCGGAAACCGCCCGTCGACGAAAGCTTGAGCTCGCGCATGGCAAAGAGAATCCGGCGATGCACCGGTTTGAGGCCATCGCGCGCATCCGGCAGCGCGCGGTTCATGATCGTGGAGAGCGCGTAGCTCAGATAGCGCTCGCCAAGGGCGCGGCGTAGCGGCTCCGTCAGGTCCGCAACGCCCTGTGCAGCGGTGGACGGGAGGGCATCGTCAAGGGGGTCAGGCATGAAAAGCTCTCTATCGGCGGGAACCATCGGCGTAAAGTCGCGGTTGTGTGAGCAACGGGTCAGCGAGATCCCGCGCCGCCACGGACGTCACGCCACAGTGACCGCTCAAGGCACGCGATGAGCAGAATGTAAGAGGTCGTCATGAAGCATGTTTTTGGTATCGGTGCCACCTTTCTCCTTCTTGGCGTAGGTTATTACGAAATGTCCGGCGGTGCCGAGTTCCAGCCGCAGACAATGATCGGCGCGGTGCAGGCCAGCACGGCTTCGCCCGAGGCGATCGCCAGCAACGACATCGCGCGTGCCGCCTCCGGCATTCCCGTCACCGCAATGCGCGAATTTCCCGAGAACGTCGAACTGATCTCCGCCTCCTTCATGCCGAAGTCGACGAAACCCGCCGTCATCGAGGAGGTCGCAGCCACTCCCGCCGTGGCCGAAACCGCTCAGTTCGACCTGCGCCAGATCAGCGGCGACTGGGTCAACATGCGCCAAGGCCCCGGCACCGGTCATGCCGTGCTCGACACGCTGCCGCGCGGCACCGAGGCCAAGCTGATCGAGAGCGCCGGTGGCTGGGCCAAGATCGAGATCACCTCCACCGGCCAGACCGGCTGGATGTCCGAGCGCCTCTTGGCCCCCATCGAAGGCTGACCTGCCGAATTCGAGCTTCTCGATCTGACCTGCCGATAAGGCGTCCCGATCCGGGGCGCCTTTTTCGTTGCAGGACCCCGTGCCTGCAGCCATGTGTGGTCCATGGACACACCTCGCTCCCTTCTCGTCACCGGCTCGTCCTCGGGCATCGGCTTCACGGCGGCACGTTTCATGCGCGATCGCGGCTGGCGCGTCTTCGCCTCCTGCCGCGCCGAGGACGATTGCGCCCGCTTGCGCGCCGAGGGGTTCGAGGCCCCCCGTCTCGATTATGCCGACCCGGACAGCGTCGCATCCGGGCTGGCGCAGGTGCTCGAGGCCACCGGCGGGCGGCTCGATGCTCTGTACAACAACGGTGCCTTCGCCTGCCCCGGCGCCGTCGAGGACCTGCCGCGCGAGGCGCTGCGCGAGATCTTCGAGACCAACCTCTTCGGCTGGCACGACCTGACCACCCGTGTGATCCCGGTGATGCGGACGCAGGGCCATGGGCGCATCGTCAACTGCTCCTCGGTGCTGGGGCTGGTCGGCGTGAAATGGCGCGGCGCCTATGTCGCGACCAAGTTCGCTCTGGAAGGATTGACGGATGTGTTGCGCCTCGAGATGGCGGGCAGCGGCATTCATATCAGCCTGATCGAGCCCGGCCCCGTCACCTCGCGCATTCGCGCAAATTCGATCCCGCATTTCGAACGATGGGTGGATTGGAAGGCCTCGGCCCGGCGCGACGAATACGAGGGGCTGCTGCACCGTCTCTATGCCGAGCGCGGCCCGGACCGGTTCGAGCTGCCGCCAGAGGCGGTGGCCGAGAAGCTCGCACATGCGCTGGAGGCCAAGCATCCACGCCCGCGCTATTATGTCACCACGCCCACCTATCTGTCGGGCACGCTGCGGCGGCTGTTGCCGACCCGCGCGCTCGACTGGGTGGTGGCCCGAGGCTGACGGCATTGAAGCCGACCGGTCCGCGACACCGCGTCCGCTTTGCCTCGGCCGCCCTGCCCCCTAGATGGTGAGACAACCGCGAAAGGCCCGCCATGCTACAAGATCCGCTCCTCGTTCTCGTCATCCTCGCCGTTCTGATCGTCGCCGGAATCCTGATGTTCGGGGTCGGTACCTTCGGCAAGGGCGGCGATTTCAACCGCAAGCACGCCAACCGCATCATGCGCTGGCGCATCGGCGCACAGTTCGTCGCGGTGCTGCTGATTCTGCTCTATGTCTTTCTGAGGGGGACGAGCTGATGGTCGTTCTGAATCGCATCTACACCCGCACCGGCGACAAGGGCGACACCGGCTTGGGCGACGGCAGCCGCGTGGCCAAGGACGACCTGCGGGTCGAAGCCTACGGCACGGTCGACGAGACCAACGCCACGGTCGGTCTGGCGCGGCTGCACGCGACCGGCGAGATGGACGCAGCACTGGGCCGGATTCAGAACGACCTGTTCGATCTGGGCGCCGACCTGTGCCGCCCCGACCCCTCGCGCGACGCCGAGGCCAAGCATCCGGTGCTGCGCATGGTCGCGGAGCAGACAGACCGGCTGGAGCGTGAGATCGACGCGATGAACGCCGATCTGGAGCCGCTGCGCAGCTTTGTGTTGCCGGGGGGCGAGGCGCTGGCCGCGCATCTGCACCTGTGCCGCACCGTATCGCGCCGAGCCGAGCGGCTGGCCGTGGCGCTGAGCCGGGCCGAGCCGGTGAACGCCGACGCGACGCGCTATCTCAATCGCCTCTCGGACTGGTTCTTCGTGGCCTCCCGCGTTGCCAACGACGGTGGTCGCGCCGATGTGCTGTGGCAGCCCGGGGCCAATCGCTGAACACCAAAGGTTAACCCTGCACCCCGGTTTCGCGCCGCGTCGAGGCGCGCCCGTGCTACACGGATCTCTGCCCTCGCTGCGGAGACCGCCATGATCGCGCTTATCGGACTGCTCGGACTTGCTCTGGCCGGGGCGGCGCTGCTGCCACCCGACGTCGTGGAGGCCGAGCCCGACCTTCCCGAAGGCGACGAGACGCAGGCCAGCGAGACCGTATCGCTCGACACCGCGCTTGGATATGCGAACGAGGCTGCTTCTGAAGCAGCTCCGGACGCAGCGGTCGAGGACCATGCACATTCAGCACCAGATCCGACCGACGACGACGCTGCAGCGGATGAGACGCAGCTCGCGCCGTCGTCCGACCCACCGCAGCGGCTTTCGAGTGTGGGTACCGACGCGCTTGACGTCATCTTCGGCAGCGAGGCGGAGGACAGCGTGCAGGCGGGCGCCGGTGCGGACCATGTCGACCTGCGCGATGGTGACGATCGGGCCGAGGGCGGCGCGGAGAACGACGAGATGCACGGCGGGCGCGGCGACGACCGGCTGTCTGGCGGGGCGGGCGACGACGCGCTTTGGGGCCATGTCGGCGACGACGTGATCCGGGGCGACGATGGCGCGGATAAGCTGCGCGGTGGCGATGGGGCCGATGCGCTCTGGGGGGGCGCGGGCGACGACGCGCTGTCGGGCGATCTGGGCGACGACAGGCTCGACGGTGGCACGGGGCGCGACGTGCTGCACGGCGGGGCGGGCAACGATCGCCTCTACGGCGCGGGCGACGGGGTCGGCGACTGGCTCAACGGTGGCGACGGCGAAGACGAGATCCACATCGGCGCCGGCGACATGGCACATGGCGGCACGGGTGGCGATCTCTTTGCACTGCGCAGCGTCGAGGCGGGCGATGCGGCAGTGATCGTCGATTTCGATGCCACGCAGGATCAGATCATGGTGCTGCACCCTGTGGGCGCGGCACCGGAGCTGACGGTCGAGACGGTGCCTGAGGGGCTGCTGCTGCGTGCCAACGGAGCAGCGCTGGCACGGCTCGACGGGTTGAGCGCCTTGGGCGAGGGCACGGTCGTGTTCCTCACCGATCAGGCAGCCTGACGCGCGGCACCGCTCCAAGACGCAGCATTCCGCTTTCCTTTTTGGGTGATTTCGCCTATGGGCACGCATCTGCCTCCCCATATCGGGGGCAGAGCTCCATGGGCCCTGCTGGACGACATCCCGGCTTGTGCCATCACCCTCATCCCAAAAAGGAGATCCCGATGTCGATCACCGTCGAAGACAAAGCCAAGGTCGTCAGCGAATTCGCCACCAAAGAAGGCGACACCGGTTCGCCCGAGGTGCAGGTCGCGATCCTGACCTCGCGCATCGCGACCCTGACCGAGCACTTCAAGACCCACAAGAAGGACAACCACGGTCGCCGTGGCCTTCTCAAGATGGTCGCCCGTCGTCGTAAGCTGCTTGACTACGTCAAGAGCAAGGACGTCGAGCGTTACCAGGCCCTGATCGGCCGCCTCGGCATCCGCCGCTAAGGTTTCGGGACCGCGCCTTTCGGGCGCGGTCCCTTTGCTATCCGGGATGGCGCGGACCGGGCTCGACCCGCGCCACGGACACTTCGAGAGCCAGGGGCATCCGGCCCCTCCGCAACCCGCCCCCAGGGACTGTTCACGCATTAGGGGGGCACAAGGGCCCGAAGGTCGGGCCAGAATGGAAAACACGATGTTTCACGATGTGAAAAAATCGATCCAGTGGGGCGAAGAGACGCTGACGCTGGAATCCGGCAAGGTCGCGCGCCAGGCCGACGGCTCGGTCATCGCCACGCTGGGCGAGACCTCGGTGATGGCCAACGTCACTTTTGCCAAGGCGCCGAAGCCGGGTCAGGACTTCTTCCCCCTGACCGTTCACTACCAGGAAAAATACTATGCCGCCGGCAAGATCCCGGGCGGCTTCTTCAAGCGCGAGGCGCGTCCGACCGAGAAGGAGACGCTGACCGCGCGCCTGATCGACCGTCCGATCCGCCCGCTCTTCGTCCCCGGCTTCAAGAACGAAGTGCTCGTGATGTGCACCGTTCTCAGCCATGACCTCGTCAACGACCCCGACGTCGTCGCGATGATCGCCGCCTCTGCCGCGCTGACGATCTCGGGCGCGCCGTTCATGGGCCCGATCGCCGGCGCCCGCGTCGGCTTCGTCGATGGCCAATACGTGCTGAACCCGACCGTCGACGACATGCAGAACCTGCGCTCGAACCCCGAGCAGCGCCTCGACCTGATCGTCGCCGGCACCAAGGACGCCGTCATGATGGTCGAGTCCGAGGCCTACGAGCTGACCGAGGAAGAGATGCTCGGCGCCGTGACCTTCGCCCATGAGCAGATCCAGCCCGTCATCGATCTGATCATCGATCTGGCCGAGGATTGCGCGAAAGAGCCCTTCGACTTCACCCCCCCGGACTATTCGGCGCTCTATGACGCCGTGAAAGCCGCCGGTGAAGACAAGATGCGTGCCGCTTTCGCGATCACCGACAAGCAAGAGCGCACCACCGCCGTCTCCAAGGCGCGTGACGACATCAAGGCCCAGCTTTCGGAAGAGCAGCTCGAGGACGCGAACCTCGGTTCCGCCTTCAAGAAGCTCGAATCCTCGGTGCTGCGCGGCGACGTCGTGAAGAAGGGCAACCGCATCGACGGTCGCAACCTCGACACCGTGCGCGACATCGTGGCCGAGACCGGCATGCTGCCGCGCACCCATGGCTCGGCGCTGTTCACCCGCGGCGAGACGCAGGCGCTGGTCGTGACCACGCTGGGCACCGGCGATGACGAGCAGTTCATCGACGCGCTGCACGGCAACTTCAAATCCAACTTCCTGCTGCACTACAACTTCCCCCCCTACTCGGTGGGCGAAGTGGGCCGCGTCAGCGGGCCGGGCCGTCGCGAGATCGGCCATGGCAAGCTGGCATGGCGCGCGCTGCAGGCGGTTCTCCCCGCGGCGACCGACTTCCCCTACACCATCCGTCTGGTGTCCGAGATCACCGAATCGAACGGCTCCTCGTCGATGGCGTCGGTCTGCGGCGGCTCTCTGGCGATGATGGATGCGGGCGTGCCGCTGAAATCGGCGGTGGCCGGTGTGGCGATGGGCCTCGTGCTCGAAGAGGACGGCTCCTACGCGGTGCTGACCGACATCCTCGGTGACGAGGATCACTTGGGCGATATGGACTTCAAGGTCGCTGGCACCGAAGCGGGCATCACCTCGCTGCAGATGGACATCAAGGTCGCTGGCATCACGCCAGAGATCATGAAGAAGGCGCTGGCGCAGGCCAAGACCGGCCGTTTGCACATCCTGGGCGAGATGAACAAGGCGCTCTCGGGCGTCGGTGAGTTCTCGGTCCACGCGCCGCGTATCGAGACGATGCAGATCCCGACCGACAAGATCCGTGAAGTGATCGGCTCGGGCGGCAAGGTGATCCGTGAGATCGTCGAGGTGTCTGGCGCCAAGGTCGACATCAACGACGACGGCGTGATCAAGATCGCCTCCGCCAATGGCGAGGCGATCCAGAAGGCCTACGACATGATCTACTCGATCGTGGCCGAGCCCGAAGAGGGCAAGGTCTACAAGGGCACGGTCGTGAAGCTTGTCGATTTCGGCGCCTTCGTGAACTTCTTCGGCAAGCGCGACGGCCTCGTGCACGTCAGCCAGATCGAGAACCGCCGCCTGAACCATCCGTCGGATGTGCTGAAGGAAGGCCAGGAGGTCTGGGTCAAGCTTCTGGGCTTCGACGATCGCGGCAAGGTACGCCTGTCGATGAAGGTCGTGAACCAGGAGACCGGCGAAGAAGCCAAGGAAGACGCGCAGGCCGAGTAAGGCCGACGCATTCGAGACAGGGAAAGGGGCCTTCGGGCCCCTTTTTCGTAGCCGGCCCCGGCGCGACATCAATACCACACGAAATTGTGACAATTTTAGGTCAATACGCCTAAAGGTTGAACCTCCATCTTTGCACGGATCAGAAGGGCGAGCATTCCAGCGACAAGGATTTCTCCCTAATGCTTCGTTCCATCACCCTGAGCAGCGCTCTTTTTCTCCTCGCGGGCACCGCATCCGCACAGGATATCGACGGTGCTGCCGTTGGGTTCGGCCTTTCAAGCTTCGGCGCCTATGCCTCCGCCTCCTACGAGGTGATGCCCAAGCTACGCCTGCGCGGTCTCGTCACCGGCTTTCCCAGCTTCGAATACGAAGACGATGGTGAAGAGACCGGCAGCGACATCACCTTCGATGGCAACTTCGGCGGTGTCGCGGCTCTGGCCGACTACTACCCCTATGCCGGCGGCTTTCGGGTTTCGGGCGGCCTGTTCTTCTCGAACAGCAGCCTCGACGGCAGCGGCCAGGGCTTCACGGCCGAAGACGGCATGAGCTACGATGACGCGCGCATCGACGGCTCCTTGCGCTTCGAGGAAGAGATCGCTCCCATGCTGGCGATCGGCTATGTCACCGGCGGCGAACGTGGTTGGGGTTTCGAAAGCGAAATCGGCCTTATCGGCATCGGCGGCGTCAATGTCACGCTTGAGGGCACGAGCGGAGATCCGACCGTCGATCAGGAGTTTCAGGAAGATCTGCGAGAGATGGAAGCCGACGCTCAGGAAATGGGCGACATGCTGGCCGTCTATCCATGGCTGTCGCTCGGTGTCAGCTACCGCTTCTAAGGCTCTGGCGAGGCATGACGTGAGGGCGGTCCGGTCGGGCCGCCCTTTTTCGTACCTTTGGATTAACCCCGTGGAGGCGAATCGGTGTTAACCTGTTCGGGTCGAGAGGCAGAACGGGCCAAAGAGCCCGGACAGGAGCAGGCATGAAACTGACGAGACGAGGCGTACTCGCGGCCGCGGCCGCGACGGTGACAACCGGCCCGGTGCTGGCGGCCCCCCCACGTGTGGTCACGATCCCGCGCGAATGGCTTCCTACCGAGATCAGCGTGAACAAGGCTCTGCCCGCGGGGCAGGTCCATGTGCGCATCGCCCAGAACAAGCTCTACTGGACCTTGGGCGAAGGGCGCGCGATCCGCTATGTCGTGGCCCTCGGCGCGGCGGGGCGCAATTTCGCGGGCACGGCGCAGGTGGCGCGCAAGGCCGAGTGGCCATCCTGGACCCCCACCGCCAACATGATCCGCCAGGAACCGGCCGTTTATGGCCCCTACTCCGGCGGTCTGCCGGGCGGACACGCGCGCAATCCATTGGGTTCGCGCGCGCTCTACCTCTATCAGAACGGGCGCGACACGTATTACCGGATCCACGGCACCCCCCAGCCCTGGACCATGGGGCGCAAATTCTCCTCGGGCTGTGTGCGGCTGATCAACGAGCATGTCGAGGATCTCTATGCCCGCGTGCCGGTCGGCACGACCGTAGTGGTCGCCTGACACGCAAAGGGCGCCCTCGACGGGGCGCCCTCGGTCACCTTGGCGGCCTTACTGTGGGGCCTTGGTCATCCGCAGATAGGGCAGCACGGTCTCGAACTCGCCGAACTTGGCCTTGGCGTCCTCGTCCGAGAGCGTAGCCGGAATCACCACGTCCTGACCCACCTGCCAGTCGGCGGGTGTCGCCACACCCTTGCCGGTCGAGAGCTGCAGCGCGTCGAGCGCGCGCAGCACCTCGCCAAAGTTGCGACCCACCGTCATCGGATAAGTCATCGACAGCTTGAGCATTTTGTCAGGGCCGATGATGAACACCGCGCGCACGGTGGCGCTGTCGTTGGGGGTGCGGCCATCGGGGAGATAGGCCTCGGCGGGCAGCATGTCGAAGGCCTTGGAGATCTCCAGCCCGTCATCCGCGATGATCGGGAACTGCGGCGCGGCGCCACCGGCGGTCTCGATGTCCTTCTTCCAGCGTTTGTGCTCCTCCACGCCGTCCACGGAGACGCCCAGCACCTTGGTGCCGCGCTTCTTCCACTCGGCATCGAGTCGGGCCACGGCCCCGAACTCGGTGGTGCAGACGGGCGTGAAATCCTTGGGGTGGCTGAAAATGATCGCCCAGTCGTCGCCGATCCAGTCGTGCAGCGCAAAGCTGCCCTGATCCGTGGTCACGGTGAGGTTCGGGATCTCGTCATTGATGCGCAGGGCCATGTTCGCCTCCAATTTCACTGTTTACCCGGCCTACATAGGAAGCCTGCCCTCCGCTCGCCATAGCTTGCGGGGCAACCGGGGCGGTGACACTCTGCGCCGCGATACGGAGGAGATCCCATGATCGAGAAACGCGACTTTTACATCGACGGCCAATGGCGTGCGCCTGCGGCGGCCCGCGACTGCGCCGTCATCGATCCTTCGACCGAGGAGGCCTGCGCGGTGATTTCGCTGGGCGATCAGGCCGATACCGACGCCGCTGTCGCCGCCGCAAAACACGCGGGCCCCGGCTGGCGCGCGACGCCCCCCGCCGAGCGACGCGCTTTGGTCGAGCGCATCCTGAAGCAATATGAAGCGCGCGAGGAGGATCTGGCCCAGGCTATGAGCCTCGAGATGGGCGCACCGATCGACTTTGCCCGCTCCAGCCAGGCGACCGCCCTGCCCTGGCATCTCAAGAACTTCCTGCGCGCCTTCGACGAGGTCGAATGGCTGCGCCCCCTGGGCGCGCATGCCCCCGACACGATGATCTCGCTCGAGCCGATCGGCGTGGTGGGCCTGATCACGCCATGGAACTGGCCGATGAACCAGGTCACGCTCAAGGTGATCCCGGCGCTGCTCGCGGGTTGCACCGTGGTGCTCAAGCCCTCCGAGGAGGCACCGCTGTCGTCCATCGTCTTCGCCGAGATGCTCGACGCGGCCGGTGTGCCGCCGGGGGTGTTCAACCTCGTCAACGGCGATGGCGCGGGCGTCGGCACGCAGCTGTCGACCCACGCGGACGTGCAGATGATCTCCTTCACCGGCTCGACCCGCGCGGGCCGCGCCATTTCCAAGGCCGCCGCCGAAACCCTCAAGCGGGTGACGCTGGAGCTTGGCGGCAAGGGCGCGAACCTCGTCTTTGCGGACGCGGGCAAAGACGCGGTGGTGCGCGGCGTGCGGCACTGCATGCAAAACACCGGCCAGTCATGCAATGCGCCCACCCGGATGCTGGTCGAGCGCGGCTTTTATGACGAGGCGGTCGAGATCGCCGCCCGCACTGCGCAGGAGACCGCCGTCGGCCCGGCAAGCCAGCCCGGTCGCCACATCGGCCCACTCGTCAACAAGGCGCAGTGGGACAAGGTGCAGGGCTTGATCGAGACCGGCATCAAGGAGGGCGCGCGCCTCGTCGCGGGTGGCCCCGGCCTGCCCGAAGGCGTCAATCGTGGCTTCTTCGTGCGGCCAACGGTCTTTGCCGACGTGACCCGCGACATGACCATCGCGAACGAGGAGATCTTTGGCCCCGTTCTGTCGATCATGCCGTTCGAGGACGAGGCGCAGGCGATCGAGATCGCCAATGACACGCCTTACGGCCTGACCAACTACGTACAGTCCACCGACCCAGCGCGGCGCAACCGGCTCGCCCTTGCCCTGCATTCGGGCATGGTCGAGATGAACGGCAAATCGCGAGGTGCTGGCGCACCCTTCGGCGGCGTGGGCCAGTCGGGCCGCGCGCGCGAGGGGGGCATCTGGGGCATCGAGGAGTTCCTCGAGGTGAAGGCGATCTCCGGCTGGGGACTCGACGCCGCCGAATGAGACCGACGCGGGACGCACGCCCTGTTGCGTCCCGCCCCTCTCCGCGAGCCCCTTGGGGTCCACCGGGCGCAAGATCCGTGCTGTGCGGCCCTGCACGATCTTCGCGCTTGCGCCGGGGATAGTGCGCGGGCGCGGGCGCGCTATCTTGTGAAATAGCACCATAGGAGCCAAGCCATGTTGAACCAGATCCGGGGCCTGCACCACGTCACCTCGATGGCATCGGGGGCCCGCGCCAACAATGCCTTCTTCACCGACACCCTAGGGCTGCGCCGGGTCAAGAAGACGGTGAACTTCGACGCGCCGGACGTCTATCACCTCTATTACGCGGACGAGATCGGCACGCCGGGCACGGTGATGACCTATTTCCCCTTTCCGCAAGCGGGCCGGGGCCGTCGCGGCGCGGGTGAGGTGGCGATCACCTCTTTCGCCATCCCCGAAGGGGCCGCCGAGGCTTGGGAGAACCGCCTGCGCGAACGCCATGTCGATGGCCTTACCCGCGACACCGTCTTCGGTGCGCCGCGCGTGCTGTTCGACGGACCGGACGGCGAGCGTCTGGCGCTCATCGAAGCCAAGGGCGACGACCGCGCGCCTTGGACCGGCGGCGGCGTGGCCCGAGACATCGCGATCCGGGGCTTTCATTCCATCGAGATGCTGCTGCGCGACAAAGCCGCGACGGTGGAGCTGCTCCAGTTCATGGGCTACCGCGAGGCGGCCCGCGAGGGCGCCGTGACCCGCTACGAGATCGCGGGTGGCAACCCGGCGCACACCATAGACATCCGGGTCGACCCCGCGGCCCCGCGCGCGGCCCAAGGCGCGGGCTCGGTGCATCACATCGCCTTTGCGGTCGAAAACCGCGCGGCGCAGGCCGAGGTGGCCAAGAAGCTGGCCGAGAACGGCTGGCCCACCACACCTCAGATCGACCGCGACTATTTCTATGCCATCTACTTCCGCAGCCCCGGCGGCGTACTGTTCGAGGTGGCGACGAACGAGCCGGGCTTTGACCGCGACGAGGATCGTGCGCATCTGGGCGAGGCGCTGAAGCTGCCGTCGCAGCACGAGCACCTGCGCGCCGATCTGGAACGTCGGCTAGAGCCTCTTGGTGACGGCGCATGAACTACCATGCCGCCCGCACTCAAGGCCAACCTGGCGCGCCGATGGTGTTCACCTTCCACGGCACGGGGGGTGACGAGCACCAGTTCCACCGCCTCGGAACGCAGCTGATCCGGGGCGCGCATGTCGTCTCGCCGCGCGGCGAGGTGAACGAGGGCGGTGCGCTGCGTTACTTCCGTCGCAGCGCCGAGGGCGTCTACGACATGGACGACCTCGCGCGGCGGCGCGACGAGCTGATCCGCTTCATCGAGGCCGAGATCGCCCGCACCGGCTCCAAGCGCATCGTCGGCATCGGCTATTCCAACGGGGCGAACATCCTCGCCGCCATGGCACTGGAGCGGCCCGACGTCTTTGACGAGATGGTGCTGCTTCACCCGCTGATCCCCTGGACCCAGGCCCCGCAGCCGGGGCTGGCGGGTCGGCGCATCCTCGTCACCGCGGGCGAGCGCGACCCGATATGCCCTGAGCCGCAGACCCGGGCCTTCATTGCCTATCTGGAGGCGCAAGGCGCGCGGGTCACCCAAGCCTGGCACCCCAGCGGCCATGAGATCCGGCCCATGGAGTTCGACGCGTTGAAGGCCTTCTTCGCCTAGAACGGCGCCTTGGCGGTAAAGCGCATGCCGCGCCCGCCGTCGGGGTGACGAAATTGCAGCGTCTCGGAGTGCAACATCAGGCGCGGGTGATCCCGCGCCTCGCCTTCGGCATAGAACGGATCGCCCAAGATGGGGTGCCCGAGGGCCAGCATGTGCACGCGCAGCTGATGGCTACGACCGGTCTTCGGGCTGAGCCGCACCCGGCTTTCGGCATCGCTGGCACGCAGCACGCGCCAGTCGGTCACCGCCTGCCGCCCGTTCTCGTGATCCACCATCTGGCGCGGACGGTTCGGCCAGTCGACGATCAGCGGCAGATCGACGGTACCTGTCGCGGGCTCCAGACGTCCCTGCACCCGCGCCACATAGGTCTTCTTGGTCTGGCGCTTCTCGAACTGCAGCCCGAGGTGGCGCTGGGCATGCGGCGTCAGGGCAAAGACCATGACGCCCGAAGTGTCCCGATCGAGCCGATGCACCAAAAGCGCCATCGGATAAGCCTCCTGCGCGCGGGCCAGCAGGCAATCCGACAGGTGTTCGCCCTTGCCCGGCACGGACAACAGCCCCGCCGGTTTGCACAGGATCAGCACCTCGTGGTCCTCGTGGATCACCTCGAGCGGGTCCATCGGCGGGTCATAGGCGGTGCCGAAGTCGGGCGCGCGGTCCGGGTCGGGCTCTGGCGGGGTGTCAGGCGTCGGGGTCATGGGGCAGCGGTGCCACCACCCAGATCACCACGCAAGGGGTATCATGCGGATTGAGCCAAGACAGCGGCTCCCCGCGAGACCAGAAACTGTCGCCTGCCCCGACCACGTGATGCCGTCCACCGATCCAAATCTCGAACTCGCCTTCGAGCACGGTCCCCATCTCGAGCCTGCCTTTCCGCCCGGGAAGTTCGGAGGCGGATTGCGCGAGCAGGACGCTGCGATAGAACTCGATCCCGCCGATGACCGGCACCAGCAAATCATCCAATGCGCCGGTATTGTCGCCCGTGATTTCACGCCGTTGCCTGCGACGCAGCACGTCGCGTGTCTCCGCGCCGGCCTGAACACCTTGTCGGAACAACTGCGAGATCGGCATGTCGAAAGCACGCGCGAGGGCCGCGAGATCTGCGTAGCCGGGTTGAGAGCGGTCCCGCTCCACCTGGCTGATCCAGCCGGTGGAGCGGTTCACGAGGGCCGCGAGATCTGCGATCCTCAGGCCCCGCGAAATCCGCAAGCGGCGCAGGTCCTGCCCTAAACTGCCGCACTGAGGCGAGGCGTCACTCATAAACAAACCTGTCTTTTAGTACAGGCCACCGCCAACATGTGGCTCACGAAGGATTGCTTGGCAAACCAATTCGCCCAATTTCAACCTCAGATTGCGCGGAGAACACAGTTTCGAGCAGCGATTCGAGCCGTTCGGCGTCTTTTGCATCAAATGCCTCCGGTTGATCACTATCGATGTCGAACACCGCGAATACCTGACCGGACGCGTCCCGCAGGGGAATCACCAGCTCGGAACGGGTCGAAGCGGCGCAGGCGATATGGCCGGGAAAAGCGTCGACATCCGCCACGATCTGGGTGGTGCCGGTGCGCGCGGCGGCGCCGCAGACCCCCCGCTCGAACGGAATGGTCAGGCAACCGTGCCCGCCCTGATAGGGGCCGATCTTGAGAAGGCCGGGTTCGGTCACCCGGTAAAAGCCGGTCCAATCGAAGCGGTCGTCGGCATGGTGCAATTCGCAGACGATCGTCGCCATGAGGGCGATCTCGTCGGTCTCACCCTCGGTCAGGGCAAGGATGCGATCGCGCAATTCGTCAAATGGCATCGTCATCGTCATGGGTTGGCTCCGCATCGCGTCAATACAGAACACTGCACCGGCGGGATCACATCGCGCAACCTATCGGAAGCATAGGGTCAGTTCAGATCGACCTGCAGCGGATAATGACCATCCTCGAAAGGTCCGAAAAGATCGTCGAGATCGGGGTGATCGACCGGTTCACCGGAGTAATCGGCAACGAGGTTCTGCTCGCTTACATAGGCGACGTAGTAGCTCTGCGCATTCTCGGCGAGCAGGTGGTAGTAGGGCTGACCCTTGGCGGGACGGCTGTCCTCGGGGATCGCGAGATACCATTCCTCGGAATTCGAAAAGATCGCATCCACGTCGAACACGACACCGCGGAACGGATGCTTGCGATGGCGTACCACCTGTCCCAGAGAATATTTCGCGCGCGACTTCAGCATGGCAGACCGTCCTTTCCACCAGTATTACCCGCAAAGCCCCTCACAGGTCCATGCGAGGTGGTCAAGTAGGGGAGAAACAGTCCGTGAACCTGATCCTGACAGTGCTGGAGATCACCGCGCCGGTCTTTGCTCTCGCGCTGATCGGTTTTGTCTGGGTACGGCTGGGGCTGGCGTATGACGTGCCCTTCGTCAGCCGCATGGCGATGACCATCTCGGTGCCCTGTTTGATTTTCGTGGCCTTGATGCAGACCGAGATCGACCCCTCGGCGCTGGCCACCCTCTCGCTCGCCGCCTTCGCGAGCTACGCGGTTCTGGCGGCCATCTTCGCGGCGGTGGTCATGGTCCTGCGGCTCGACGTGCCCACCTACCTTGCGCCGCTCATTTTCGGCAACACCGGCAACGTCGGCCTGCCTTTGGCGCTGTTCGCCTTCGGTCAAGAAGGTCTGGGCTACGCGGTGGTGGTCTTCGCGGTGATGGCGATCGGCTCGTTCACCTTCGGGATCTGGCTGGTGGCCGGGCGCGGTTCGTTGGGCCGGGTGCTGCGCGAACCACTGGTCTGGGGCACGGTGCTGGGCGCGCTGTTCCTGTGGCAGGGCTGGCGGACACCGCAGGTCGTGACCAACACGCTGGAGCTGACGGGCCAGATGGCGATTCCGCTGATGCTGATAACGCTGGGCGTGGCGGTGGCGCGCCTTCGGCCCGGCACGCTGGCGCTCTCGACCTTGCTTTCGGCCGCCAAGATCGCGCTATGCGCGGGCGTCGCGGTGGCTCTCGGCCTGTGGTTCGGCCTGCCTTCCGTGGCTTTCGCGGTGCTGGTGCTGCAGATCTCGACCCCGGTGGCGGTCACCTCCTACCTCTTGGCCGAAAAATACGGCTCGGATGCGCAGGCGGTGGCGGGGCTCGTGGTCACCTCGACGCTGCTCTCAGTGATCGCTTTGCCGCTCATATTGGCAATCGTGATCGTCTAGGGCTACCTCCCCTGTTTCGCCGCCTGCCGGCTTCGGTTAGGCTCAAAAAAAAACGAACGCTTGCGAGGGGCAGATGAGCAGACTCTTTCGCGCCATGATTCTGTTGGCCGTCCTGGCCGGTTGCGGCCCACGCGATTTTGCCGCGCCGCGCGAGTTGGACGACGCCTGCAGCATCGTGCGCCAGCATCCCGACTATCTCCGTGCCTTCAAGGCGACCGAGCGCAAATGGGGCGTTCCGGTCCCGGTGCAGATGGCGATCATCTACCAAGAGAGCAAATTCATCGGCAACGCGCGCACGCCGTTCCAGTGGAAGCTCGGAGTGATCCCCGTGGGCCGTCAGTCCTCGGCCTATGGTTACAGCCAAGCGCTCGACGGCACTTGGGACGAGTACATGCAGCAGGAGGGCGGCTCCCGCCACAAGCGCGACGACATCGGCCATGCGACCAACTTCATGGGTTGGTACATGACCGGCACCACGCGCGAGTTGGGGATCCCGCTTTACGACACGCGCAACCAGTACCTCGCCTATCACGACGGTCGCGCGGGCTATCGGCGCGGCACCTGGAAATCCAAGGGGTGGCTGATCAACGTGTCGGACGCACTGGCCCGCCGGACCCTGCTCTACGACAGCCAGCTGCGCGCCTGCGGCAAGCGCTGAGTCATGAAGGGCGGTCCTCGGGACCGCCCTTTCTCGTTGCGACCCTAGCCCAACGATCTGCTGGGCATCGGGGCACGAGCGGCGCACCCTGTTGGCCCGGACCGCATGGCGGTCGACAGTGGGAGTATTTCGACATGTCCCGACAGGTTTTTCGTGAATGCAGCGGCACGGCCCTCGCCCTTCTCGTCGCGCTGAGCGCCACCTTCGCGTGGGCGCAGGACGACATGGCGCAGCCGATGCCGCCCAATATGATGGAATGGGGCGCGGGTCCGCCCACCCTGCCCGAGGGCGCCGAACTCGCGGTTCTGAGCGGCAATCCGATGGAAGGGGGTGCCTTCGTGGTGCGGCTGCGCTTTCCCGATGGCTACAGCGTGCCACCCCATACCCATCCGACGACCGAGAACGTGACGGTGATCTCCGGCACCATCCTGTTTGCGCATGGCGAAGACCCCGCCAGTGCCGAGACGCAGGACATCGCCGCGGGCGGTTTCATCATGATCCCGGCCGGTCATCCGCACAGGGCCGAGGCGCAGGGTGAAACGGTGATCCAGATCCACAGCGAGGGGCCGTTCGAGGTCAGCTATCTCGACCCGGCCGACGACCCGAGGAACCAGTAGCGCGAGCCTGGGGCAAGCCAAAGCAAAAGGGGCCACCGGCATGTTGCCGATGGCCCCCCTGATTACACCGGAAAGTGGATCACCACTTCGACATCTCGGAGCGGATGTTGAACTTCGAATCCGAGATCCCGGCACCGGGAACGAGGTCATTCACCACTACCGTGGTCTTCTGCCCGGCGTTGTCGGTGACGATCCACTGGCGCAGTTCCACCGGGTCGGAGGTGAACACCATCTGGATCGAGCCGTAGTCGGGATGCGCCGGGTCCTGCGCCGTCACTGTGGTCTTGGTGCCGTCGGAGGTGTGGCCCGTCACCATGCCGGCCCGCCCAAGGTCGACGTTGCGCTCGAGAATGATGTTGAGCGGCGTCTGGTTCAGCGGATAGCGCTCGGGTCCGGCGTTGGAGCGTGCGTCGAACACCGCCACCTGACCGCCACCGGCGATCATCATGGATTTGTCGCCCGCATACTCGAAGCGGATCCGGCCCGGACGCTTGATGTACATCGTGCCGGTCTGGATCGAGCCGTCGCCGTTGATCTGGGTAAAGCCCGAGGTCGCGGACTGAAGCTGGTTGAGATAGCCCGAAATCTCGCTCAGCGAAAGCTGGCGCGCAAAGGCTGGCCCGGCGGCGACCGCCAGAGAGGCGGCGGCGAGAGAGGCAAGAAAGCTGCGTCGGATCATGGTCATGCTCTCGTGGTCCTTCATGTCGTGGCCCCGATCGTGGGGCGTCTTGGTCCTCGATATAGGTCCGGTCTGCCCGAATGTCCGCCGCTAGGCGATATCGCGCGCTTCGCCAGCCGATGACCGAGCCACGAAAAAGCCCCCCACCCGGCGGGGTAGGGGGCTTAACTGATTGATATATCTGGAGCCTTCCCATGATCACGGGGGGCTCGCGCCGATGTCAGTGCACTTCGGGCACCAGCACTTCGCGCTTGCCGACATGGTTCGCCGCCGACACCACGCCCTGATCCTCCATCTGCTCCACGAGGCGCGCGGCTTTGTTGTAGCCGATGGCGAGCTTGCGCTGGATGTAAGAGGTCGAGCATTTGCGGTCCCGCGCGACGATCTGCACCGCCTGATCGTAGAGCGCGTCCTCGCTGTCCGAACCGCCCGTCGAAGAGCCGCCGCCCGCGAGGCCTAGCACCGCGTCGATGTCCGAGCTCTTGTCCTCGTCCGGGCCCTCGACCACGCCGCCGACGTAATCGGGCGGGCCGAAGCCCTTGAGGTAGGTCACGATCTCCTCGACTTCCTCGTCCGAGCAGAACGGCCCGTGCACGCGGGTGATCTTGGAGCCGCCGGCCATGTAGAGCATGTCGCCCATGCCCAGAAGCTGCTCGGCGCCTTGTTCGCCAAGGATCGTGCGGCTGTCGATCTTCGAGGTGACCGAGAAGGAGATCCGGGTCGGGAAGTTGGCCTTGATGGTGCCGGTGATGACATCCACGGACGGCCGCTGCGTCGCCATGATCAGGTGGATGCCGGAGGCCCGCGCCATCTGCGCGAGGCGCTGGATGCAGGCCTCGATCTCCTTGCCCGCAACCATCATCAGGTCGGCCATCTCGTCGACGATGACGACGATATAGGGCAGCACCTCGGGCTGGAACTCGTCGGTCTCGAAGATCGGATCGCCGGTCTCCTCGTCAAAGCCGGTCTGCACCGTGCGCGAGAACATCTCGCCCTTGGACAGCGCGTCCTTCACCCGGCCGTTGTAGCCGTCGATGTTGCGCACGCCCATCTTCGACATCTTGCGGTAGCGCTCCTCCATCTCGCCCACGACCCATTTCAGGGCAACGACCGCCTTCTTGGGGTCGGTGACAACCGGCGACAGCAGATGCGGGATGCCGTCATAGACGCTGAGTTCCAGCATCTTTGGGTCGATCATGATCAACCGGCATTCCTCGGGCGAGAGCTTGTAGAGCAGCGACAGGATCATCGTGTTGATCGCGACCGACTTGCCCGATCCGGTGGTGCCCGCGATCAGCAGGTGTGGCATCTTGGCGAGGTTGGCGATCACCGGCTCACCGCCGATGTCCTTGCCCAAAGCCAGCGGCAGCTTCATCTGGTTGTCGCCATAGTCGCGCGCGGTGAGGATCTCGCGCAGGGCCACCATCTCGCGCTTGATGTTGGGCAGTTCGATGCCGATGACCGAGCGGCCCGGCACGGTCGAGACCCGCGCCGATAGCGCGGACATCGAGCGCGCGATGTCGTCAGCCAGACCGATGACGCGGCTGGCTTTGAGGCCCGGCGCGGGCTCAAGCTCGTACATGGTGACCACGGGTCCGGGGCGGACAGAGACGATCTCGCCCTTCACGCCGTAATCCTCGAGCACGCTTTCGAGCATGCGTGCGTTTTCCTCGAGCTGCGCGTCCGGCAGATGGTGCCGTTCGATGGCCGAAGGATCCATCAGCAGATCAAGCGGCGGGTATTCATAGTCGGGATAGGCCACCTGCGGCGCGGCGGGCTGGCTGGGCGGCGGCACCGGGGCGGGCTGCGGCGCGGCGCGGGCGATCTCGGCGGCCGGCCCCATCGTGCGTGCGGCGACGGTGGGCGCCGCCGGGGCGGCCCGCTGCGCGGACAGCGCGGGGCTTGCGGCCGGCGCTACAGACTCGCGCCGCGCCGCCAGCGGCGGTTCGGCGGCGCGCGGCACCACGGGGGCCGCCTCAGGCACGGGTTCAGGATCGGCGGCGAAATCGTCGATGTCGTCGATGGCCCCGTCGGCGGTGCTGTCTTCGGCCTCGCGCGCATCCCCCTGGTCGGTGCGGTCCTGCGACCAGCCTGCGTCCCATCCCGCCGACGCGTCATCGGATGGCGTCTCGTATCCATCGGTCTCGAGCAGCTCGGCCTCGGGCTCAGGCGTCACACCGAAGATGTCCGGGTCGGCGGCCCGGCGCGCCAGCGGCGGCTCGACCCGTGGGGCTGCCGGTGCGGCGGCGGCGGCCTGTGCGGCACGCGCGGGCGCGGCGATCGCATGGGCCACGGCGGCCAGACCGGCGCCTGCCGCCGCGCTCGCGGCGGCGCGCGGGCTGTTGGTGATTACGAGAGGTTGCGGGCCACGGCCCCGCGTCAGCGCCGGTTCGATCCGCCCGTTCTGGAATGGCGGCATGCTCGTCTGACCGGTGCGCGCCCGGATCGCGTCGGAGATGCGCGAACGAATGCGATCATCGTCGCCTCCGCGCGGCGCAGCGGTCAGCGGCGGCTCGACCGGCTCGGTGGCGGGCGTCTCGCGGGCCTCACCACGGCGCAGCAGCTGCGGCATGCGCGACAGCAGCCCGCCCGCTGGCTCGTCGCTGCGCTGCGGACGCGGCGGCGCGGCAAGCGTGCCCGGCGGTGCGGGCGGCAGACGGCGCGCGGGCGCTGCCGGCTCCTCGAACGCACCCTCGTCCTGCGCGTCCCAGCTCTCGAGCGGCGGCGCGGGCGGCACCGGCGCACGCGCGGGCATCGCCGTTTGGGCGCGGGGCATCACACGGCTGATCGCGGGCGGCATGCGCGGCGCGGTGGGCCCCTCGATCAACGCCTCCTCGTCCCAGCCGTCGGCCTCGTCGGTTACGGCGGGGGCGTGGGGTCCGGGCGCTGCCTCGACGCTCGTCGTGGCCATACGCTTGGCCGCATGGGCGCGCACCACCGCCGAAACGCGCTGTGTCTGGCTCGGCTCGGGCACGGCGCGGGCGGCGGCCTCTTCCTCGGCGGCGACGGCGGCATCACGGCGCATCTGCTCGCGCCGGGCCTCGATCTCGTCGCCAATGCGTCCACGCAGCACCTCGGCGGCACGCATCGACACCGTGGCCCCGCGCCCCATCAGCCGCAGGCCGAGCGCATAGGCCAACACCAGTCCCAGCAGCAGGAGCCGCCACAGCCCTTGCGTCTCCTCGCGCGTAAAACCGGTGACAAAAGCCCCGGCGGCAAGCGTGCCCGCCCCCAGAAGCAGCGCCAGCAGGTTCACGCCAAACCCTGCCCCGAAGGGCAGCACCGTGAGCAACAGCCCCAGCACCGTGTCGCCAAACAGACCACCGAGGCCGAAGTTGTGGCTCCAGCCGTCGGGCGGCGTCAGCGTCGCGGCAAAGACCGAGGCCAGCGCCACGACGATCGGCGCGAAGGTCAGCCGCGACATCGCCCGCTCTTCGCCACGGTGCAGCGTCAGCCGCGTGCCCCACAAGAGGAACACCAAAGGCAGCATCCACGCGCCGCGTCCGACGATCATCACGATGGGCTGCGCCAGCGAAGCGCCGAAGCGCCCGAGCCAGTTCTGCACCGGCGCGTCGGAGGCCAGCATCCAGTTGGGATCGTCCGGAGAATAGGAGCCGATCATCATCGCGATCATCAGCCCGATGGCGATCAGCGCGAGACCGAGCAGCTCCTTGCCGCGCTTTTCCAGCGCCGCCTGCGTGTTGCTGTCGAGCAGGGGCTCGCGCCCCCTCGTCTGATACGCCATGTCGCTCGTCCTCTCGTCAGTCGTAGAGGCAGGCGCGGAGTGTCTCCAACCCGCGCTGCATCTCATCCGCCGGGGCCACCATGGCGACCCTGACATATCCCTTGCCGGGATTTTCTCCGTTCACGTCGCGCCCCAGATAGGCACCGGGAAGCACCCGCACCCCCGTCTCGCGCCACAGTCTCAGCGCCGCCGCCTCGCCGTCCTCGACCGGAAGCCACAGGAAGAACCCGGCCTCCGGGGCGGCGTAGCCCGGCACATCGCCCAACACCGCGTCGGCGATGTCGTATTTCGCGGCATAGAGCGCGCGATTCTCCACCACGTGGTCCTCGTCCGACCACGCCTTGCCGGCCACCGCCTGCAAGGGCAGCGGCAGCGGTGCTCCGGCATAGTTCCTGAGCTGGCGCATCCGGCGGATCGATTCGGGGCCGCCCGCGGCAAAGCCCGCGCGCAGGCCAGGCAGGTTCGAGCGCTTGGACAGCGAGTTGAACACCACCAGCCGCTCGGGGTCGGCCCCCATGGCCTTGGCCACGGCCAGAGCGCCCGGCGGCGGGGTGTCGCGCCAGATCTCGGAGTAGCATTCGTCGGCAAAGACGCGGAAATCATGGCGCTCGGCCAGCTCCATCAAACGCTTGAGATAGCTCTCGGACGCTACGGCGCCCTGCGGGTTCGAGGGCGAGCAAAGGTAGAAGATCGCCGCGCCGTCCAGCGTCTCGGGCGCGATCGCATCGAGATCGGGCAGAAAGCCCGTGGCCGAGGTGGCGGGCAGGTATCGCGGCTCCGCCCCGACCGAGAGCGCGGCCACGGCATAGACCTGATAGAAGGGGTTGGGGATCAGCACCAAGGGGCGCTGCCCGGCCTTGGCCTCGGGGCACAGCGCCATGGCGGCGTTGTAGAGACCTTCGCGCGTGCCGTTGAGCGCCAGCAGGCGGTCGGGCGACACGGCGATGCCATAGCGGCGCGAAATCCAGCCCGAGATCGCGCCCAGAAGCATCTCCGAGCCTTCGTTCACGGGATATTTGCCAAAGCCCGCCGCAGCCGCGGCGATGGTCGGGCCGACCCAGTCGGGATAGGGGTGCTGCGGCTCGCCGATGGTCATGGCAAGCGGCGCGCCGCCCGGCTTGTGCGAATCAAGCAGGCTCCGCAGACGCGGAAACGCATAGTCCGGTAGGTCCGAGAACCGATCGGGGAAATCCATTGCTGCCTCATGAACGGGGGTCATGCCAGTGCCCCTCTTGGCACGAAACTACCCGCCCGGGCAGCACGATGTCCAGCATTCGCCCCCTCCCCGCCCCTCATGTGTCTTTCCGGCCAAGTCGGTGTCGCCGCGGCCACCGACCAAACGCCCCTGCCCGCCCTCCGGCAATGCCGCGCCGCATGGACAAACCCGGCCCCCGCCCCATAGTCAGCGCCATGACCCATGACAGCGACATCCTCATCGCGGGCGGCGGCCTTAACGGCCCGGTTCTGGCGCTCGCACTGGCCCATGCGGGCTTTTCGGTTACCCTCGTGGACGCCACCCCGCCGACAAAGGACGCGGGCGACTTCGACGGTCGGGCCTATGCCATCGCCGCAGGCTCGCGGCGAATGCTGGCACGGCTTGGCCTCTGGGCACCGCTCGCGGCCAAAGCGCAGGCGATGACCGAGATCAAGGTCACCGACGGACGCGCGGGCGACGGCCCCGCGCCGTGGTGGCTGCATTTCGATTCGGCCGAGATCGAGGACGGCCCAATGGGCCACATGGTCGAAGACCGGCATCTGCGCGCCGCCTTGGACGCAGCGCTGGAGGCGGCCGAGGATGTGACACGCCGCGCGCCCGAGACGGTGGTGGCCCAAGAGGTGACGCCGGGCGGCGTCTCGGTGACGCTCGGCTCGGGCGAGGTGCTGCGCGCCGGGCTTCTGGTGGGCTGCGATGGCCGTGCCAGCGGCACCGCGGCGCGCGCGGGCATTCGTCGGCACGGTTGGGGCTATGGGCAGACCGCGATCACCTGCGCGGTAGAGCATGCCCTGCCACATCACGGCATCGCGCATCAGTTCTTCATGCCCGGCGGCCCGCTGGCAATCCTGCCGCTGACCGGCAACCGAAGCTCGCTTGTCTGGAGCGAGCGCACGGAGCGCGCCGAGCGGATCGCGGCGTTGGATGATGCGGGTTTTCTTGCGGCGCTGCGCCCGGCCTTCGGCGGGTTTCTGGGCGAGATTGACCTCGTCGGTGCGCGCGGGCTGTTTCCACTGGGGCTGAGCCTTGCCGAACGCCTCACCGGGCCGCGGGTGGCGCTGGTGGGCGACGCGGCGCACGGGCTGCACCCGGTCGCGGGTCAGGGGCTCAACGCCGGGCTGCGCGACGTGGCCGCGCTGGCGCAGGTGCTGCGCGAGGCACGGCAGCGCGGCGAGGACACAGGCAGCGCGCAGGTGCTGGAGCGCTACGCGCGCTGGCGGCGGTTCGACACGGCAACGCTGGCGGCGACGACCGACCTCACGACGCGACTGTTCTCCAACGACAACCCGCTGTTGCGACTGGCGCGCGATGCCGGGATGGGCGCGATCAACGCGATCGCGCCGCTGCGGCGCGCGATGATCCGCGAGGCCGCGGGGCTGACCGGCGAACTGCCCGAATTGATGCGCTAGGCTTGTCCCTGCCCTCGCACGCGGCTCACTCTAGCGCGCGCGCCTCGTCGGCAAGCATCACCGGGATGCCGCCCCGGATCGGATAGGCGAGGTTGGCGGCGCGGCTGACCAGCTCCTGGCGGTCGGCATCATAGCTCAACGGGCCTTGGGTCTGCGGGCAGACAAGCGCTTCGAGCATGCGCCGGTCAAAGGCGGCCCGGCCCGCGCGCGGGTTGGGACCGGGGTCGGGGATCGGGTCCACCGGCGGCACCGGAGAGGGCGGCAGATCGCCCGGCAGGTTCGGATCATCGCTCATTGCATCGTCTCCTCTCCCGAGCCGCCGTGCAGGGCGAACTCGATCAGCGTCACCAACGTCTCACGCCGTTCAACGAGCGTCGGCGATTCCAAGAGCGCCTGACGCTCCTCGCACTCAAATGGGCAGAGCATCGACAGCGAGTTAATCAAAAGCTCGTCCTCGGCCTCGTCGAGGCTCTCCCAGTCGGTCGACAGCCCCCGTTCCTCGAAGAACCGGCCCAGAAGCTTCAGGAAACTTTCGCGCTGCAGCCCCGGATCGGTCTCGACCGCGCCGCGGTCGCGCTCGAACCCGGCCCAGTTCACCTCGCAGCGCCGGTAGGGGGTGAACCCCTCGACCTCGTGGCGGACCCTGAAGCGCGAGATGCCCGACAGGGTGATCATGTAGCGCCCGTCCTCGGTCTCGGAAAAGGCGGTGAGCCGCCCGGCGCAGCCGATATCGTGCAGCCGCGTCTCGCCCGTGGCCGAATCGTAGGGCTGGATCATGCCCATCAGCCGGTGCGGCGTCTTCATCACATCCTCGATCAGCGCGAGGTAGCGCGGCTCGAAGATGTGCAGCGGCAGACGCGCACGCGGCAACAGCAAGGCCCCCGGTAGCGGGAAGACCGGGATCGTGTCGGGGAGATCGACGCCTGTCATCATGCGGGGCGACCTAGCCTGCCGTACCGCTCAGGCAAATATCATCGACGACAGCTTACGCCGACCGGCGAGCGCGATCGGGTCCTTGGCGGGCAGCGCCTCGAAAATGGTGAACATCTGGGTCTTGGCGGCGCCGTCGTTCCACTTGCGGTCGCGGCGGAAGATCTCTAGCAGCTGGTCCACCGCCTCGGCGGTCTCGCCCTTGGCATGCAGCGCCGTCGCGAGGTCGTAGCGGGCTTGTAAGTCGGCCGGATCGGCTTCGACCTTGGCGCGCAGCTCGGCCACGGGACCGGCGTTGCTGGCCTGACGGGCCAGCGCGATCTGCGCATGCGCGGCATCGAGCTCGGGCGTGCGGGCGATCTCAGCGGGGGCCCCGTTGAGGATCGCCTCGGCCTGATCGACCTGGTCCAGCGCCAGATGCGCGCGCACGAGGCCCGCATAGGCGCTTGCGGTCTTGTCGTCCTCTTGCAGGATCGCGCCAAAAACCTCGGCTGCGCCTACGGCGTCACCCTCCTCGAGCATGGCCTCGGCGGCCTCGATGGCCTCGGCCAGACCGCCGTCTTCCTCACCGCCGCCCAGCGCCACCAGCTTGCTGACGAAGGCGTCGATCTCCGAGCCGGGCAGCGCGCCTTGAAACCCGTCGACTGGCTGGCCTTGCCAGAAGGCATAGACCGTGGGGATCGACTGCACCTGAAGCTGGCCCGCGTAGGCCTGATTCCGGTCGACGTCGATCTTGACCATCTTCACCTCGCCACCGGCCTTGGTGACGGCCGCTTCGAGCGCCGGGCCCAGCGTTTTGCACGGCCCGCACCACGGCGCCCAGAAATCGACGATCACCGGAACGGTCTTGGAGGTTTCGACCACGTCCTGCATGAAGCTGGCGTCAGAGCCCTCGCGGATCAGATCGTCCTTGGAGGCTGCGGGGGCGGCGGAGGCGCTGTCGTTGAGACCGAGCATGAATGGCTCCTGCTGTAATGTGCGGCCCTGTGCGGGCGGTGTTCCAAAGCGAGTATATGTGCGCCCGATGCAGGCGCGCCAAGCCCTAGAGGTCGAAGCTGGCGAAGACCGGGGCATGGTCGGAGGGTTTCTCCCAGCCGCGCGCCGATTTCAGCACCCGGCTGCCATGCGCCGCATTGGCGATGTCGGAGGTGGCCCAAACGTGGTCGAGCCTGCGGCCCCGGTCGGCGCTTTCCCAATCTTTGGCGCGGTAGGACCACCACGAATAGAGCTGCCCCTCGGGGATGTCCTGCCGGGTCACATCGACCCAGTCGCCCGACTCCTGCACCTGCGCGAGGTGCTCGATCTCGATCGGCGTATGGCTGACGATCTTGGTGAGCTGCTTGTGATTCCAGACGTCGTCCTCGCGCGGGGCGATGTTGAGATCGCCGACAAGGATCGCGCGCTCGGGCTTCTGGCCGTGAAAATCGTCGCGCATATGGGTGAGGTAGTCGAGCTTCTGGCCGAACTTCACGTTCTTCTCGCGGTCCGGCTCGTCACCGCCCGCCGGGACATAGAAGTTGTGGATCGTAACGCCGTTTTCCAATCTTCCGCAGATATGCCGGGCGTGGCCGAGGTTCGCATGGTCATGCGCGCAGACCTCCTCGATCGGCAGCCGCGACAGGATCGCTACCCCGTTGTAGCCCTTTTGCCCGCGCGCGATCATGTAATCGTAGCCCAACGCCCGAAAGGCCTCGAGCGGGATCTTCTCGACCGGGCTCTTGCACTCCTGCAGGCAGAGCACGTCCGGCCCTTCCTCCTGCAGAAGGCGGCTTACCAGCGTTTCGCGCAGGCGGACCGAGTTGATGTTCCAAGTGCAGAGCGAAAAAGGCATGCGCGGTCTCCGGCTGTCGGGCCGGGCCTGCCTAGCCTCTCGCGCCCTCGATGGCCACCCGCGGGTCTCAGGGCTGGATCGTATAGCTCTCGGAGACGCAGACATCGACCCGGTCGGGCACCATCGCGCCGTCGGAGAACAGCATCAGCAAATCATAGAGGCATTCGTTGACGTTGCGGATGGTGACATCGGCGTTGCGCCCCGAGGGCACCACGTAATCGCCCAGCAGGTCGTCGCGCCAGTATTCGTCCGTCACCGGCGACGCGAACATGCGCACGAGATCGACTCCAGAGCGATTGCGCACGCGCAAGGTCTCGGTCTCGGCCAAGGCGGTGGTCCCGAACAGCGGGAGCAGCGTGGCGGCGAGGGCGAGAAAGCGGAACGCGGGCATCGGGATCTCCTGTTGGCTATCCCCCCAGCCTACCTCTGCGCGCCATGCAACCCCAGAGGCGTTTGCCCCCGCTCACGGGCTCGCGACCGGGGACCTGTCGACATCCGGGCTGCAAGACAAAGAAAAGCCGGGCGCGGGGCCCGGCCAGGTCAACAGTCAGAGGTTATGGCGTGACCCTGCCACGGGGCTTCGGCAGGGCAACGCGCGGTCCTCGCCCCGGTTCCACTCCGTTCAGGCAACGAGCCGATACCCGCCGGATTCGGTCACCAGCAGCCGCGCGTTCGAGGGATCGGGTTCGATCTTTTGACGCAACCTATAGATGTGCGTCTCCAGCGTATGCGTGGTAACGCCCGCATTATACCCCCACACCTCGTGCAACAGCACATCGCGCGCCACCACGCCCTCGGAGGCGCGGTAGAGGTACTTGAGGATGTTGGTTTCCTTTTCGGTCAGGCGGATCTTGCGGTCGTCCTCGGTGACGAGGAGTTTTTGCGCAGGCCGAAAGCTGTATGGCCCAAGCTGGAACACCGCATCCTCGGATTGCTCGTGCGTGCGCAGCTGCGCCCGGATGCGAGCGAGCAGCACCGGAAACTTGAACGGCTTGGTGATGTAGTCGTTGGCGCCCGCGTCGAGGCCGAGGATGGTGTCGCTGTCGCTGTCGTGGCCGGTGAGCATGATGATCGGGCATTTCACGCCCTGCTTGCGCATCACCCGACACAGCTCTCGCCCATCGGTGTCGGGCAGGCCGACATCGAGGATTACCAGATCGAACAGCCCGGCCTTGGCCTGCGCCATGGCCTCGTGGCCGTTGCCCGCCTCGAAGACATCGAAATCCTCGGTCATGACAAGCTGTTCGCTCAGCGCCTCGCGCAGGTCGTCCTCGTCGTCCACCAAAAGGATCTTCTTCACTTGTGCCATCTCGACGCCTCCATGACCTACCGGCTCTACAGATGTGTAACGATCTCGTGTGCCTCAAGTTTCGTGTCGATCTCTCACGTCGAGTTGTCGCCGTCCGCGGAAATGTTACAGTCGCCTCCCGCGCCGGGGTGCTCCGGCCTGCCACAAGGATGCGCCGATGCCCTTTCGCCCCGATCCCGTCGAGCGCCGCGCCCGTGCGCTGGCCGATCTGCGGCTCGGGGTGCCGGTGGTGCTGGGCGGGGCCTCGGGCGCGCTGGTGCTGGCCGCCGAGACGGCCGGCCCCGATCGGCTTGCCGCATTGCGCGCCATGGGCGGCGCGCCGGTGCTGGCGATCACGGGGCGGCGGGCAGCGACGCTGCGCGCGCGGGCCTATGATGGAGACATCGCGCGGGTGGTTCTGCCCGAGGGTGCCGATTGCGCCTGGGTGCGGGCCGTGGCCGACCCGGCGGGCGATCTGAACACGCCGATGAAGGGGCCGCTGCGGACTTTGCGCGAGGGCGGGGCCGAGACGCACCGCGCCGCGATCGCGCTGGTCAAGGCGGCGCGCTTGCTCCCTGCGGCACTTGTGCTTCCGCTGGATGACGCCGCGGGCTTTGCGAGCACGCATGAGCTGACCCGTCTGGATCTGCCCCTGCCCCCCGCCGTGACGCCCGCCTATGCGCCGGTGGCCGCCGCCCGGCTGCCGATGGCGGCGGCAGAGCGGGGACGGCTGCACGTGTTTCGGCCCGGCGACGGTGGCGAAGAGCATTATGCGGTCGAGATCGGCAAGCCCGCGCGGGATTCCGCGCCTTTGGTGCGGCTGCATTCGGCCTGCTTCACCGGCGACGTGCTGGGCTCGCTCAAATGCGATTGCGGCCCGCAGCTTCACGCGGCGCTCGACCAAATGGGCGAGGCTGGCGAAGGGGTGCTGCTGTATCTCAACCAAGAGGGCCGCGGCATCGGGCTGGCCAACAAGATGCGCGCCTATTCCTTGCAGGATCAGGGGTTCGACACGGTCGAGGCGAACCACCGCCTTGGCTTTGAGGATGACGAGCGCGATTTCCGTATCGGCGCCGAGATCCTGAAGCGGCTGGGCTTTGCCCGCATCCGCCTGCTCACCAACAACCCCAACAAGGTCGCGCGCATGGCCGAGGCCGGGATCGCGGTCGAGGAACGGGTCCCGCTCAAGGTGGGCAAGGGCGTGCACAACCACCATTACCTCGCCACCAAGGCGGCCAAGTCGGGGCATCTGCTATGATCCATTCCGCCGCCGATCTCGTTCTTACCCGTCGCGGCCTGCGGGTCTTGGGACGCATCTTGCCCTGCTCGATCGGCAAGGGCGGCATCCGCGCCGACAAGCGCGAAGGAGACGGTGCCACGCCCGTGGGTGAGCATCGCATCACCGGCATGTTCTACCGCCCCGACCGCCTGCCCGTACCGCGCCCCTGGGCGAGACCGATCCGGCCCGGCGACCTGTGGTCGGATGCCTCTGGCCATACGGCCTACAACAGCCTCGTGCGCGCCCCCTACCCCGCCAGTCACGAGGTGATGCGCCGGGCCGATCCGCTCTATGACATCGTGCTGATCACCGATTGGAACGAGGAGGGCGCGACCGGGCGCGGCTCGGCGATCTTTCTGCACCAGCGTCGCCGCGCAGGCTATCCGACCGAAGGATGCGTGGCCTTCGCGCGCTCCGACCTGATCTGGCTTGCCCGGCATATCGTGCCCGGCGCGCGGCTGATCGTGCGCTAGGCCACTTTACTCTTCAAATACTCAACACCCGCCACTGGCCCCGATATCAGGCCGCTGGTCAGTTGAGCGTCTCGGGCAGGCTCAGCCCGCGCAGCGCCGCCTCGGCCTGCATCGGTTTCTTGCCTTCGCGCTGGATCTCCAGAAGCTCCACCGCCCCGCCGCCACAGGCGATGGTGGCGGGGCCGATCACCGCGCCCGGCGCAGCGTCGCCCGGTCCCGAGACGGCGCGCAGGATCTTCAGCCGCTCCTCGCCCGCCATGCACCACGCGCCGGGAAACGGCGACAGCGCGTTGACGTGCCGCGCGACATGGGCGGCGGTGCGGCTCCAGTCGATGCGGGCCTCGGCCTTGTCGATCTTGGCGGCATAGGTGACGCCCGCATCAGACTGCGTCTCGGGCCGCAGCGTGTCGATCTCGCGCAATGCCTCGACCACGAGCCTGCCGCCCATCCGCGCCAGCCGGTCGTGCAGGTCGGATGCGGTGTCGGTCGCGCCGATCGGCGTCGCCTCGCGCAAGAGCACCGGCCCGGTGTCGAGCCCGGCCTCCATCCGCATGATGCACACACCGGTCTCGTTGTCGCCCTCCATGATCGCACGCTGGATCGGCGCGGCGCCGCGCCAGCGCGGCAGCAGCGAGGCGTGGATGTTGAGACAGCCCCGCGTTGGTGCATCGAGCACCGGCTGCGGCAGGATCAGCCCGTAGGCCACGACCACGGCGATATCGGCGCCCAGTGCTGCGAATTCGGCCTGCGCCTCGGCGCTCTTGAGCGAGACCGGATGCCGCACTTCGATCCCCAGATCCTCGGCGCGGGCCTGTACGGCCGAGGGTCGGGGCTTCTTGCCGCGCCCCGCCGGGCGCGGGGGCTGGGTGTAGACGCAGACGATCTCATGATCCGCGCGCACGAGCGCATTAAGCGCCACGACCGAGAACTCCGGGGTGCCCATGAAGACGACGCGCATCAGGAGAGCTTCCTTGCCTTGGCGACCAGACGGTCACGCTTGAGCCGGCTCAGCCGGTCAAAATACATGCGCCCGTCCAGATGGTCGATCTGGTGCTGCAGCGAGGTCGCCCAGAGACCGACAAAGTCGCGCTCCTCGATCTCGCCCGCCGCATTGAGAAACCGCGCGGTGACGGCGCGGGGGCGCGAGATGACGGCGGAGACGCCGGGCAGGTTGGGCGAGGCTTCTTCATGCTCGCGCAGCTGCGCGCTGGCATGCAGCACTTCGGGGTTGGCCATGCGCACCGCCTTTCCGCGCCCGTCCGAGGCATCGACCACCGCAAGACGCAGGCCCACGCCGATCTGCGGCGCGGCGAGGCCGACGCCGGGCATGGCGTCCATGGCCTCGATCATCTCGTCCCAGAGGCCACGGATTTCGTCCGTGATCGCCTCGACCGGGGCGGCGGGACGGCGCAGCACGGGGTGCGGCCAGCGCAGGATGGGGCGGGTCATTCGAGGTCTTCCTCTTCATGGCGGTCAATGCACAGGATGCCGTCCAGATGATCGAGCTCGTGCTGGATGCAGGTGGCCTCGATGCCCTCAAACGCGGCCTCGTGGCCAAGACCCGTCAGATCCTGCCATTTCAGCGTCACGCGGGCCGGGCGGCGGACGCGGCAAGGCGTGTCGGGGATCGACAAGCAACCCTCCTCGCGCAGCACGGTGTCTTGGGAGGCCTGCGTGATCTCGGGGTTCACGAAGACCTTGGGCGCTGGGTCGCCCTCGCGCCAGTCGACATCCGTGACGAAGATTCGCATCGGTAGCCCGACCTGCGGCGCGGCCAACCCGCGACCGGGGGCGTCGTACATCGTCTCGATCATGTCGGCGGCGAGCTTGGAGAGCGTCGCGTCGAACAGCGCGACGGGCTGCGCCTTGGCGCGCAGCACCGGGGCGGGATGCAGGACGATGTCGAGCACGGCCATCAGCCGCGCGCCCGCTCGCGCTTAAGCTTGACCATCTTGCGGGTGATCATCTGCCGCTTCATCGGTTTGAGATAATCGATGAAGAGCCGGCCATCGAGATGGTCGATCTCGTGCTGCACGCAGGTGGCCCAGAGCCCGTCGAAGCGTTCGGTGTGGGTCTTGCCATCGAGGCCAAGCCACTGCACTTCGACCTCGGCCGGGCGCTCGACTTCGGCGAACTGCTCGGGGATCGAAAGGCAGCCTTCCTCGTAGACCGAGCGGCTCTCGGAGGCCCAGGTGACGCTCGGGTTCACCAGCACCATCGGGCGGGCGGTCTCCTCGTCTTCCTTGGCGGCGTCCATGACGAGCAACCGGCTCATCTGGCCGATCTGCGGCGCGGCGAGGCCGATGCCCGGCGCGTCGTACATGGTCTCGAGCATATCGTCGGCGAGACGGCGGATCTCGTCGGTGATGGCGGGCACCGGATCGGCCACGGTCTTGAGACGCGGGTCGGGGTGAATGAGGATGGGGCGCAATGTCATGGCGCCGATCTAGGGCCAAGCGACGCGCAAGGCAACACGCGGGCCCTTGCACGCCCTACCCGGCCCGTGCAGCCTCTGGGGCGCGACCAACAGGAGACCGCCATGAGCCTCGACCGCCCCGCCGCCCCCGACTTCGACGAGATCATCGACCGGCGCGGCACCAATTGTTCCAAGTGGGACAGCATGGAGAAGGTCTATGGCGTCAGCCCCCGCGAGGGGATCGCCATGTGGGTCGCGGACATGGATTTCCGCCCCCCCGCCTGTGTGCAGCGCGCGGTCGAGGAGATGGCCGCGCATGGCATCTATGGCTACGCCGCCACCGACGACGCCCAGCGCGAGGCGATCGGCTGGTGGATGGACCGCCGCCATGGCTGGCGGCCCGATGCGGGCGACATCTTCACCACGCATGGTCTCGTCAACGCCACCGGCGTCTGCGTCGACGCCTTTACCGATCCGGGCGACGGCGTGGTGCTGTTCACTCCAGTCTACCATGCCTTCGCGCGGGTGATCCGCGCCGCCGGGCGCGAGGTGGTCGAATGCCCGCTTGCGCTGGACCATGGCCGCTACGTGCCCGATTTCGACGCGTGGGACGCGATGATGACGGGCCGCGAAAAGATGATGATCTTGTGCTCGCCCCAGAACCCCGGCGGTCGGGTCTGGAGCCGGGCCGAGCTCGAGGGATGGGCCGCGTTCGCGCGGCGGCACGATCTGATCCTCATCTCCGACGAGATCCACTGCGACCTGACCATGCCGGGCGTTACGCATACGGCGATGACGCGGATCGAAGGCGTGGCCGACCGGTTGGTGATGCTGACCGCGACGACCAAGACCTTCAACATCGCGGGCGCGCATATCGGCAACGTCATCGTATCGGACCCGGCGCTCAAGGCGCGGTTTTCAGCGCGTATGTCGGCGCTGGGCCTGTCACCTAATAGCTTTGGCCTTGCCATGGCGACAGCGGCGATGTCGCCCGAGGGAATGGACTGGCTGGAGGCGCTGCGCGGCTATCTCGACGGCAACCGGCGATTGTTCGAGGCGGGCGTGGCGCAGATCCCCGGCGTGACGCCGATGACGCTCGAATCCACCTATCTCGAATGGGTCGATTTCTCGGGCACCGGCATGACCCGCGAAGAGGTGCTGCGGCGGATTGAGGGCGATGCGAAGATCGCGGTGAACCACGGCACCAGTTTCGGACTGGGGGGCGAGAGCTACCAACGGTTCAACATCGCCACGCCCCGCGCGCGGGTGGCCGAGGCGGTGACCCGGCTGCAGGAGGCGTTTTCGGACCTGCAGTGATGCCTTAGTGCCGGGGCAGACGCAGCGCCGGCTCTGCCTCGGTCCGCTCGAAATCGACGGGGGCGGTGTCGGCGACGCGGCTGTGGCGCTTGAACTCGTAGACCCGCTCGCCGTCCTCGACGCGAGAGGTCATGACGAGGCATTGGTAGAGATGACGCGGACCGTCGTAGAGGTCGACGAAGCCATGAAGGATCGGCGCGTCCTTGGCGGCGAGGGCAAAGCCCGTTTCCCACATGCGCAGCACCGGATGGACGTCCTCCCCGTCATGCACGCACAGCCGCGCCGAACGGCGCTGGGCAGCGCGGCGCGCGGCCTCCATGGCATCTTCGAGGTCCTTGGTCAGGTAATCGGTCATCGCGCATCCTCCCCTGCCTTCCATCCTGCGCAGAAGAATATGAAATTCAAGCTACGTTCCCGAAAAATTCCTCTCAGGCGCGCGCTTTGGGGCGCAGGACGTGCGGCTGTGCGGGATCGTACAAAGCGCTGTCAGGGAACCCCTGATCGCGCCCCAGCGCCGGGCCGACGAGGATCAGCGCGGTGCGGGTGAGCTTGGCGGTGCGGACTTTGGCATGGATGTCCGCCAGCGTGCCACGGATCACCTGCTGATCGGGCCAGCTGGCGCGGTAGACCACGGCGACGGGGCAGTCGGCCCCGTAAAAGGGCGTCAGTCGCCGCTCGATGTCGCGCAGTGCACGAATCCCGAGGTGAATGGCCAATGTGGTGCCCGTGGCGGCGAAGTTCTCGAGCGTCTCGCCCGCCGGCATGGCGGTGGATTTCATCGACATGCGGGTGAGAACGATGGACTGCGCCAGTTCGGGGATCGTCAACTCCTGCCCAAGGGCGGCGGCGGCGGCGGTATAGGCGGGCACGCCGGGGATGATCTCATAGGCAATGCCATCCGCCTTGAGCCTGCGGATCTGCTCGGCGATGGCACCGTAGAGCGAGGGATCGCCGGAATGGACCCGTGCCACGTCCTGCCCCCGCGCATGGGCGGCGACGATCTCGGCATGGGTCTCGTCGAGCGTCATCGGCGCGGTGTCGAGCACCCGCGCGCCCTTGGGCGCGCCAGCCACGACCTCCGAGGGCACCAGGGACCCGGCATAGAGGCAGACGGGGCAAGCTGCGATGAGGCGCGCGCCCTTGAGGGTCAAAAGCTCCGGATCGCCCGGCCCGGCCCCGATGAAATAGACGGTCATGGCGCGCTCCTTGCGACTTTGCTCTTCAAATACTCACGGCGGCCAGCGGCCACCCGCCCGCCGCCTTGATCAGCGCGCATCGATCTTCTTGGCATAACCGCGCGGGGTGACCATGCGCGGCCCTTCCCCAAGTTGCACCAGCTTCGACTGCGAGGAGCCGACGAGCACGACGGTCAGCATATCGACCTCGTCGACCTGCAGCTCGTCGAGGCGGCGGTAACGGATCTCTTCCTCGGGACGGCCCAGAGAGGAGGCGAGCAGCACCGGCGTGTCGGCCGGACGGTGCTGCAGAAGGATCTCGCGCGCCTCGGCCAGCAGCGTGCGGCGGCGTTTGGACACCGGGTTGTAGAAGGCGATGACGAAATCGCCTTGGGCGGCGGCGTGCAGCCGCTTCACGATATCCTCACGCGGGGTGAGCAGGTCCGACAGCGAGATGGCGCAGAAGTCGTGACCCAGAGGGGCTCCGGCGCGCGAGGCGGCGGCCTGCAGAGCCGAGACGCCGGGTGTGCAGGTGACCTCGATGCGGCGCGCGGCGTCCGAGACGCCACCATTGGCCGCATCGCGGCCCAGCAGCTCGAACACCAGCGCGCCCATGGCGTAGATGCCCGCATCGCCCGAGCAGATCAGCGCCACGTCGCGCCCTTCGGCGGCGCGCTCCAGCGCGTAGCGGCAGCGATCTTCCTCGCCACCGAGCGGGAAGTCGGCGCGCGGTTTTCCGGCAGCCAGCGGCCCCAGCAGGTCGATATAGAGCCCGTAGCCCACCAGTTCCTCGGCCTCGGCGATGAGGCGCGACGCCTCGGGCGTGCGCCAGCCGGATTGGCCCGGGCCGATACCCACGACCGAAAGGCGGCCCCGCCTGCGTCCGCGCAATTCGGTGGCAGGCTGCGGCGTCATGGCCAGCGCGCAGGTGGCGTTGGCGGTCTTGCGCTTGGTCACGGCAAGCGTGGCCTCGGGCCCACCTTGGGCCAGCGCCGCCCCTTCCGACACACCGTGGCAGCCGACCTCGGCAAAGACGACCTCCGACGGGGTGGCAAGACGCGGTGCCTCGGCCTCAAGCTCGGCGGCGGTGAACAGGCGCAGTGGCACGCCGATTGCACGTGAAACATTCAGGATCGCGGGCTCGTCAGCCTTGAGGTCGATCGAGGCCACGGCCTGCACCGCCTCGGGCGCGATGCCCGCCTCGGCGAGGGTCTCGCGGACGAGGGCTGCGAGCTCCTCGGGCGGGCAATTGCGGGCGCAGCCAAGACCCAGCACCGCGCGCTGCGGCGCGAAATGCAGGTGGTCGGGGCCGAGGCCCTGCTGCGGGGCCTCCGCTACGGTGATCCTCAGCGCGTCACCCTGCGGCAGATCGGCCAGCCACGGGGCCTCGCCGGTCACAGTCGCGCCGCCGCCCGAGAGCAGCGCCGCCATCGCGCCCTTGGCGTCGTGGGGGTTCACGAGGCGGTAGCCCAAGGGCGGCTCATCGAGCGCCACGCCGAGCGAGACGTCGCCTGCGGTGGTGACGGCCGCGGTGGCGCCCAAGGCCTCGGCGATGCGCTTGGCCAGCCGGTTCGCGCCGCGATGGCCGCCGAGCAAGGGGACGACGACACGGCCGTCGTCGGAGACGGAGATGACGGGCGGCTCGCCGCGCTTGTCCGAGAGCATCGGGGCCACCGCGCGGATCAGGATGCCACTCGCGCAGACGCCGACGATGGGCGTTCCGGCGGCGAATAGATCGCGCGCGTGCTCCAGCGCATCGGCAAAGAAGGCATCGGCGGCCTCGACCCGGCCCTCGCGGCCATGCAGGGGGGCGCCCAAGGCTTCGGCCACGCGGCGGGCCACGGTTTCGCCAGAGCGCGACAGCGCGAGGACAACGGGGGTCACAGCCAAGGATCGGCTCCCTTCGTGAGAATGATCATCGAAAAATAAGGGGCGGTATCGGGCGCATCGGCCAGCGGGCGAACCACTTCGGCCTCCAGCGTGGCACGCTCGACGTAAGTGGCATGGGCGGTGAGGCCGAGATCTTCGATCACGGCGCGGACCTTCGGAAAATGGCGGCCCAGTTTCATGATCGCCACGCTCTCGGCGCCCTCGATCCGGGCGCGCAGCTCCGCCTCGGGGAGCGGCCCCGGCAAAACGGTCAAACGCTCGTTACGGGCGGCCAGTGGACGACGTGCGGCGGCGGCGGCGGCGGTGAGCGAGGTAACGCCGGGCACGATCTCGACGCGGTGATGCGCCTCGAGCCGCGCAAAAAGATACATGAAGGAGCCGTAGAAGAACGGGTCGCCCTCGCAGAGACACACCACGTCCTCGCCCGCCTCCAAGGCTTGGGCGATCTGCGCGGCTCCTGCGTCATAAGCGGCCTGCGCCGGGCCGCGCTCGACCGTCATCGGCACGTCCATGACGATCTCGCGCGCAGTCGGCGCGATGAGATCGGCGGCGATGGCGCGCGCGAAACTCGCGCCCCCTGCAAGGGTCGGATAGGCGACGACGCGGGCCCCCTCGATCAGCCGCGCGGCGCGCAGGGTGATGAGATCCGGCGCGCCCGGGCCGAGACCGACGCCGTAGAGCGTGCCCGATGCGGGAGTGGTCATCGCTTGATCAGGCTCCATTGCATCACCGGCATTGCCGGACGCCAGCCGGTCAGCCGCCCCACCGGTTCGGCCCGTTGCACCGAGATACGCACCAGCGACCCGCCATGCGCCTTGTGCAACCCGATCAGCGCCGCCTCGCTTTCAAGGGTCACCGCGTTGGCCACCAGCCGCCCCAGCGGGCGCAGCGCGGCCCAAGCCGCCTCGAACACTTCGGCCGACAGCCCGCCGCCGATGAAGATCGCGTCCGGGGCGGGCAGGCCGGTCAGCGCGCCCGGCGCCTCGCCCTCGACCAGCCGCAGCCGCGGCGTGCCAAGCGCCAGCGCATTGGCCGCGGCCATCGCCCGACGGTCGGCGCGCGGCTCGATGCCGATAGCATTGGCATAGCGGGCCGCCCGCATCCATTCGATCGCGACCGAGCCTGAGCCGGTGCCGATGTCCCAGAGCAGCGCGCCGCGCATCGGCATCAGCTTGGCCAGCGTCGCCGCGCGCAGCTCGCGCTTTGTCATCGTGCCGTCCGAGACGAAGAGGCTGTCGTCGAGCCCCGGCACGCGTGGGATCAGCGCGGCATCGGGGGCGGCCACGCAGTCGACGGCCAGCGTGTTGAAGGCGGGCACCTCGTGGTCCCACGCCTCCGCCAGGCCGTCAAAACGGGCCTCGGCCTCGCCGCCCATGTTAGCCAGCACCGTCATTGGGCTGCGCCCAAAGCCACGCTCGGTCAGGAACCGCGCGATCTGGCCGGGCGTGTCCGATCCGGTGGTCAGGATCAACAGCCGCGCCTGCGGTTGGATGAAGGCGATCATCTGCTCCACGGGGCGGCCATGCACGGTCAGCGTCTCGACATCCGCGAGGCTCCAGCCCATGCGGGCGGAAGCCAGCTGGAACGCCGAAAGCTGCGGGTGGAATACGATCTCGGACGCCGGGATCGCCCGGCCGATCCGCGCACCGACCGAGAACCACAGCGGATCGCCCGTTGCCAGAACCACGACGCGGCGGCCCTTGTAACCCTCGAGCTGGTCGATCAGCGCGTCGAAGGGGCTGGGCCAGGCCACGCGCTCGGCTCCTACCGCACCGGCAAGCTCGTGATGCCGATCTCCGCCGACGATGATCTCGGCCGCCTCGACCACGGCGCGGGTCGCGGGCAGCAGGCCCTCCATGCCGTCCTCGCCGATGCCGACGACGTGGAGCCATGGCTCTTGAGCTGCGACCGCGTTCATCCCCGTTCCTCCGAAATGCCATTGGCTAGCGCGTTCACCGCCGCCGACGCCATGGCCGAGCCGCCCTTGCGGCCCCTGAGCGCCACGAACTCGCAGCCGCGCGCATTACTCGCAAGCTCCGCCTTGGACTCCGCCGCGCCGACGAAACCCACCGGGAAGCCGAGGATCAGCGCCGGTTTCGGCCAACCTGCATCGAGCCGCTCCAGCAGGTGGAACAGCGCAGTGGGCGCGTTGCCTACCGCCACCACCGCGCCCTCGATGTGCTCGCGCCACAGCTCCACCGCCGCCGCCGAGCGCGTGGTCGACAGATCCGTCGCCATACCCGGCACACGCGCGTCGTTCAGCGTTACCAGAACCTCGGTACCTGGCAGATGCCGCCGGATGATCCCCGCCGCCACCATCTCGCAATCACACAGCACGGGCGCGCCCGACGCCAGCGCCGCGCGGCCTGCAGACATCGCGGCTGGAGAGAACGCTAGACGATCCGCGATCTCGACCATGCCGCAGGCGTGGATCAGGCGGATCACCATCGGACGCAGATCCTCGGGAAAACGGTCGAGCTTGGCCTCGGCGCGCACCGTCGCAAAGCTCTGGGCGTATATCTTGGAGGGGTCGGTCTCGTAGGGGCGCATCACGGCCTCCGTCCCACGCGGCGCTGGCCGGGGGATTTGAGTATTTGAGGAGTAAAGTGGCTCACTTGCGCGACTTCAACACGCTGAGCGGGCCAAGGGGATGGTCGGCCTGCGGGTAAACCGCGTGCTGGTGATCGTGATCATGGCCATGGCTATGGTCGTGGTGGTGATGGCCGTGATGATGGTCATGCGCATGATCATGCGTGTGGTCATGCGGCAGGCCGTGCGCATGGGCATGGGCATGGCGGTCGGCGGCGTCCAGACGGCACAGGCCGGTGCAGAAGTCCTCGCACAGCGCGCAATCGGCCACGTTGGAGCCGGGCGCATTCGCCCCCTGCCCCTCGACGTGGTGGTGATGGCTCTCCTGCACCGCACCCACCTCGGCCTCGAAACCCAAGACCTGCGTGCGGTATTTGCACATGCCGCAGGTCGGCGGCACCACCTCGCCCACAAGCTCGGTCACGCGCTCGGCAAAGGTGGCGAGCACCTCGCCATGGTCGCCCAGATAGGGCGCCTTCACGACCTCCAGCTCGGGATGCGCTTCGGCCACCCGGTCGGTGAAGCCGTAGATCCGGTCGATCAGGATGCCCGAAAACAGGAAATACGGGAACACCACGACCCGGCGGTAGCCCAGCTTGGCCACGTGTTCGAGGCAAGGCTCGACCAGCGGAAAGGTGACACCGGAATAGCCCGTCTCGCACCAGCCGAAACCCATGCCCTCCCAGAGCAGCCGCGCGATCTTGGCAACGTTGCCGTTGGCGTCGGGATCAGACGCGCCACGCCCGATCACCACGAGGCAGGTCTCGTGCATCGGCACGTCGGAGGGATTGGCGTCGAGCGCGCTTCGGATGCGGTCGGCGGCGGCGGCGACCATGCGCGGATCGACCCCGAGCTCGCGGCCATAGATGATCTCGATGCCGTGCTTGGCGGCATAGGTGTTGAGCACGGTGGGAATGTCGTTCTTGGCATGCATCGCGGCAAACAACATGCCGGGCACCGCGAGGATGCGGGTGCAGCCCTGTTCGCGCAGCCGGTCGAGACCGTCGCGGATCACCGGGTTGGCGAATTCGAGATAGCCGTATTCCACCGGCCAGTCGGGCGGCAAAAGCGCGGGCAGCTTTTCGGCGAGAATCGCGAATTCATCGACCGCCGATTGGCTGCGCGAGCCATGGCCGCAGATCATCACGCCGGTCTTGGGGCCGGAGGCAAAGGACGAGGCGGGGGCGGAGACGCTCATGCCTGCGCCTCGTCGCCCTGCGGTTCGGCCGCCTCGGTCTCATCGTCCTTGCGCCCGCCCTTGAGCGCGCCCCACAGGCCCAGCGCGATGGCAAGGCCGATGGCGGCACCGGCGACCCAGTGGTCGTGACCGGCAAGATCGGCCACGTGGCCGGTGTGGGCAAGAACCGTGCCGGGTGCGGCCATGAGGGCGGTGGTCGGCAGGAGAATGTGGCGCATCGCGGACCTCTCGATCTGGCAATGGCCGGCGGCCCCTCCGCATCATGCGGACGGGTCGAGGACGACGTGATGCTCAGATCCCCTGTCTGGGTCGACCGCCGCACCACCAACCGTTCCGGCCACTTCGGGCTTCGTCGGCCCCTTCCTTATCGGTCGCCACGATCCGACGAAACCCCCCGATGCGTCACTTCATGGGCATGGGGCGACCCGGGTTCACGGCCAGTGCCTCAGCACGGGCCAGCGTCGCCACTTCGACCTCGGGGAAATGCTCCCAGGCCAGCGGGGCCTGCAGATCGGCGAACTTGCCGCCACCGCTGCGGGTCACGAAGCCGCCGCCGCCGGTTTCCAGATGAAAGCTCATGCCGTGCACGCCGCTTACCACATAGGTGTCACCCGCAACCGAAAGCCGCCCGGCGTGGCCATTGACGCAGATTGCGCGGCCTTCTTGGCAGGGGATCAACCGCCAAGTTGCCATGTGACCATCCCGGCCCGGGGCGATCACGGACATCGGCCCCATCTGGAAAGGCCGTTCAGCGTATTCCGGCTCGAAGGGTGCGGGATCGGGCAACATCCGGACATGAGCCACAGGCGGCATGACCGGTGGCAGCGCCACTGATTCCAGCAGCGGCATCACCAGAGGCTCGACCTCGCCGCAGCCTGCCAGGAACAAGGCCATCACGGCAGCTCCCGTGTTCATACCCGTTCGCATCGCGCCACTCCTCATACTCGCAGTATACTGATCAAATAGCCGTGAAGCCCCGTTCGACAATCGCTCTTAGCGTCTCCCGAACAGCTTCTCTATATCCGTTAACTTCAATTCGACATAGGTGGGCCGGCCATGGTTGCACTGCCCCGATCCCGGTGTGGCTTCCATCTCGCGCAGCAGCGCGTTCATTTCTTCGGCGCGCATCTGTCGACCCGATCGCACCGAGCCATGGCAGGCGACGCGGCTCAGGATCGCGTCGAGCCGCGCCGGAAGCGCCGTGCTGGCGTCGAGATCCTCCAACTCATCGAGAATGTCGCGCAGCAGCGCGCCCGCGTCGATCCGGCCCAGCATCGCGGGTGTCTCGCGCACCGCGACCGTGCCCGGGCCGAAGGCCTCGATGCTCAGGCCAAGCTTCGACAGGTCCTCGGCCACCTCCAGCAGCCGCTCCGCGCCGGCCCCGAGATCGACGATCTCGGGCACCAGCAGCGCCTGCGCCGCGACACCGGTTTCGGCCATCTGCCGCTTCAATCGCTCGTAGACCAGCCGCTCATGCGCGGCGTGCTGATCCACCAGCACCATGCCGGTTTCGGTCTGGGCCACGATCCAGTTGCCGTGAAGCTGCGCGCGCGCCGCGCCCAGCGGCAGCGCTTCGGCCCCCGGCTGCCGGCCCGCCTCCTCGACGCGTGCCGAGGGCAGATCGGTGCCCGACAGACGCGCATCCGGCAGGCCGTGCGCGGTTTCGAAGCCGAAGCTCGATTCGGCCATGCCCGGCGCCTGAGCGACGCGGGCCACACTCATCGCGCGCATCGAAGGGCGGTCCATCTGGTAGATGCGGGCCGGGGCACCGGAAGCCCCCCGCGCGGGGCGGTCCTCCTCGTCGATCAGCCCGCCCGCATCGCCTGAACGCGCCGCCGGGCCGGGGCGCATCATCGACAATGTCTCCGACGCCACGGTGGTCGAGGCGCGGTGCCCTGCCTCAGACAGCGCCGCGCGCAGGGTCGAGACGATCAACCCGCGCACCGCTTGGGCGTCGCGAAACCGCACCTCGGATTTGGCCGGGTGCACGTTGACGTCGACGAGCTGCGGCGCGCATTCGACGAAGAGCGCGGCGGCGGGAAACCGGTCGCGCGACAGAAAATCCATATAGGCCGCGCGCAGGGCTCCGGTAAGTTGCCGGTCGGTCACCGGACGGCCGTTGACGAAGACGTGCTGGCTCACACCCGCGCCGCGCGAATAGGTCGGCAGCGCCGCAAAGCCGGTGAGATGCAGCCCCTCGCGGCTGCCGTCGACAGGCAGCGCGTTGTCATGGAACTCGCGGCCAAGGATGGCGGCAAGGCGGTTGCCCAACGCGGTGACCGGATCGCCCGCCTCGGCATCGACGCGAAAGATCTCGCGCTCGCGCCCGTCAGTGATGTCGCGCAACACGAAGGCGACATGCGGCTCGGCCATGGCAAGCCGGCGCAGCGCCTCGGCCAGCGCCTGCGCCTCAGCGCGGTCGGTGCGCATGAACTTGAGCCGGGCCGGTGTCGCGTGAAACAGGTCGCGCAGCTCGACCACCGTGCCCCGGTCGAGCGCGGCGGGTGCCACCGCCCCCAGGCGCCCGCCGGTGACCGAAATCGTCGCCGCCTCCTGCCCCGCCACCCGCGAGGTGAGCGTCAGCCGCCCCACCGCCCCCAAGGAGGCCAGCGCCTCGCCGCGAAAGCCGAAGCTGTGGATCTCCAACAGGTCCGAGCCGTCGATTTTGGAGGTGGCGTGGCGCGCCAGTGCCAGAGGCAGCTCTTCCGCCGTCATGCCGCAGCCGTCGTCGCGCACCCGGATCAGGCTCTTGCCGCCGTTGGAGATGGTCACTTCGATGCGCCGCGCCCCTGCGTCGAGCGCGTTCTCCACCAGTTCCTTGACCGCCGATGCCGGACGCTCGACCACCTCGCCCGCGGCGATGCGGTTGATCGCCGCCTCGTCGAGTTGGCGGATCACGGGGCGCGGGGCGGGGTCGGCAGGGGTGTGCAGCGTCATGGGCGCGAGACTAGCACGCCCCGCGACCTCGGCGCGAGGCCTCACTCGGCGGGCGGCACCACCTCCGGCAGGGTGATTCGCGGGGCCGTGTCGGGCTCCAGCCCCTCGGGGCGACCCACCACCACGAAGTGCAACGCCTGCGGGTCCACGCGCTCGGCGGCGACCCGGTTCACCTCCTCCAGCGTTACCGCTTCGATGAAGGCGTTGCGTTCGGTCACATAGCTCTTGGGCAGGCCGGTGAGCTGCATGCCGACAAGAATGTCGGCGATCGGCCCGTTGCCGTCAAAGCGCAGCGGATACTCCCCAGTGAGATAGGTCTTGGCCGCGTCCAGCTCCTGCTGCGTAACGCCCTCGCTGGCAATGCGCGCCCACTGGTCGCGGATGACCTCGATCGCTTGGGCCATCTTGTCATTGGCCGAGGCCAGCGAGCCAATCCAGAACTCGGCGTTTTCCAAAGGCACCAGATCGGTGCTGACGCCGTAGGTTAGACCGCGCTTCTCGCGCACCTCGGTCATCAGGCGGCTCTCGAAGCCGCCGCCGCCGAGAATGTGGTTGAGCACATAGGCCGCGAAGAAATCCGGGTCGTCGCGCTTGAGACCGGGCTGGCCGAACAGGGCGGTGGATTGCGGGGTTGGATAATCGATCACATCGATGCCGCCGGTCAGTCCGAAATCCACATGATCGGGGAGGTCCGGGCCGGTCTGCGGCAGATCGCCCAACAGCTCGTCGATGAGCGCGCCCAGCTTTTCGGGCGTGATGTCGCCCACGGCAGCCACATGCACGCGGTCGCGGGTCAACGCCGCCTCATGCGCCTCGAGCAGATCCTCACGGGTCAGCGCCGCCACGCTTTCGGGCGTGCCGTTGTCGGGGCGCCCATAGGGGTGATCGCCAAAGGCCGCCTCGTAAAAGGCCCGGCTGGCGAGGCGACGCGGGTTCTGTTCGTCCTGTGCCAGGATCGACTGCACCTGCCCGCGCACCCGCTCGATCGCCACGGGATCAAAGCGCGGCGCGGCCAATGCGGCGCGCAGCAGATCCGCCGCCGCGTCGCGGTTCTCGCTCAGCATTCGGGCCGACACCCGAAGCGTGTCGGTGCCGACGTCGAAGGAAAAGCTCGCCGCGAGATCCTCTCGCGCGGCTTGGAAGGCGCGGGCGTCCATCTCGCCTGCCCCTTCCTCGAGAAGGCCGGTCATCAGATTCACCGCGCCCAGCCGCTCGGGATCGTCGAGACCGGTACCGCCTTCGAAGCGCAGCTCCAGCGCGGTGAAGGGAATGGTATGGTCCTCGACCAGCCAAGCTTCGATACCGCCGGGCGAGGTCACTTCCTCGATCTCGATCTCGGCCCGGGCGACACCGGCAAATCCGGCGCAGAAGGCGAGGGTCAGGCTCAGGGTGCGGATCATTTCGGCTCCTCCTCGCGGGTCGGGGCAACGTGCAGCGTCACGCTCTGGTCGGGGTCGAACACCGCACGGGCGGCCTCGACCACCTGCTCGGCGGTGACGGATTGCAGGATCTCGGGCCACGCGCCCACGTCCTCCACCGTCAGTCCCTGGCTCAAAGCAGCACCATATCGCCGCGCCAGAGCTTCGACCGAATCGCGGGCATAGATTTCGGAGGCCCGAAGCTGGGTGCGGATGCGCTCCATCTGCTCGGGCGTGGGGCCGGTGTCGAGAAACCCTGCCACCACCTCATCGAGCGCCGCTTCGGCGGCGTCGAGCGTCACGCCGGGCTTGGGCACGATCGAAAGCGAGAAGGTCGCGTCGTCGAGCGACATGCCGTCGTAGCCCGCACCTGCGTGCAGCGCGATGTCGCGCTCGAACACCAGCTCCTCGCCCAACACCGAGGTAAAGGACGAACCGCCAAGGATCTCGGCCAGATAGGTCAGCGCCGCCGCCGTCTCCTGATCGCCCGAATCGCGCTCGGGCGCGAGGTAGCTGCGGGTGACATAGGGCTGGGAGACGCGCTCATCGACGTAAACGAGATGGCGCGCTGCGCGCTGCGGCGGCTCTTGCGGGCGGATGCGCTCGGGCAGGTCGGGTTCGGCCGGGATCGGGCCATAATGCTCTTCGGCGAGCGCCAGCACCTCCTCGGGGAGCACGTCGCCCGCCACCACGAGAATCGCGTCGTTGGGCGAATAATAGGTCTCGTAGAAGTCGCGCACTTCCTTGCGGCCCAAGCCCTCGATCTCGTGCATCCAGCCGATCACCGGACGGCCATAGGGGTGGTTGATGTATTGCGCGGCGACCATCTGCTCGCGCGCCAGAGCGCCGGGGTTGCTCTCGGTGCGCTGGTTCCGCTCCTCGACGATCACCTGCCGCTCGGTCTCGATGTCCTCGTCGGTGAGCGCGAGATCGTTCATCCGCTCGGCTTCCATCTGCATCATGAGCGGCAGGCGGTCGGCGGCGACGCGCTGGAAATAGGCGGTGTAGTCGGTCGAGGTGAAGGCGTTGTCCGAGCCGCCATTGGCCGCGACCGTGGCCGAGAACTCGCCCGCCTCCAGATCGTCGGTGGCCTTGAACAGCAGGTGTTCGAGGAAATGCGCGACGCCAGAGGCGCCTTCGGGCTCGTCGGCGGAGCCCACGCGGTACCACAGCATCTGGGTGACCACGGGGGCGCGGTGATCCTCGATCACCACCACCTCGAGGCCGTTGTCGAGCGTGTAGGTCGTCACCGCGTCACCCGTGGCGATCACCGGGGCGGCCTCTTGGGCCGACACGGTCGATGCCAGCACGGGCAAGGCAAGGATGACGGGGGTGGCCAGGGCCAGTCTGCGCAGCATGAAGTGCCTCCTTCGCTGCGCCCAACCTACGGTGCCGCGCCGCCGCCGCAAGCGCCGCCACGGCTTCGTGAGGGGCCGCGAGCGATCAGAAAGGCGGCTGCAGCGCGGTCTGGCGCGAACGGGTACGCAGGGCGACCTCGCTCGGATCGGGATCGGCGCGGTTCACCGTGCCCGGCGCGGGTGGCGGCAGATCGAGGCGCGCCGGGATCGTGAGCGGCTGCTGGGGCACCACGAGGGCCGGATCGGGGCCCGCGGGACCATCGCCCCGGCTGCAGCCCGCGAGTATCAGCGCGGTCAGCCCCGCGGCCAGTGCCAGTCGCATGTGTCGTCCCCGTCGGTCTTGTCCGACCCCCTGACTATCGCAGGTCATGCGCCGGGTCACGGGCTCTTTGTGCCGCGCTTGCGGCGCGGTGACACCCCGCCCGGGCCGGGCCGCCGGTCGGACTGAGGTTTGTCGCCGCCGAACAGCACCAGCCCCACCGCGCCCAGAAAGATCGCAATGTCGGCGATGTTGAAGGCATAGGGGTTTTCGATGCCGCAGCAGCTGACGTTGAGGAAGTCGGCCACCGCGCCATAGAGCACCCGGTCGATGACGTTGCCCAGCGCACCGCCCACCAAGAGCCCCGCCGAGATCCGCGCCATGCGCCCGCCGCCGTCGCGGGCGATCCAGACGAGGACCGCCGCCGAGATGGCGAGCGCCAGCCCCACCAGCACCCAGCGCATGTCGAAGCCCGCGAAAAGTCCGAAGTTGACACCTCTGTTCCACGCCATGCGAAAGCTCAGGATGCCGGGGATCACCTCCATCTGAAGGCGCTCCATCAGCCCGAGCGCGTGCACCACGAGGTATTTCGTCGCCTGATCGGCGAGAAACACCCAAAAGCCGGTCCAGAGGGTCAATCGCACCGCGCTCTCCTCAGTGCCGGAAATGACGCATGCCGGTCAGCACCATCGCCAGACCTGCCTCGTCGGCGGCGGCGATCACCTCGTCGTCGCGCATCGAACCACCCGGCTGGATCACCGCCGTGACGCCCGCGCCCGCCGCTTCCATCAACCCGTCGGCAAAGGGAAAGAACGCATCCGACGCCACGACCGAACCCTTGGCGGGGGTTTCGGACAGGCCCAGCGCCTCGCCCATGCGGCCCGCCTTGGCAGCCGCGATCAGCGCGCTGTCGAGCCGGCTCATCTGGCCTGCGCCGACACCCACCGTCTGGCCGTCCTTGGCATAGACGATGGCGTTCGACTTCACGTGCCGCGCCACGGTCCAAGCGAACATCAGGTCTTCGATCTCCTGCGCCGAGGGCGCGCGCTTGGTCACGACCTTGAGGTCGTCGCGGCTCACGAAGCCCGAATCGTGGTCCTGCACCAGCAGGCCACCGGCGACCTGCCGATAGGTCAGACGCGGCGCGCGCGGATCGGGCAGCGCCTCGGTTACCAGCAGGCGCAGGTTCTTCTTGGCGGCGAAGATGGCGCGGGCCTCTTCGTCGGCGCCGGGCGCGATGACGACCTCGGTGAAGATCTTCGCGATCTCCGCGGCAGTCGCGCCGTCGAGCGGCCGGTTCAGCGCCACGATGCCGCCAAAGGCCGAGGTGCGGTCGCAATCGAAGGCGCGCGCATAGGCCTCGACCAGCGAGCCGCCGGTGGCGACGCCGCAGGGGTTGGCGTGCTTGATGATCGCGCAGGCAGGTGCGTCACCGCCGAACTCGGCCACCAGCTCATAGGCCGCGTCGGTGTCGTTGATGTTGTTGTAGCTCAGCTCCTTGCCCTGGATCTGCCGCGCGGTGGCGACGCCCGGACGCGAGGTGCCGTCGGTGTAGAAGGCCGCCTGCTGGTGCGGGTTCTCGCCATAACGCAGCGTCTGGACCAGCGTGCCGGCAAAGGCGCGGCGGCGCGGCGTCGTCTCGCCGATGGCCCGTGCCATCCAGGTCGAGACGGCGGCGTCATAGGCGGCGGTGCGGGCATAGGCGGTCTGGGCGAGCCGCTTGCGGAAGGGCAGATCGGTCTGGCCGTCGTTGTTCTCCAGCTCCGACAGCAGCGCCTCGTAGTCCTCGACATCCGTCACCACGCAGACATCGGCGTGGTTCTTGGCGGCGGCGCGGATCATCGCCGGGCCGCCGATGTCGATGTTCTCGATGCAGGTGTCGTAGTCGGCGCCTTTGGCCACCGTCTCCTCGAAGGGGTAGAGGTTGACCACCAGCAGGTCGATCGCCGGGATGCCGTGCTCGGCCATCGCCGCCGTGTGGCTGTCATCGCTCCGCACCGCGAGCAGGCCGCCGTGCACGCGGGGGTGCAACGTCTTGACGCGACCGTCCATCATCTCGGGAAAGCCGGTGATCTCGGCCACGTCCCGGACGGGCAGCCCCGCCTCGCGCAGCGCCTTGGCCGAGCCGCCGGTGGAGAGCAGCTCGACGCCGCGGGCGTCGAGCGCGCGCGCGAGGTCCACGAGGCCGGTCTTGTCGGAAACGGAGAGCAGCGCGCGGCGCAGCGGGGCAAGCGAGGTCATGGGTCGTCCTTCCTGATCCTGGTCCGCCGGCCTCACGCCGGATCACCCTCCCCGCGCCACAGGTCGCGCGGAGCCAGCACGGCGTCGCCCGATCGCACGAGCGACCAGCGGACGAGGGTCGCATAGGCCATCGCGCGGCCGGATAAAACCACCTGTTGCGTCGGCACGGGTCGTGAACGGCTCTTTTCGAGGTAGACCGAGGGTGCCAGCGACAGGCGTGCGCCGCCGTCATGCGCGAGACGCCAGACCTCGCCCGAGCGCAGCCGGAGCAGCGCCACGGCCCCTTGCGCGTCGAGCGCGGCCTCCACGTCGGGGTGCAGGTGGAACCGGATCGTGAAGGCGACGCCCGGATCGCGCCCGGCATGGCTCGCGGCGTCGAAGGCCCGCTCGTCCGCGGGGCCGAGCGTGGTCAGCAGGTCCTCGCCCACGAGCGTCAGGCCGCCTCGGTCGAGCCCGAGCCTGCGATCATGCGTCAGCCCGAAGTTTGCACGCCAAGCGTCATGGCTAGCCTCGATCCGTTGCATCCCATCGGCATCGGCGCGGTGCGCCAGCACCTCTCCCGGCCCCTCGACCAAAGGCTCGGCCCCGCCCAGGCCCATCCCGAGGCGCGCCGAGGAGTGCCCGTCGAGGCAGAGCGTGGAATGCGACGGTGTGGCGCGCCCGGCACGGCGCCAGTCGGGCCCGTGATGCGCACCGGAGCCACAGCTGACGATCAGGGGTCGGCGGCCGCAGGTCATCTCGAAGGCCAGCGTCGAGGCGTGGGCCCGCGTCGCGAGCGGACCACTCGGTGGCCTTGCCGCGTCGAGCAGCACGGTAGTGCGCGCCGCCGCGAGCCGCGCGTACCCCATGCGCAGCCCGACCGGTGGCGCGCCCACAGGCACTTCCGCCTCGAGCAGCGCCCGTTCCAGACGCCCCTCGGCCCCTCGCCCGCCGCCGTGAAACCGCGCCAGCTCGCCGTCGGCATGGCGCAGAGCCCGCAACAGCCGGGCCGCCGCGTCCATCGCGTCGCGCTGGGCGGAGGTGGTGGCCGCCCCGAGAATCGCGGCGGCAGTGTTGAGCGAACAGAGCAAATCGAGCAGCGCCTCGGGATCGCGAGAGGCGATGGCACCGTCCTGACCGATGGCGGTGGCCGCCGCCTGCCCCAACGCCGCCGCGCGGCGGGCGGGCTGGCGCGGCGCGGCGTAGAGCGCCATCTCGGCCTGCAACAGTGCCGAGAGCGCCATGACGCGCCCCGGCCCGGCCTGCGCCTTGTGCCAATGCCGCGCCAGCCAGCGCGATTGCAGCGACAGGCTGCGCAGGAACGCGGCCTCGTCCGAACGCGGCGACGGGCTCTGGGTCAGCCAGGCCCCGTTGGACACCCAGACCGTCAGCCGCTTGGCGGTAGCCTCAAAGGTCCAGCCCGGTCCGCGCCCGTCGCCATATCGGGTGATCCAGTCCTTGAGCCAGTCCCAAGCGAGATCGCGCGCTGCGGGACCGCCCTGAGCCGCGAGGTCGTCGAGCCAGCCAAAACGGTGCTGCGCCGCGCTTTCGGGATCGGTTTCGGGGCCAAGCGACCAGATCGGGCGGCCCCGGCTCTGGACCTGTTGCCCGGCCCTGAGGTGTCGCCCGGCCAGCAGGTCGCGGCCGCGCTTGGGATCGCCGAACCCCTCTGGTGTGGCGGGGCGCGCCAGCGCGTCGGGCACGGGCGCGCGCGCATCCATCCGCCACCAAAGCCGCTCGATCCCCCATCGGTGTTGCATGACCGCCACCGGCCCATCTCCCGCTGCCCCGCGCCCTGCCCCGCGCGACGTCATGCTAGGGCCGGGTGCGGGCCTTTGTCACCCGTCCCGCGCGCCGGGCCGCAGGCAAGCGATGAAAAAGCCGTCCATGCCGCCGCGCTCGGCCCAGAAGTCGGGCCGCAGGCGCAGCCCCTCGGGGCCGATCCAGTCGGGGTCGATGCCGGGCCGAACCAAGGCTTCGCGGTCGTTGAGCAGCCCTTCATGACGGGCCAGCGCCTCCTCGATCTGCACCTCGCCCTCATCGGGCAAAAGCGAACAGGTGCAGAAGACAAGCCGCCCGCCGGGTTTCAAAAGCGTCAGCGCGTGATCGATCATCTCGGCCTGCAGCTCGATCAGCGCACCGAACTCCGAGCCGTCCTTGGCGTGCGGCAGGTCCGGATGGCGGCGGATCGTGCCGGTCGCCGAACAAGGCGCGTCGAGCAGGATCGCGTCGAAGCCGCCCTCGTCGTACTCCAGCGCGTCGGCCTGCACGATGCCGGCCGAAAGGCCGGTGCGCTCGAGGTTCTCCCGCAGCCGCCCGAGCCGCGCCTCCGAGAGATCGAGCGCGGTGACCTCGGCCCCCGCGGCGGCGAGCTGCATCGTCTTGCCGCCCGGCGCGGCGCACAGATCGAGCACCCGCTCGCCCGGTTTCGCGTCGAGCACGCGCGCCGCCACAGCGGCGGCGGCGTCCTGCACCCACCAGTCGCCCGTCTCGAAACCGGGCAGCGCCGAGACCTGCCCGGCCCCCGCGAGCCGGACCGACCCCGTGGGCAGCAGCTCGCCACCCAAAGCCTCGGCCAGCGCCGCCGCGTCGCCCTTGGGCGTGAGATCGAGCGGCGCCGGGACGGCCTGCACCGCCTCCATCTCCTCGACCGATTTGCGGCCCCAGGCTTCGACCATCGGCCCGCGCAGCCAGTTTGGCAGCTTTGGCACCGGCAGTTTGGCAAAAGCCTCCGGCGGCTGCTCGCCGAGCTTGCGCAGCACCGCGTTGACGAGCCCCTTGTAGCTCTGGGTGCGTTTGCCCTTGGACATGATCTGCACCATGGCGTTGACCACGCCATGCGCCGCGGCCCCTTCCATGATCTCGACCGCGCCAAGCCGCAGCGCGTTGCGCACCGCGAGGGGCGGCTGTTTCGCGAGAAACGGCTTGAGCGCCCGGTCCGCCGTCGGCAACTGCCGCAGCGCTTGCGTCGCGAGACGCTGGGCGCGGGCCCGGTCGGGGGGCGAGAGACGCTCGAGCGCGCCTGCCGCGATGGTTTCGGACAACAGCCGCTGCCCCCCCGTCGCCTGCTCGATGAGGTGCAGCGCGGCGCGGCGCGCGGCGATGCCGTCGTCTGAAGCCGTGGCTGGGGCCGTGGCGCGGTCCTGTGTCATGGCGGGTCCGGGGGTTGTTGGAGACGGATCAGCACGTATATCCCGAGCATCCGCCGCACAAGCGCCGCCTCAGGAGAGACGCCATGGCCGACAAGACCCCCGACATGCCCGAAGCCGCCAAGCGCGCCCTCGAAGAGGCGCGCGCCCGCCGGGCGGCCCTGGACGAGGCCGCGAAGCTTCCCCCCGAGCTTGGTGGCCGCGATGGCCCCGAGCCCGTGCGCTATGGCGACTGGGAAAAGCAGGGCCTCGCCATCGACTTCTAGAGCTTCAGCGCGCGAGCCCGAGTACGTCGATCATGTCGTAGGCGCCGGGCGAGCGCCCCTGCCCCCAGAGGGCCGCCCGCAAGGCCCCGCGCGCAAAGATCATCCGGTCGGTCGCCATGTGGCGCAGCACGATGCGCTCGCCCTGACCCGCGAAGATCACGTCGTGCTCGCCCACGATGTCACCGCCACGAATCGCCGAAAAGCCGATGTGGCCGCGGATGCGCGCCCCGGTAATACCGTCACGCGCCCGGTCCGCGACCTGGCCGAGCGTCACGCCGCGCCCCTCGGCTGCGGCCTCGCCTAGCATTAGGGCGGTGCCCGAGGGCGCATCGGCCTTGCGGCTGTGATGCGCCTCGACCACCTCGATGTCCCAGCCGTCGTCCAGCGCGGCGGCGACCATTCGGGTCAGACCCGTGAGCAGGTTCACCCCGAGGCTCATGTTGCCCGCGCGCACCTGCACCGCATGGCGCGAGGCCGGGATCAGCCGTTCTAGCTGCGCATCGTCGAAGCCGGTGGTGCCGATCACATGCACGGCGCGGGCCTGTGCCGCGAGATGCGCGACCTCCAGCGTCGTCTCGGGCGTGGTGAAGTCGATCGCCGCCTGCGCACGCGCCATTGCCTCGAGCGGGTCGTCGCTGACCACGACGCCCATGGCCGGGCCGCCCATCGCGTGGCCGATGTCCTGGCCGACCCAGTCGTGGCCAGTGCGCACCACGGCCCCTGCGAGCCGCGCTTCGCCGCTGTCGCAGACGGCGCGCACGAGCATCTGCCCCATCCGGCCCGCCGCCCCCATGATCACGATCCCCGGTGCTGTCTCGGTCATGTGCCTGTCCTCTCGAATGCTGTCCCTTCCTCGCGCGAGCCGCGCCCGCTTGGCAAGACCGGCCTCGGAGACTAGATGAAGCCGCATGAGCAAAACCCGTTCCTCCGAGCCCCGTGGCCCTTCGCAGCGTCAGCTGCGCGTGGGCGAACTCATCCGCCGCAGCCTGTCCGAGCTGCTGACCCGTGGCGACCTGCACGAGCCCGAGCTGTCGGGCATGTCGATCACCGTGGGCGAGGTCCGGGCCACGCCCGACCTCAAGCGCGCTACCTGCTTCGTGCTGCCGCTGGGCGGCGGCGACGAAGAGGTGATGCTGGCCGCGCTGCGTCGCGCCAAGCCCGAGATCCGCTTCCTGCTGGCGCGCAACATGAAGCTCAAGCACGCGCCCGACCTCAAGTTCGAGATCGATCGCACCTTTGATCGCATGGACGAAACCCGCCGCCTGCTGTCGGACGAAAAGGTCCGCCGCGACGTCGAGGGCGACGATGTTGCGCCGAACGAGGCCGGCTCGGGCGGCGCGGAGGAGGGCGGGGAATGATCTCGCGCCTCGCTCTGGCCGTGCTCGGCCTCGGCGTGGCCTGCGCCCTGCCCGCCCCTGTCGAGGCATCGGCCTGCGAGGATGTGGACTATGAGGGGCTGTCCTACACGGTCTGCGAGGTCGATCCCGCCGCCGATGACCTGCGCCTGTTCCTGACCGATCCGCGCGGTGGGCTCTACGGCAGCTTTCAGGCGATCGACCGCGAGGCCGACGGGGCCAAGCTCGATTTTGCGATGAACGCGGGCATGTATCACCCCGATCGTCGCCCCGTGGGCCAGTATCTCGAGAACGGCGAAGAGGTCATGCGCCTCGTCACCAACGCCGGGCCCGGCAACTTCGGCATGCTGCCCAACGGTGTGTTCTGCATCGGCGACGACACCGCCCGCGCCATCGAAACCTTGCGCTACGAGACCGAGGCCCCTGCGTGCCGCTACGCCACCCAATCCGGTCCGATGCTGGTGATCGACGGCGAATTGCACCCGCGCTTTCTGCCCGACAGCACCTCGCGCAATATTCGCAACGGCGTCGGCACGACCGATGCGGGCGACCGCGCGGTCTTTGTCATCGCCAATGCGCCGGTGACGTTTCACGAGTTCGGATCGTTCTTTCGCGACCATCTCGGCCTGCCGCAGGCGCTGTATTTCGACGGCAATGTCAGCCGCCTGCATGCGCCCGAGCTGAACCGTTCGGACTTCGGCTTTGCCATGGGTCCGATCGTCGGCGTGCTGTCGCCCGTTGACGAGGCGCGCCCCGGCGGCTAGGCCCCGCGACCTTACGGGATCAACGGGGGCGACATGGCACGCAAGCGCAAGGGACGCGACATCTCGGGCTGGCTGGTGGTGGACAAGCCCGCGGGCCTGACCTCCACGGCGGTGGTCAACAAGGTCAAATGGGCCTTCGACGCCAAGAAGGCGGGCCATGCGGGCACGCTCGACCCCGACGCCACCGGCGTGCTCGCAGTGGCGCTGGGCGAGGCGACCAAGACCGTGCCCTACATCACCGACGCGTTGAAAGCCTATGAGTTCACCGTGACCTTCGGGGCCGCGACGAACACCGACGACGCCGAGGGCGAGGTCACGGCGCGCTCCGACGCGCGCCCCACGGATGCCGAGATCAAGGAGGCGCTGCATTCCTTTGTCGGCGACATCGAACAGGTGCCGCCCGCCTTCTCGGCGGTGAAGGTCGATGGCCAGCGCGCCTATGCCCGCGCGAGGGCGGGCGAGGAGATGGAGCTGGCCGCGCGACCGCTCTGGGTCGAAAGCCTGATCCTCATGGATCGGCCCGACGCCGATCACGCGAAGCTCGAAATGGTCTGTGGCAAGGGTGGCTACGTGCGCTCCATCGCGCGCGATCTGGGCGAAAAGCTCGGTTGCCTGGGCCATGTGCGCGAACTGCGCCGGGTCTGGTCGGGGCCGTTCACCGCCGCCGAGGGCGTGACGCTGGCGCAGATCGAGGCCGAGGCCAAGTCCGAGGCGCTAGACCGGTTCCTGCGTCCGCTGGAAGACGGCCTCGCCGATCTGCCGCGCGTGACATGCTCGGCCGAATCGGCCACGCGGCTCCGCAACGGCAACCCCGCGCCGGTGATCGCCTCGGGGCTCGACTACGGTGAAGAGGCCTGGGCCGCGCATGAGGGCCACGCCGTGGCCGTGGGCCGGGTCATGGGGCCGGAGCTGCACCCCTCCCGCGTGTTCGTGGTCTAGAACACCGCACGCCGCACGAGATTGAGCCCGGCGACCAGAAGCACGATCAGCGTCACCTGCCTGAACGCCTTCTGGTCGATCCGGTCGTGCGCCAGCCCGCCGAGCATCATGCCCGCCACCGCTGGCACGATCATGAACAGCGAGAATGGCAGCGTCGCGCCGTTCAGCACGCCCGACTGCAGATGCGCGCCCGAGAGCGCCAGTGCGCCGAGCCCGTAGATCACCCCCTGCACCCGGATCGAATCGCCCTTGGGCGTGTCGATCGCCGTGAGATAAGCCACCGTCGGCGGCCCCCAGACACCCGAGACACCGCCCACGAAGCCCGAGAACCCGCCGATCAGCGCCTCGATGCCGGTGGTTTTTTCGGGAATCTTCGGCTTCCAGCCCGAAAGCTGGAGAATGGCAAAGGCAGAGACCGGCGCGCCGATCAGCAAGAACAGCGCCTCGGTGCTCAGCACCCGCACCAACTGCGCGCTCAGGGCGAGCATCAGCCCCCCCGCGATCAGGTAGACGCGAAACCGCTTCACGGTGGTGAACGCCGCTGTCCCGCCCTGCCGCAGGGCCTGCATGCCATTGGTCACCAGCGTCGGCGCGATCAACGCCGCGAGCGCGAGTTCGGGCGGCAGGAACATCGACATCGCCGAGATCATGATCATCGGCATGGCGAAGCCCACCATCCCCTTCACGATGCCCGCGCCAAAGCCCACGAGAACGGACAACAACAAAAGCTGCGGCGGCATCAGCTCGGCGAATGGATACATGCGACTCTCACGGAACGTTCAATCGTCGCACTGGTGGCGGGAAAGCGTCAGCGGGGCAAGGGGCCTCAGCCGGCTCTTTCGATCGCCTCGATCAGCCGACCCCGCGCCGGGGGCAGCGGTCGGTCGCCCGAGCCGGGCACGAGCCGGTGTTCGATGAACCAGCCGGTGGTCTTGAGCGCCGCGACGATGTCCGCGGCCTCGGCCTCCCCCTCACCGCGTAGCACCGCTGGCAGCGGCAGCAGCTTCGACGCCCATTCGCCCGCGCCTTCGCGGCTTACCGCGCGGCCCGATTTCGGGCTAACCAGATCCAGCCCCTCGGTCGCACCGGTGACGGCGCAGCGGTCGAGATCGAGCGCGAAGCCCATCTCCTCCAGCAGCGCCAGCTCCCAGCGCAGATAGGCCAGCGGCCAGACTTCGCTCTCGCCCAGCAGATCCAGCAGCGCCATGGTCCGGTCATAGAGCGGCGCATGCGGGTCGCGCTCGGGCAGCACGGTGACGAGCAGCGCCGCGACGGCGTTGAGCCCGGCCAGCGCCAGCCGATCCTCCATCACCTGCGCCGCGCGCGAACGGACCGGCTCGAAGGTGAAGTTACCCAGATGCTCGCCCAAACGGGCCTTCCACGTCAGATCGAGCTGCGCGCCGGGCTGCAGCAAAGGGGCGATACGGCGCGAGCCGCCGCCCCGGACCACTCCGGCGTGCAGTCCGTGGCCACGGGTGAAGACCTCGACGATGGCCGAGCCCTCGCCATGGCGGCGCACCCGGAGCAGCGCCCCCTCTTCGCGCCACTCGATCATGGGCGGCTCACGCGCGGGCGCGGCCCGGTTTGAACGGCGCCATGCCCGCGCGGGCCAACTCGTCGGCGCGCTCGTTCTCGGGGTGACCGGCGTGGCCCTTGACCCAGGTCCAGACCACCGTGTGCCGTGCCGCCGCCTCGTCGAGCCTGCGCCAAAGGTCCTCGTTCTTGACCGGCTTGCCGGCCGAGGTCCGCCATCCCTTGCGCTTCCATCCCGCCATCCATTCGGTGATGCCCCCTTTCACATAGGCGCTGTCGGTCACGACGGTAAGCTTCGAGGGCTTGCCCAGCGCCTCGAGCGCCGCGATCGCGGCCATCAGCTCCATACGGTTGTTGGTGGTCATCTGCTCGCCACCCTTGAGCTCGCGTTCCTTGGTGACGGTTTCGCCGTCCTTGGCCTGCAGCAGCGCGCCCCAGCCGCCGGGGCCGGGATTGCCCGAACAGGCACCATCGGTGAAGGCGAAGATCTTGGCCATTGAGAGGCGTCCTTGGTCGGAGGGATCGGGGCGTCCCGTTTAGGCGAAGCTTTGCCGTCCGGCAACGTACCCTCGGGAACTCACCCTATGGGTGAAAGGGTTCTCCGGCGTGACTTCACCCCAACCGGAGCCTTCCCCATGTTCCACCATTCCTCCAAGCTTCAGTACCAGGTGCGCGTCGACAAACCCTCTCCCGCCTTCGCCAAATATCTCCAGCAGGCGATCGGCGGCGTCGAGGGCGAGATCCGCGTCGCGATGCAGTATTTCTTTCAGGCCATGGGCGCGCGCGGCGATTCCAAATACCGCGACATGCTGATGATGACCGCCACCGAGGAGCTGAGCCATATCGAGTTCCTCGGCCATGCCGTCGCCCTCAACCTCGAAGGCGCACCGGTCGAGGTGCAGGACGAGGCCGCAAAAGACCCGATCGTGCATGCGATCCTGGGCGGCATGAACCCGCGCCACATCCTGTCCTCGGGCCTTTCGGCGATGCCGGTCAACGCCAACGGCGTGCCATTCGATATGAGCCACGTCTATGCCACCGGCAACCTCGCCGCGGACATGATGGCCAACGCCACCGCCGAATCGGGTGGCCGGGTGCTGGCCTCGCGGCTCTACAACATGACCGACGATGCAGGCATGAAGGACATGCTGTCCTTCCTGATCGCGCGCGACACGATGCACCAGCAGCAGTGGCTCGCGGTGATCGAGGAGTTGGGCGGCTGGGAGGCGGCGCTGCCGATTCCGAACTCCACCCCCGAGGAACATGAGGCGACCGAGCACAGCTACTACTTCCTCAATACCTCGCTCGACGAGCCGACGCCCGAAGGTCGCTGGACCTCCGGTCCCTCGCTCGACGGACGCGGCACCTTTTCCAAGAAGGACAAGCCCGAGCCGCTGGGCCAGAAGCCGGACCTCGGCCGTGCAAGGCCCGGATCGGGCGCCCAGTCAGAGCAGGAATGAGCGAAACGGGCGGGCCTCTGGGCCTGCCCACCTCGAACTTCAATCTGTAAATACTCAAATCCCAAGGCTGCGCCCGAGCGGCACCGTGGGATTTGAGTATTTGAAGAGCAAAGTTGCCATAGCGCGCGTTCAGCCGTCGCAGTGCGTCCAAACCAAAGAGCGGGCTGGGTCAGGCATGTGACGCCTCACCCTCCCGGCGATGTCCGATCGAAGAGCGGAGCTTGCCTGAAAACGACGACCGAAAGCAGGCCGGATCAGGCGGGCTCGCGCAGGATGCGCGGCACCTTGAACTCCACGTTCTCCTGCGCCGTCTCCACCAGCTTCACTGTCACGTCGAAGCGCGCGCGGAAGGCCTCGATCACCTCCTCGACCAACACCTCGGGCGCGCTGGCTCCCGCGGTCAGACCCAGTGAGCCGATGCCTTCGAGCGCGCGCCAGTCGATATCGGCGGCGCGCTGCACGAGCTGCGCATAAGAGCAGCCCGCCTTCGAGGCGACCTCGACGAGACGCTTGGAGTTCGAGGAGTTCGGCGCGCCGACGACCAGCAGCGCGTCGCACGCAGGGGCCATCGCCTTCACCGCCTCCTGACGGTTGGTGGTGGCGTAGCAGATGTCTTCCTTGCCGGGCCCCTTGATCGCGGGAAACCGCGCCTTGAGCGCCGCGACGATGCCCGCCGTGTCATCGACCGACAGCGTGGTCTGTGTGACATAGGCGAGATGCTCGGGGTCGCGCACCTCGACCGTCGCCACATCGGCCTCGGTCTCGACCAGCAGCACCTCGCCCTCGGGCAGCTGGCCCATGGTGCCCACGGTCTCGGGGTGGCCCGCATGGCCGATCATGATCATCTGCAGCCCTTCGGCGGAGTGACGCGCCGCCTCGTTGTGCACCTTGGTCACCAGCGGACAGGTGGCGTCGACCTGGATCATGCCACGCCGGGTCGCCTCGGCAGGCACCGCCTTGGCGACACCATGCGCAGAGAAGATTACCGGCCGGTCGTCGGGGGCCTCGTCCAGCTCCTCAACGAAGACCGCCCCCTTGGCGCGCAGATCCTCCACGACATAGCGGTTGTGGACGATCTCGTGGCGCACATAGACCGGAGCGCCCCATTTCGAGAGCGCCATCTCGACGATCTTGATGGCGCGGTCGACGCCCGCGCAAAAGCCGCGTGGTGCTGCAAGGTGCAGGGTCAGGGGCGGCAGGGTGGTCTCGGTCATCGGGAAGCCTCCGGGGCACGCTTGGCCGGTCGCGTGGGACATCGCATGGGATGCCGCACAGCTAAGCATTCCGGGCGGCGAGGTCCAGCACCCCGCCCGGGCGGGGTAATCAGTCGTCGTGCTCGTTTCGCTCGTGGGAGGAGGTCTGCTGGCGCGGCGCGCGACCCACGACCTCGCGCAACTCCTCCAGATCGATGAAATTATCGGCCTGTCGGCGCAGCTCGTCGGAGATCATCGACGGCGAGGAACGCACCGAGGAGACCACCGAGACCCGGACCCCGCGCCGCTGCAGCGCCTCGGCCAGCGGGCGGAAATCGCCATCGCCCGAAAACAGCACCGCGTGGTCGATCCGATCCGCAATATCGAGCGCGTCGACCGCGAGCTCCACGTCCATGTTGCCCTTGATCTTGCGACGGCCCTGCGCGTCGGTGAATTCGCGCGCGGGCTTGGTGCGCATGGTAAAGCCGTTGTACTGCAACCAATCCACCAGCGGTCGGATCGGCGAATATTCGTCGCCGTCGAGAAGAGCCGTATAGTAATAGGCCCGGATCAACCGGCCCCGGCGCATGAATTCCTGCCGCAACAGCTTGTAGTCGATGTCAAAGCCCAAAGCCTTGCCGGTGGCGTGCAGGTTTGCGCCGTCGATGAAGAGCGCGAGACGTTCGTCGCGATAAAACATTGTCAAAAATTCCCTACTAAAATATCGCCGAGCCCGACCGGGACCCGAAACCGAGCACGGCTATCTTCTTCCCTGCCTTTCTTTGCCCGTGAAAATCAAGCTCTGGAAACACACCGTATGATATCGCAGGACAATCTTGGCACGCGACCCGTCATCCGGCGAGCATTGATCGCACTTGGGGCGAATGCGGCATCGGTGCAGGGATCGCCTGCCGAGAGCCTGAGCGCGGCGATGGCGCAGGTCGCTGCATTGGGATCTGAGGTGCGCGTCAGCAGGCTCTGGCGCAGCCCCGCCTATCCGGCGGGCATCGGCCCGGATTTCATCAATGCCGCCATGGCAATGGACACCGAGCGCGGCGCCGACGACCTTCTGGCCGAGTTGCACCGCATCGAGGCGGCGTTCGGCCGCGAGCGTCAGACCCGTTGGGGGCCGCGCAGCCTCGATCTGGATCTGCTGACGCTCGATGACGCGGTAATGCCCGATCTCGCCGCTTGGTCGCTCTGGCGCGATCTCACCCCCGAGGCGCAGGCCCGCGAGACGCCGGATCGGCTGATCCTGCCGCATCCGCGGCTTCAGGATCGCGGATTCGTGCTGGTGCCCCTGGCCGAGGTCGCGCCGGACTGGCGCCACCCCGTCACCGGGCTGGACGTGGTGACGATGCGCGACGCGCTGCCCCCTGCTGCTCTGGACGGGCTGGAGCCGCTTGACTGACCGCCCCGGCGCGCCTTGTGTTCCAACTGCGGGCGCTGTATGCGTGCGCTTTCGAAGCCGTGCCGCGCGATTCCGCGTGCGGCCGCCCTTTGCCCAACCCGAGATGGGAGTCGTCCGATGGCCCGCGTGACAGTCGAAGATTGCGTTGACAAGGTTCCGAACCGGTTCGAGCTGGTGATGCTCGCTGCGCATCGCGCCCGCGAGATCACCGCAGGCGCGCCGCTGACGGTTAGCCGCGACAACGACAAGAACCCCGTCGTCGCGCTGCGCGAGATCGCCGACGAGACCCAACAGGCCGATGATCTGCGCGAGCGGATGATCGAGGCGCACCAGACCCAGATCGAGGTCGACGAGCCCGAGGCCGATTCGATGTCGCTGTTGATGAGCCAGGAAGCCGACAAGCCGGCGCAGGACGACATGAGCGAAGAGCGCCTGCTGCGCGAACTGATGCAGGTCCAGAAAGAGGGCTGATCGCAGCCCGCCAAGGCCGGGGGTAGGACGACCCAGATGACATCCGCAGACGAGCTGATCGCTCTGGTCCGCAGCTACAACCCGGCCACCCGCGACGCGCTGATCCGCGACGCCTATGCTTTCGGCGAAGAGATGCACGAGGGGCAGTTCCGCAAGTCGGGCGAGCCCTACTTCATGCATCCCGTTGCCGTGGCGGTCATCCTCGCCAAGCAGCAGATGGATGACGCGACGATCGTCACCGCCCTTCTGCATGACACGATCGAGGACACCCGCGCCTCCTTCGCGGTGGTCTCCAAGCGCTTTGGTCGCGAGATCGCCGAACTGGTCGACGGGGTGACCAAGCTCACCAACCTGCAGCTCTCTTCGACCCGCACCAAGCAGGCCGAGAACTTTCGCAAGCTGTTCATGGCGACCTCGCGCGATTTGCGGGTGACGTTGGTGAAGCTGGCCGACCGGCTCCACAACATGCGCACGATCCGCTCGATGCGGCCCGAAAAGCAGGCCCAGAAGGCGCGCGAGACGATGGAGATCTATGCGCCGCTCGCGGGCCGCATGGGTATGCAGTGGATGCGCGAGGAGCTCGAGGACCTGTCGTTTCAGGTGCTCAACCCCGAGGCCCGCAACTCGATCATCCGCCGCTTCATCATGCTCCAGAAGGAGGCGGGCGACGTCGTCGAGAGGATCACCTCCGATATGCGGCTCGAACTTGATCGTGCCGGAATCACCGCCGAGCTGTTCGGTCGCGCCAAGAAGCCCTACTCGATCTGGCGCAAGATGCAGGAGAAGGATCAGGGCTTCTCGCGGCTGTCGGACATCTACGGGTTTCGCGTCGTCACCGACAACGAGGCCGACGCCTACCGCGTGCTCGGTGTGATCCATCAGCGCTGGCGCGCCGTACCGGGCCGGTTCAAGGATTACATCAGCCAGCCCAAGTCCAACGGGTATCGAAGCATTCACACCACTGTCTCGGGGCGCGACGGCAAGCGCGTCGAGGTGCAGATCCGCACCCGCGAGATGCACGAGGTCGCCGAGACCGGGGTCGCGGCGCACTGGTCCTACCGCGACGGCCTGCGGGTCGAGAACCGCTTTGCCGTCGATCCGGCGCGCTGGATCGCGCAGCTGACCGAGCGGCTTGAAACGGGGCATGACGACGAGGATTTCCTCGAGGCCGTGAAGCTCGAGATGTACCAGGACCAAGTGTTCTGCTTCACGCCCAAGGGCGAAGTGATCAAGCTGCCGCGTGGCGCTACGCCAATCGACTTCGCCTTCGCGATCCACACCCGGATCGGCTCGGCCTGCGTCGGCGCCAAGGTCGACGGGCTGCGGGTGCCGCTCTGGACCCGGCTCAAGAACGGCCAGTCGGTCGAGATCATCACCGCCGACGGGCAGCGCCCGCAGGCCAGCTGGATCGAGATCGCCGTCACGGGCCGCGCCAAGGCCACGATCCGCCGTTCCTTGCGCGAAGAAGACCGCGAGCGCTTCGTGAAGCTCGGCTCCGAGCTGGTGCGCGTGGCCTTCGAGAACGTCGGCCGCCGCTCCACCGACAAGGCGCTGCGCACGGCTGCCAAGACGCTGGGATTGGAGAGTGCGACCGAGCTACTTGCGCGCCTCGGATCGGCCGATCTCACCACCCGCGAAGTGGTGCAGGCGCTCTACCCCGAACTGGCCGCGCGCGGCGACGCGCATGAGATCTCCAAGGAACGCGCCGTGGCCGGCCTTGCCGCGGGGCAGAGCTTTCGCCGCGCGCCCTGCTGCCAGCCGGTCCCCGGCGAGCGGATCGTCGGCATCGCCTTTCGGGGTCAGGGTGTGGTGATCCACACGATCGATTGCCCGGCGCTGGCCCATTACGAGGAACAGCCCGAACGCTGGGTCGATCTGCGCTGGCAGGAGGGCACCCATGCCGCCGTCAACACCGTGAGCCTCGATCTCACCGTGACCAACGACGCAGGCGTGCTGGGGCGGCTTTGCACATTGATCGGCGAGCAGTCGGCCAACATCTCCGACATGACCTTTCTCGATCGCAAGCCCGACTTCTACCGCATCCTCGTCGACGTGGACCTGCGCGATGCCGAGCATCTGCACCGGGTGATGACCGCGCTCGAGGCCGAGAGCCACGTCTCCTCGATCGAACGCCACCGCGACCCGAGCCGCGCCGTCGCCCCCGCGACGCCGACGGTGACGGCCGGGGCCTGATCGGGGGCGCGGTGGTCTTCAAGCGGCGCGACAGGCGATCGGTAGGCCGCGCGGTGGCCGAGACGCTCTATCCACGCGGCGGCTGGCGTCGGGCGTTCGGCTACGTCAAGCACCGGCTCCAGCGCCTGCCGGACACGCCCGAAAAGATCGGGCGCGGCATCTTTGCCGGTGTGCTGGCAAGCTGGACGCCATTCTACGGGCTGCATTTCATCATCGCCTTGATCTTTGCCAAGATCGGGCGCGGCAATCTGCTCGCGGCCCTTCTGGGCACCTTCTTCGGCAATCCGCTCACCTATGTGCCGATCGGCGTGGTGGCACTGCAGACCGGGCACTTCATCCTCGGGCGGCCACCGGGGCGCGAGATCGAAACCTCGCTCATGGGCAAGTTCGCGGCCGCCGGGCGCGACCTGTGGCACAACTTCGGTGCGCTGTTCGGCCCCGACCGCGCCGATTGGCGTGGGTTGGGGCTGTTCTATCACGAGGTGTTCCTGCCCTATCTCGTGGGTGGTCTGTTGCCGGGGCTGATCTCGGCGCTGGCCTGCTACTGGCTCTTCGTGCCAGTGGTCACCGCCTACCAGAACCGCCGCCGCAAGAAGCTGCGCACCAAATTGCAGGCCTTGGGAAAAAACACCCCTCCACCGGCTGACGACGGCACGGGACCGGGCTAGTCTTCGCCTCCAAAGGAGACCTGCCCATGACGGACCTCAGACTCGGCGTGAACATCGACCACGTGGCCACAGTGCGCAACGCCCGTGGCGGCGACACCCCATCGCCCGTCCGGGCCGCCAAGCTGGCCGAAGAGGCAGGCGCCGATGGCATCACCGCGCATCTGCGCGAAGACCGCCGCCACATCTCGGACGCCGATATCGAAGCGCTGATGGCAGCACTCACGCTGCCGCTCAACTTCGAGATGGCGGCAACCGAGGAAATGCAGGCCATCGCGCTGCGCCACAAGCCGCACGCCGTCTGCATCGTCCCCGAAAAGCGCGAGGAGCGCACCACCGAAGGCGGGCTCGAGGTGGCACGCGACGATAACCGATTGGCGCGGTTCATAGCGCCCTTGCGCGAAGCGGGCTGCCGGGTGTCGATCTTCATCGCCGCCGACCGCCCCCAGATCGACGCCGCCGCCCGCATCGGCGCGCAGGTGGTGGAACTGCACACCGGGGCCTATTGCGACGCCCATGCCGCTGGCGACATCACGGCGCGCGACGCCGAACTTGCCCGGATCACCGAAATGGCGACCCACGCCCATGCGCTCGGGCTCGAGGTGCACGCCGGGCACGGGCTCACCTACGACACGGTCGGCCCGATCGCCGGGCTGCCGGAGATCCGCGAACTCAACATCGGGCACTTCCTGATTGGCGAGGCGATCTTTCGCGGCCTGTCTCCTGCCATTGCCGAGATGCGCCGCCGAATGGAGGCTGCACGACGGGTGATGCGCTGATCCGGTTCCCGCAAGGGGCGATCACGATTTGCCCGCGCGGGGCAGAAACACCTGATTTCGCGAGAGTTTGCCGATGCGGCAGCGCCTTCTTGCTCAACATCTCAGGCCATTGCGACGACCTCGATACGGCACAGGAACACGATCCCGTCTCCGCCGTTCTGCCCTCCGAGACCGCCGGGCACCACTCCCCCCTGCCCCGGCGGTCATGACACTGGAGGAAAGGAACGCACATGTTCATGAAGTCCAAGAGCCTCGTCGCCGCTGCCGCTCTCACCGTGGCCGCTTCGGGCGCATTCGCCCAGGGCCAAGAAGGCCTCGTCAATGTTTCGGTCGACGACAACACCGTGCAGGTGCCCGTCGATGTCGCAGCCAACGTCTGCGACCTCGACGTGAACGTGCTGTCGAGCCAGTTTGCCGGCACCGACGAGACCGCTTGCGAGATCGACCAGAAGACCGCGGCCCAGAACGGCATCAAGTCGAACGGCACCAACAATGCCCAAGGCAACAACGGCAAGCAGGAGGGGCTCGTGAACCTCTCGCTCGACGGCAACACGGTGCAGGCCCCGATCGGCGTCGCCGCCAACGTCTGTGATGTCGACGCCAACGTGCTCGCCAAGCAGTTCAAGGGCAGCGACGAGAGTGCTTGCGACATCACCCAGGAGCAGGCTGCCGAGAATGGCATCGACACCTCGGGTATCACCGAGACCACGGATGCCCCGGCTGACGCAACCGACACGGTCGACACCGCCACCGATGCGGCCGACACGGCGACGGACACCGTGACCGATACCGTCACCAACTGATCCGCCCCGAAGCTTTGCTTCGTAAGGCGTCCGGTCTCCCGGGCGCCTTTTTTCATTGGGGATCAGGTCAGAATATCGCCCGAATCACGGACCGATCCGTGGCCTCGTGCGTTGTATCTGCAAGCGGCCCCCGAGGGGGCACCCACCATTTCGGAGAGACATATGACCGACCATATCGACACGCTTAAAAAGCTCCACACCCGCGTCATCGACAGCCGTGACGGCTACAAGCGGTCGCGGGACGAAGTGCAGGATGAACGCGGCTTTGTCGGCTTCTTTGACCGCCGCATCGCCGAGCGCGAGCAGTTCCATTCGGTGATTCACCGCCAGCTTGGAGCCGAAGGCGTCGACGTGAGCGAAAGCGGCTCCGCCGCCGCCGCCGCCCACCGGGGCTGGCTGTCGCTAAAGGATGCGCTGACCGGCAACGACGAGGCGGTCTATGACGAGATCATCACCGGCGAAGAGCAGCTCCTGAAGCTTTACGACGAGGCCATCGCCGCCACGGCTGGCAAGCCCGAGTGGAGCTTCCTGTCGAGCCAGCGCGCCGACGTGCACAAGGCAATCACCGAGGCACGGTCCGAGAAGAGCCGTCACGCCGCCTGATCCTTCGACCTTTTCGGTTCCAATCGCGCCGTCCCTTCGGGGGCGGCGCTTTTTCATGGCAGTCCGGCAGGTTGCGCCATCCCAACGCAAAGGCTACCGGTATCGGCATGATCCTGGGCATCGGCACCGACCTCGCAAACATCGACCGTATCGCCGGCGTGCTGGAGCGCCACGGCGACAGGTTCCGCAACCGCGTCTTCACTGATGTAGAGCAGGCCAAGGCCGAACGACGCCGCGACGTGGCGGGCACCTATGCCAAGCGCTGGGCCGCCAAGGAAGCCTGTTCCAAGGCGCTCGGCACCGGTCTGCGCATGGGCATTGCTTGGAAGGACATGGCGGTGTCGAACCTTCGCACCGGCCAGCCGGTGATGGAGGTGACAGGCTGGGCCCGGGAACGGCTCGACGCGATGACCCCCGTGGGCCATGAAGCGATCATCCACGTCACGCTGACCGACGACCACCCTTGGGCGCAGGCCTTCGTGGTGATCGAGGCACGGCCACTCGCCGGGCACTGAGCCGGGCGGTCACGAAGCGGCCTTCGGCGTTGGCAAAGCGCTGGCGGCACAGGGGCTGGCGCTGCGCTTTCGAGCGGGATAGACCGCGCGCTTGGCGGATTCCTTGACTAATTCCCCCGCCCCCCGCATGTAGCCCCGAAACCCCAAGGGACCCTCCGCATGGCCAGCAGATCCGAAACAGAGAAGCAGGGCTTCGTCCACAGCGTCTGGGAAACCGTCAAGACGGTGTTCTGGGCGCTGCTGATCGCGGGCATCTTTCGCACGCTGTTCTTCCAGCCCTTCTGGATTCCCTCGGGCTCGATGAAGGACACGCTGCTGATCGGCGACTTCCTCTTCGTCAACAAGATGGCTTACGGCTACTCCTACGCCTCCTGCCCCTCGGTGCGGCTGGCCTCTTTGGGTGTCGACATCTCGGCCGAGGACGTTTGCGGCTGGGCCAAGGGCGACAACGACCGGCTCTGGGGCGAGTATCCCACGCGCGGCGACGTTGTGGTGTTCCGCCATCCCGTGACCGGCGAGGATTTCATCAAGCGGGCCATCGGCCTGCCGGGCGACCGGCTGCAGGTGCGCGAGGGGCGGCTCTTCATCAATGACGAAGCGGTCGGACAGGAGCCCGCGGGCACCTTCACCGAAGTGATGGAGCGTCAGGGGCCGCAGGGCCTCCTGCCGCGCTGCCGCAACGGGGCGGTCGGCATGGGGGCGATTTGCGAAAAGACCCGCTACACCGAGACGCTGCCCAATGGGGTGAGCCACGACATCCTCGACATCGGCAACCAGTCGTCCGACAATACCGGTGTCTACACCGTTCCCGAGGGGCATCTGTTCTTCATGGGCGACAACCGCGACAATTCGACCGACAGCCGGGTGCCGCAGAACGCGCGCGGCGTGGGCTTCGTGCCCTTCGAGGATCTCGTGGGCCGGGCCGACCGGATCATGTTCTCCTCGGCGGGCCGCTCGATGCTGGCCTTCTGGACATGGCGGTCGGACCGCTTCTTCAAGGCGGTCGAGTGAAGCTTTCGGCCGAACTGCGCGCCTTCGCGGCACGGTTGGGTCACGAGTTCTCGCGGCCCGAGCTATTGTCGCGCGCCGTCACCCATGGCTCGATCTCCGGGCCGATGCGCGATGACAACCAGCGGCTCGAATTCCTCGGCGACCGGGTGCTTGGCCTCGTGATGGCCGAGGCGCTGCTCGACGCGGACCGCGGCGCCACCGAGGGCCAGATCGCGCCGCGCTTCAATGCGCTGGTGCGCCGCGAGACCTGCGCCGAGGTGGCCCGCGAGATCGAGATCGGCGCCGTGCTGCGGCTGGGCCGGTCCGAGATGAAATCGGGCGGGCGCCGCAAGGAGGCGCTGCTCGCCGACGCGATGGAGGCAGTGATCGCCGCCGTCTATCTCGACGCGGGCTTCGAGGCGGCGCGGGCCGTGGTGCGGGGCCTCTGGGGCGAGCGGATCAACCGCGTCGAGGACGACGCGCGCGACCCCAAGACCGCGCTTCAGGAATGGGCGCAGGCGCGAGGCGAGCCGCCGCCCGTCTATGCCGAAACCGGCCGCGAGGGCCCCGACCACGCGCCGGTCTTCACGATCGAAGTGACGCTGGCCTCGGGCGCGTCGCACAGCGCCACGGCCGGATCCAAGCGGCAGGCGGAACAGGCGGCTGCGGCCGCGCTACTGAAACAGGTGAGCGAATGAGCGAGCACGACGAGACGCCGAAAGGCGACGACACCCCGGGTGCCGCTCAGGGCGAGACCCCGGAAACGCAACAGGGTGACGCCGAAGCGCTGCACGAGGACGGCCTGCCCGGCGCGCCCATCGGCGGCGATCAGGACGGCGCGCAGGGGCCGACCCACGCGGGCTATGTCGCGCTGATCGGTGAGCCGAACGCGGGCAAGTCGACGCTCTTGAACCGCATGGTCGGAGCTAAGGTCTCGATCGTCACCCACAAGGTGCAGACCACCCGCGCCCGCATCCGCGGCGTCGCGATGGAGGACCGCACCCAGATCGTCTTCGTCGACACCCCGGGCCTGTTCCGGCCGCGCCGCAGGCTCGACCGTGCCATGGTTGCCGCCGCTTGGGGCGGGGTGGCCGACGCCGATGTTGTGGTGCTCCTGATCGAGGCGCATCGCGGCATCACCGAGGGCGTGAAGTCGATTCTGGGTTCGCTGACCGACCGCGTCGGTCGCACGCCGGTCGCGCTCGCCATCAACAAGATCGACAAGGTGAAGTCCGAGGCGCTGTTGCAGCTGACCCAAGACCTCAACACCGCGCATCCCTTCGTGAAGACCTTCATGATCTCGGCCGAGCGTGGCCATGGCTGCGCCGACCTCAAGGAATGGCTCGCCGAACAGATGCCGCAGAGCCCTTGGCTTTACCCCGAGGATCAGCTCGCCGATCTGCCGCTGCGGATGATCGCCGCCGAGATGACGCGCGAGAAGCTGACGCTCCGGCTTCATCAGGAGCTGCCCTACGAGCTCACCGTCGAAACCGAGAGCTGGCAGGAGCGCGACGACGGCTCGGCCCGCGTCGACCAGATCATCTATGTGGCCCGAGACGGCCACAAGGGCATCGTTCTGGGCAAGGCCGGCGAAACGGTGAAGTCCGTCTCCAAGGCCGCCCGCGAGGAGCTGTCGGAGTTCCTCGGGCGCAAGGTGCACCTGTTCCTGCAGGTGAAGGTGCGGCCCAACTGGCTCGAAGAGAAAGAGCGCTATTCCGAGATGGGTCTCGATTTCAAGGACGGCAATTCTTGAGCCGTCTTGCCGCTGGCATCTGGGTCTCGGCCTATCTGACGCGGCTCAGGCTTTCGGACATCCCCGCCTTCGTCACCGCCAAGGGTGACGAGACGGCGGGGGCGGTGCTGGTCAAGCTCAACACGCTCGACGGGCAGGCGCGGCTGTTCCAGCGCAGCCTCGATCTGATGACGGGCGCGCGGGTCTGGATCGTTCTGGCCGAGGGACCGGAGCCGGAGGTCGACGCGAGCATCGAAAAGCAGAAGCGCTTCGATCCCGACCTGTGGGTGATCGAGGTCGAGGACCGCGCCGGGCGGACGCTTCTGGACGAGCCAGGGTTGGTCGACTGATCGCATCTGCGGAGCGGCTTGGCCCCCTCCAAAGGCAGCGTCAGGCCGACCGCCAGCGGCAGTTCCAGACCGACTACCAGCGGCAGTTCTAGGCCGACCGCCAGCGGTAGTTCTAGGCCGACCGCCAGCGGTCGAGGATGTGCCGGGCCACCATCAGGTCGAGATGCGCGCCGCCGCCATTCTTGAACAGCGTGATCTCCTCCCTGCTCTCGCGCCTGAATGGTTCCGGCTCCGAAAATTCTGCGACCACATCCTCGCGCGTGATTGCGCCTGCTTGCAGCGGGATCTTCAATTCGCCGATGTGGTCGAGCGTGGTGGCCCGTGCATCCACGAAGATCCGCGCCCGTTGCAGCGCAAGGTCGTCGGCCTCGCGCATCTGGGGCGTGAAGGCCCCGATCAGGTCGACGTGCTGGCCGGGCCTGAGCCATTCGCCTCGGATCACCGGGGCCTTGGCCATGGTGGCACAGGTAATGATGTCGGCCCGGCGCACCGCCGCTTCCAGATCCCTGGCGATCTCCACATCCGGATGCCGGGCCTGCAACCGTTCGGCCCCTTCGACCGAACGATTCCAGACCGTGAAGCGCGCCTCGGGAAACGCCGCGCCGTAAGCCTCGCGCAGCGAGGCCGCCACATTGCCCGCGCCGACGATCAGGATCTCGCGGCTGTCGGGCTGTGCGAGCTTCATCGCGCCCAAGAGACTGTCGGCGGCGGTCTTCCACTTGGTTACGAGGTGAAAATCGACCACCGCCTCCAACGTCCCGTCTGTGTCCGACAGCAGGTTCATCGCGCCGTTGACGCTCGGCTTGTCGCGGTTGCCCGGAAAGATCGAGGCCACCTTCACGGCGATGCCCAGCCCCTCGATCCAGGCGGAGCGATTGAGCAGCGTGTCCTCGCCCCGGTAAAGAAAACTGTCGGTGACCTGCGCGGGCGGCAACTTGTGCCCTGCCTCGATCGCACGGGCCATGGCGATCCAGTCGAGCTTGGCCTCGGCCTCGAAGGGGACGATTTCGGTCATGCGGCCTCCGCCTCCGTGAGCAGCCCTTCGACCACCAGCCTCTCGGCCAGCCCGTCGGACCCGGTGAAGTGATGCACCTGCCAGCCGCGTGCCTGCGCCGCGGCAATGTTGTCTGCGCGGTCGTCGGTGAAGAGCAGGTTTTCAGGCGCCATACCTGTCCCCCGCTCAAGCGCCGCGTAGATCGGCGCCTCGGGCTTGGCCATGCGCAGGTGCCCCGAGACAAAGCGCGCGTCGAACTCGGCAAAGAACGGGTAATGCGCCTCGGCGATCGCAAAGGTCTCGACCCCGAAGTTCGACAGCGCGAAGACCGGCACGCCGCGCGCCCTGAGCGCCCGCAGCAGCCGCACCGAGCGCGGGATCGCGGGGCTGGCCATCTCGATCCAGCGGTCGTGCCAGAGCGCGATCTCGGACGCCCAGTCGGGATGCGCCTCGGCCAGCGCCATGACCTGCGGTCGAAACGGCTCGCCCAGATCGACGCGCTCGTTCATCGCATGCAGATCGACGGCGGCGAACATCTCGGCCCGACGCGCCGCCCCGATTTGCGCATCGAAGAACCTTTCGGGGTTCCACTCGATCAGCACGTTGCCGATGTCGAAGACGACCGCTTTGACGCTCATGACCCCGGCCCTTCGGTCTTGGCCTTTCGCAACGCCCGTTCCAGCGCATCGAGAAAACGCGAGCGGTCCGCCTTGGTATATCCCTTGCCGCCGCCCTGTCGGAACGGGTCGGCGGCACGCAGGTCGGCCATGAGATCGCGCGTCGCCAGCACGTTGCCGATGTTGGCCTGCGTCAGGAACTCACCATTGTGCTTGAGCACCTGCGCCCCGGCTTCCACGCATTTCGCAGCGAGCGGGATGTCGTTGGTGATCACCACGTCGCCCTTGATCGCCCGGTCGGCAATCCACATGTCGGCCACGTCCGGCCCCTCGGGGACGATGACGGTCTCCACGAAGGGGTTCTGCGAGGGGCGCAGCCCGCCGTTCGAGACGATGGCCACCTTGACCTTGTGGCGCGTGCCCACCGTCTCGCATTCGGACTTCACCGGGCAGGCATCGGCATCGACGTAGATCATGCCCAGAGCGCCGCCGCATGGAAGTCCACGTGATCCTCGATGAAGGAGGACACGAAGTAGTAGCTGTGATCATAGCCGCGCTGGAGCCGCAGCGTGCCGGGCTGGCGCCGCTCGGCCATGGCGCGGGCAAAATGTTCGGTCCCGAGCTTGTCACCGAACTGGTCGGCGGTGCCGGTGTCGATGAGGAGCGGCCCGTCAAAGCCGGTCTTGGTCATCAAGAGCGTCGCGTCGTGGCGCGCCCAAGCCGCCTCGTCCTCGCCGAGATAGGCGGTGAACTGGCGGCGGCCCCATTCGCTCTGAGTCGGGTGACAGATCGGCGCGAAGGCCGAGACGCTTCGGTATCGCCCCGGCAACCGCATCGCCATGGTCAGCGCGCCGTGCCCGCCCATCGAATGACCGGTGATCGCCTGCCGCGCCTCGTCGATGGCGAATTGCCCTTCGAGCAGCGCGGGCAGTTCCTCTGACACGTAATCCCACATCTGGTAGTGTTTGGCCCAAGGGTCCTGCGTGGCATTGAGGTAGAACCCCGCCCCTTGCCCCATGTCGAAATCCGCGTCGTCGGCCACGCCCTCGCCCCGCGGCGAGGTGTCGGGAAACACCAACGCGATGCCCTGCTCGGCGGCCCAGCGCTGCGCGCCCGACTTGGTCATCGCGTTCTCATGGGTGCAGGTCAGGCCCGACAGGAACCACAGCACCGGCACCGGCCCCTCCTGCGCCTCGACGGGCAGGAACAGCCCGAAGGTCATCTCGGTGCCGGTGGCCTCGCTGGCATGCGAATAGACCCCCTGCACGCCGCCGAAACAGGTGTTTTCGCTTATTGTCTTCATGTCGTCTCCGTATCCGCCGAGATCACGGTAAGGATCTCTCCGAGCGGTTTCTTGATTTTGGCCGCGGCCGGAACGGTCGCCTCCGGGGCGGGGTGTCCCACGGCAAGGATCATCAGCGGCTTTTCCGCCACCGGGCGATCGCACAGTTCGGTAAGGAACTTCATCGGGTTCGGCGTATGGGTGAGCACCGACAGCCCCGACAGGTGCAGTGCCCCGATCAGAAAGCCGGTGGCGAGACCGACGCTTTCGGGCACGTAGTAATGCTTGTACCGCGAGCCGTCCTCCCGCGTGCCCCAGCGCTGCGCGAACACCACGATCAGCCACGGCGCGACCTCCAGATGCGGCTTGGAGGCGCCGGTGCCGATCGGCTCGAGCGCCGCGATCCATTCATCCGGCGCGCCACCCCCGTAGAAGGCGACTTCCTCCTCCTCGGCGGCGGCACGAATGCGCGTCTTCATGGCAGGGTCCGAGATCGCCACAAAGTGCCAAGGCTGCTGGTTGGCGCCCGATGGCGCCCGCCCGGCGGTGGCGATCGCGGTCTCGATCACCGCGCGCGGCACGGGCCGGTCGGAAAACTCGCGCACCGTGTGGCGTGTCAGCATCGCGTCGTGATGCGCCCGCGCGGCGGCTTCCATCTCGGCATCGTCCATCTGCGGGCGAAGCGGCAGGGGTGAAGGGGTGTAGCCCGTCGACTTGATCCTCATCCTGCCCTCCCCTCTGCGAATAGGCAGTCTCTCCGCTGCCGCCGCGAGGTGCAACCCGCCACGACCGCCGCATCAGCCGCCGCCGATCAGCACCCCCGCCGCGAAGACCAATGCGCCCCCCAGCACCACCTGAAAGGTCGCGCGTAGAAAGGGCGTTTCCATATAGCGGCTCTGGATCCAGGCGATGGCCCAAAGCTCGACGAAAACGACGATGATGGCGGTGATCGTCGCCGCCCAGAAATGCGGGATCAGATAGGGCAACGCATGGCCGAGGCCGCCCACGGTGGTCATCACCCCCGTGGCAATGCCGCGCTTGACCGGCGAGCCGCGCCCCGAGAGCTGCCCGTCGTCAGAGGCGGCCTCGGTGAAGCCCATGGAGATGCCCGCGCCGACGCTGGCCGCCAGACCCACGAGAAAGGTCGTATGCGTGTCCTGCGTCGCAAAGGCGGTGGCGAAGATCGGCGCCAGCGTCGAAACCGAGCCATCCATCAGCCCGGCCAGCCCCGGCTGCACATAGGTCAGCAGGAACTGCCGCCGCGCCGCATGGTCCTCGCCCTCGCGGGCCTCGTCGTGAAGATGCTCGTCCTCGAGCGCCTGCGCCGTGCCCTGATGGCTGGCTTCGGCGGCGGCGAGATCGCCCAGAAGCCTGCGCGTCGCGGCATCGCTCGCATGGGCGGCGGCACGGGCATAGAAGGCCCCCGCCTCGCGCTCCATCTCGGAGGCCTGCGCGCGGATCGTTTCGAGCCCCAGATTTTCGACCAGCCAGACGGGACGTCGCGTGTGAAACCCGGCCACGTGCTCGCGGCGCAACAGCGGGATCACCTCGCCAAAGCGGTCGCGGTGCAACGCGATCAACTGGCGGCGATGCTCGTCCTCCTCGCGCGCCATGCCATCGAACACCGCCGCGGAGGCCGGGAAACCGGCGCGCAGGCGTTCGGCATAGAGCCGGTAGATCTGCGCGTCGTCCTCCTCGGAGGAGATGGCCAGGGCAAGGATCTCCTGCTCGCTGAGATCGTTGAACCTGCGACGGGAGGAGAATCCGGGAATCATGGCGCCACCCCTTTTTAGAACGATTCCAATCTACGGGCTTTGTGCCCTGCCGCAACCCTGTCCTGTCGCTTCGCTGGCGGTACCACGCACAGCGCGCTAGACTCCATGGAATCCGCAGGAGATCAGATGACCGCCCAGATCACCCAGATCCGCAAGGGTCGCAAATACGAGCAGGTGCTTCAGGGCGCACGCGAGGTCTTCATGGGCGAGGGATTCGAAGGCGCGAGCGTCGACGACATCGCCCGTGCGGCAGGCGTGTCCAAGGCGACGCTCTACAGCTACTTTCCCGACAAGCGGCTGCTGTTTCTCGAAGTGACGCGCACCGAATGCACGGCGCAGGCCGGGGCGGCCCTCTCGGAGATCAACACCGCGCGCCCGGTGGCCGAAGTGCTGCGCGAAACGGCGGAGCGGATGATCGCCTTTTACACCTCGGATTTCGGGCTGCGGATCTTTCGGGTCTTCATAGCCGAGAGCGCGCGGTTTCCCGACATTGGCCGTGCCTTCTACAGCACTGGCCCACAGATGGCGCGCGACTACCTCGTCAATTATTTCGAGCAGGCCGTGGCTCGCGGCGAGCTTGTCATCGACGACCTGCCGCTTGCGGCGGACCAGTTCCACGAGCTGTGCCGCGCCGATCTGTTCTACCGGGCGATCCTCAACGTCACCGACAGCTTCACACCCGAGGAATGCGCCCGCGTGGCGCGCGGTGCTGTCGAGACCTTCCTTGCCCGCTATGGCACCTAGTCCTTGCGCCGCACCTGAAGCTGATTGCCCTGCTTGCGGGTCTCGAAGCGCTTGAGATCCTGCACGAGGTCCGACAGCTTGCGCTTGCCATAGCTGCGCACGTCGAAATCGGGGTTGTCGGCGGTGATGTACTGGCCAAGTGGCCCCAGCGGATACCACTCGTCGTCGTCCTGCTCGATCTTGTCCATCGCGCGCAGGATAAGCGGCACCGCCTCGAGCGGGGGCTTCTTGCCCGAAGGGGCGGCGGGGGCCTCTCCCTCGACCTGAGGCTGGTCCGGCTTGGGGGCGGCCACCGGCTCATCCATGATGTTCTCGATCATCACGAAGCGGTTGCAGACGTTGCGCAGGCTTTCGGGGGCCTTGGCCTCGCCGATGCCGATCACGTCGAGCCCCTGCTCGCGGATGCGATTGGCGAGCGCGGTGAAGTCGCTGTCCGACGACACCAGCACGAAGCCGTCGAAGCGGCCGGTGTGCAGGATGTCCATCGCGTCGATCACCAGACCGATATCCGAGGCGTTCTTGCCCTTGGTGTTCGCGGTCTCCTGATGCGCGACGAGGCCCAGAGCCCGCACATTGTCGGCCCAGCCGCGCAGCCGCTCGGCGGACCAGTCGCCATAGACGCGACGCAGGGCGGGTTCACCGAAGGAGGTGATCTCCTTGAGAATCGGCTTGGCGAACCGCGCCGGGATGTTGTCGGCGTCGATCAGCACGGCATAGAGCGGACGGGTCTCGGGCATATCGGGCCTCCTGTAGCGGGTCTCCCCGCCTGTCGCTCCCCCGGGGCTCGGCGTCAAGCCGGACCCCGGGGGAGCAGGGATCAGTAGACCACGACCGAGCGGATGCTCTCGCCCGCGTGCATCAGATCGAAGCCCTTGTTGATCTCGTCGAGCTTGAGCTTGTGGGTGATCATCGGATCGATCTCGATCTTGCCCTCCATGTACCAGTCGACGATCTTGGGCACGTCCGTCCGACCGCGCGCGCCGCCAAAGGCCGTGCCCTTCCAGGTGCGCCCGGTGACGAGCTGGAACGGACGGGTCGAGATCTCGGCCCCGGCGGGGGCCACGCCGATCACCACCGACACGCCCCAGCCGCGATGCGCCGATTCCAGCGCCTGCCGCATCACCGTGACGTTGCCGGTGCAATCGAAGGTGTAGTCGGCCCCGCCGATCAGGTCGCCGCGCCGCTTGGTCATGTTGACGATATGCGCGACGATGTCGCCGTCGATCTCGGTGGGGTTCACGAAATGGGTCATGCCGAAGCGCTCGCCCCATTCCTTGCGGTCGTTGTTGATGTCGACGCCGATGATCATGTCGGCACCCGCAAGCCTGAGCCCCTGAAGCACATTGAGGCCGATGCCACCGAGGCCGAAGACCACGGCGGTGGAGCCGATCTCGACCTGAGCGGTGTTGATCACCGCGCCGACCCCGGTGGTGACGCCGCAGCCGATGTAGCAGATCTTGTCGAAGGGCGCGTCCTCGCGCACCTTGGCCAGCGCGATCTCTGGGAGCACCGTGTGGTTGGCGAAGGTCGAGCAGCCCATGTAGTGCAGGATCGGATCGCCATCGAGCGTCGAAAAGCGCGATGTGCCATCGGGCATCAGGCCCTGACCTTGGGTCGAGCGGATCGAGGTGCACAGGTTGGTCTTCTGGCTGAGACACGACGGGCACTGGCGGCATTCGGGCGTATAGAGCGGAATGACGTGGTCACCGGGCTTGAGCGAGGTGACGCCGGCGCCGACCTCGACCACCACTCCCGCGCCCTCGTGGCCGAGAATGGCGGGAAACATCCCCTCGGGGTCCGCGCCCGACAGGGTGAACTCATCGGTGTGGCAAATGCCGGTGGCCTTGATCTCGACCAGGACCTCGCCGGCCTTCGGCCCTTCGAGGTTGACCTCCATGATTTCGAGCGGCTTTCCGGCCTGGACGGCGACGGCGGCACGTGTGCGCATGGGATGATCTCCGTGATGGGGGACGCCGGGGGGCGGCGCGCGTTGGCGCGCAGGGTCGCGGAAACCGGGCCCGAGATCAATGGCGCAGCCTCTTGTGCAGGGTTGCACGACAGGTCAGGGTTTGCCCTATGCGATACCTGATCCTGCCCCTCCTGCTCGCCGCCTGCGCGCCCCTGCCGCAGCCCCCCGGCCCCGCACCTGCACCAGCGCCTGCCTCCGCCGATCCGGGCCGATGCGGCGCAGCCGAACGGCAGCGCCTCGTCGGCGCGCCCGCCACCGCGCTGGAGCGCGAGCTGATTCTGGGCCAGGTGCGGGTGATCCGGCCAAACAGCATGGTGACGATGGATTACCGCGAGGATCGCATCAATTTCGAGATCGACGCCCTGGAGCGGATCGCGCGGGTCTACTGCGGCTGATCCCGCAGGATCATAGCAGGGTCGAAGCCGGGTCGGCCCCCGTGGCTTGAACGCAATCCGGCCCGGACGCGGTCAAGCCGCGCCCGGGCCGTAGAAATTTGCGAACAGGCCCCGCCCCGCCGTGGATCAGGTGGGGGCTTTTATCACCGCGAGGGGGCGAGTTGCCTGCCGCTGACCCTCTTGTGACAGCGAGTCGCGGCACGGATGCGGTGCGGCGCGGCCAATGCGGCGACGTTTTCGCGGCATTCGCGTGGCGCACCCGGAGGTGATACCCGTCAGGCTTGAAATGCCGCGCCGCGCGCGTAACTCTAAAGACATGACGCTTCAGCCCCCCACGCCGTTTCCGGGCCGCCTTCCCGAGCAGGTCGCCTTTCACCGGACCGAGCTGGGGCCGATCCTGTCGGTCTACGGGCGCATGGTCGCCGCGGGCGAATGGCGCGATTACGCGATCTCTTCCTTGCGCGAACTGGCTGTCTTCTCGGTGTTTCGTCGCACCGCCGAAACGCCGCTCTACCGCATCGAAAAACGCCCCAAACTACGCCAGCGGCAGGGGCAGTTTTCGGTGATCGGCCCCGAGGGGCAGGTGCTGCGGCGAGGCGACGACCTTGCCCAAGTGCTCAAGGTCTTCGAGGCGCGGCGTTTCCGGGTGATCGAATAGCCCTCAGAGCCTGCGGCGATGCGTCACCGGTCCTCCGCCCTGCGCCTCGATCCTGAGCGCGGCCTTTCGCTCATCCTCATAGGTCACGGCCATCGCATGGCCATTGGCGTGGATGATCGTCTCGGGATCGACCAGCATCGCTACATGTCCCTTCCAGAACCACAGATCGCCGCGCTGTGGGGTATCATCGCCCACGTCGCGGCCCAGCGTCTGTTGCAGATCGCTGTCGCCCGGACAGGGCACGCCGCAGGCCAGCAGCGCCGCCTGCACCAGCCCCGAACAATCGATGCCCATGCGCGAGTTGCCGCCCCATAGATAGGGCGTGCCGAAGAACATCTGCGCCACCGTCACCGGGTCCGAGAACGGTCGGTCGATCTCGCGCAGGTGCTTCTTGGGGATGAAACCTTCGGGCGTTTCGAACAAGGTCTTCAGCTCGTGCAGCACGGTGATCCGGCTACCGAAGGACAGATGCGCGCGATCGGGCGACTTGATGTCGGCCTCGGCATAGAGATGCGTGGCCGGGGTGGCGACGATATGGGTGGCGGCCCGAGGCGCGCCCAAAGCCTCGGCCTCGATATAGCCGCAATAGCCGTCACGCGCGGCGCGCACGAAACCCCAGCCTTCATACGTCTCGAACAACTCCACCGCCTCGCCCGCCAGAAGCTGCCGCTCGCGCGCGCCATCCGGAGCGGCGAGCAGATCGACGACCGGCCGCAACACCCGCGCGCCCTGCCCCGGCACGAAGCGGTCGGCCGCGACCTTGCCCGCCAGTTCCAATGCGGCGACGCGCCCGTTGGCGGGGGTCAGGCGGCGGTCCATCGCGGTCATTCCAGCCCCAGCAGATCGGGCATCGCCTCCAGCAGCGCCCGGGCGCCCATGCCAACACCCCCCTTGGGGCGTGCCGGGGCGGGCCGGGGGTTCCAGCCATAGATGTCGAAATGCGCGTAGCGCGTGCCTTCGGCAAAGCGGCGCAGGAACAATGCGGCGGTGATCGAGCCCGCCATGCCGCCAGAAGGCGCGTTGTCGAGATCGGCAATGCCCGGCTCGATCATCGGCTCGTAGGGGTCGTGGAACGGCATCCGCCAGACCGGGTCGGCCACCCGTGCGGCCGCCGCCGAGATCGCCGCCGCGTCGGCGTCGGCATCGGTGTAGAACGGTGCGAGATCGGGGCCCACCGCCACCCGCGCCGCCCCGGTGAGGGTCGCCATGGAGATCATCAGGTCGGGGTGATCCTCGGCCCCCAGCGTCAGCGCATCGGCCAGCACCAGCCGCCCTTCGGCGTCGGTGTTGTTGTTCTCGACCGTGAGACCCTTGCGGGAGGCGAGGATATCGCCGGGGCGGAAGGCATTGGCCGAGACCGAATTCTCCACCGCCGGGATCAGCACCCGCAGCCGGATCCTGAGCCCCAGCGCCATGATCATCTGCGCCAGACCGAGAACGGTCGCCGCCCCGCCCATGTCCTTTTTCATCAGCCCCATCGAGGCGCCGGGCTTGAGGTTCAGACCCCCGGTGTCGAAACACACGCCCTTGCCCACCAGCGTCAGCGATGGGCCCTGATCGCCCCAGCGCAGGTCGATCAGCCGCGGCGCGCGGTCGGCGGCAGCGGCGCGGCCCACGGTATGGATCAGCGGCAAGTTGCCCGTCAGAAGCTCTTCGCCCGTGGTCACCGTCATGCCCGCGCCAAACCGCGCCGCCAGATCGGCGGCGGCGGCCTCGAGATCGGCAGGGCCCATGTCGGAGGCGGGGGTGTTTATGAGGTCGCGGGTCAGCGCCTCGCCCGCCGCGATGATGCGGATACGCTCGACATCGACGCCGCCGGGGGCAACCAGCTGTGCCTTGGCCGCGCCTTGGCTGGCATAGCGATCGAAGCGGTAGCTCTCCAAAAGCCAGCCCAGCGCCGTCTCGCGCGCGAGATCGGGGTCCGTGGCGGGATCGAGGGCATAGATGCCTTCGGGAAGTTTCGAGGCGGCGGAGGCCGCGATGAAACGACCCCGCGCGCGGGCCTTGTCGTCGCCAAGACCCACCAGCGCGCCCCAGAGACCACCCGACGCGTCGGGCAGGGCCAACACCGCCCCCGGCCCGGCCTTGAACCCCTGTGCCTGCGCCCAAGCCTGTGCCACGGGCGGCAGATCGCCCAAGGCGGCCTCCAGCCCGTCGGGTGCCACGAGGCGCAGCGTCAGGGCATCGGTGCGGGGGGCGGCGAAATCGGGTGTCGGCATGATCGGGGCTCCTCGGGGTGCGCGGGGACCGCGCAGTGTCGGCGCAGTATCGGGGGCGAGACTAGCCCCCGCCGCCGCCGCCGCAACCCGGATCGCGCGTCAGCCCGAGCGTCTGAGCGCGCTCAGGGCCCCCGCACCGCAACGCCCCAGCCGCGCCACCGTCGCCCCCAGCGCCGCCGCATCGCCCCGCTCGGCGCAATCCTCGACACTGGCCGCGACGCGCGCCATTTCCGACAGGCCAAGCCGCGCGGCAAGACGGCGCAGGCCGCGCGCATCGGCGCGCAGCCGGCCAAAGGCACAGCCCGAAAGATGCGCCTCGATTCGGGTCAGGCGAGACAACAGCTCGGCCGAAGGCGGCACGCCGCGCCGATGCGCCGCCCCCAGCGCGGTCAACAGGCGAGCCCGCAGCAGCGCCTCGGCGGGCGGCTCGGGGAGCGGCATCATCGGCACGAGAGGGCGCGGGGCGGGGCGTGTATCGACAAGGTTCATGAGCGCAGCCTAGGCTGCAATGCGTTCCGAAACCGTTGCGTCAGAGCCGAGATATGTCTCGAATCTTGTTGCAATTCCGCTTATCTGCGGCGGGACGACGCATGGAGAACCGCATGACCATCGCCAGACCCCTCCCCGACTACCTCGTGAAGCGCTATCATGGCTGGAAAGCCACCACCTATTCCGACAACAGCAGCTGGTATCGCAAGCTTGCCGACGACGGCCAGCATCCGCGCGCCATGGTGATCTCGTGCTGTGACAGCCGGGTGCATGTCACCTCGATCTTCGGTGCCGATTCGGGTGAGTTCTTCATTCATCGCAACGTCGCCAATCTCGTGCCGCCCTATGCCCCCGACGGCAATCAGCACGGCACCTCGGCGGCCGTGGAATACGCGGTGACCGCGCTCAAGGTGCCGCACATCATCGTGCTGGGCCATTCGGGTTGCGGCGGCGTCAAAGGCTGCTACGACATGTGTTCGGGCGATGCGCCGGAGCTTGAGGAGAAGTCGAGCTTCGTGGGCCGCTGGATGGACATGCTGCGTCCCGGCTTCGAGCGGCTGCCCGAGGGCACGCCTGCGGAGCGGGTCGCGGTGCTCGAAAAGCAGGCGGTGCTGATCTCGCTCGAAAACCTGATGACCTTCCCCTTCGTGAAGGCGGCGGTCGAAGGCGGCACGCTGACGCTGCATGGGCTGTGGAACGACATCGGCGGCGGCGGGCTCGACGGCTACGATCCCGATCAGGACCGCTTCGTTCCGCTCTGATCGCGTCGCCGCGTGGCCCGGAACACCGGCTGCGCGGCAAAGATCACCAGCATGATCCGCACGAGGTGCAAGACCGAGACATAGGCCACGTCTTGGCCCATCGCGAGCGCCAGCAGGCTCATTTCGGTGAGCCCGCCAGGCGAATAGCCCAGAAAGCTCAGCGACAGCGGCAGGCCGGTGATCGCGGTAAGGGCCGAGGCAAAGATCACGGCCACCGCGATCATCGCCACCGATGACAGCGCGCCAAGCGATAGGTCGCGCCCGATCTGCGCCGCGCTCACCCCGATGAAGCGACAGCCGATCACCGTGCCGATCACCACCTGCGCCACGATGATGAGAAAGCTCGGCGGCGCCACCGAGACCAGCCCCGCGAGGTGCAGCGCGCCGCTGAGCAGCATCGGCCCGGTGATCTGCGGCGCGGGCAGGCGCAGCGCCTTGCCCATGGGCACGCCCGCAACCGCCGCCGCCCCCAGAAGCAGCCAGTCGAGCCCGGTGAGCGCGGAAGCCGCGGTGCCGCGCGCCACATCGCCCGAGTTCACGTCGAGCGCATAGCCGTAGAACAGCACCACGAAGAGGATCACCAGAAGCACCCGCGCCGCGTGGGCCAACGCAATGCGCTTTTCGTTGCCACCGGCGGCCCCGCCCAAAATCAGCATGTCGTTGAGCCCGCCGGGCATGGCCGAGAAGAACGCGGTGACCGGGTCATACCGCCCGATCCGGCGGTAGATGGCATAGGACACAAGCGCCGTCAGCCCGAGGAACGGCAGCAAAAGCGCGAAGCTCGCGGCATAGCGCGAGGCCGCGCCGAACATCTCGGGTCGCATCGCCGAGCCGAGCATGACGCCGATCACCGGGATCACCAGCGGGCGCAGCCGGTCCGGCCCGCGCACCGGCAGGGCCAGAACCGCGGCCAGCGTGTTGCCGATCATCGGCCCGAGCATCCACGGCAGCGGCATGCCCGCGACGCTGGCAATCCAACCCGACAGCGCGCCGATGGCCAGCGCGAAGACGGCGCGGCGCCCCGGCACGAGGCCGCGCAAATACATGACGACATCATTCATACCGCCTGCTTAGCGTCACACCCGTCCGAGGTGTAGAGGGGTCAGCGCCGCAACTGCCGCTGCCTCTCGGCATAGCGCGCCCGATCTGCATCGCTGCGCTCATCGATGCAGCCGGGGCAGGAGATGCCTTCGACATAGGCCGCGTCCCGCATCGCCTCGGGCGAGACCGGCATCCGGCAGGCGCGGCACAACGTATGCGTGCCTTGCGAGAGGCCATGGCCCACCGAGACGCGCTCATCGAAGACAAAGCATTCGCCGCGCCACAGGCTCTGCTCCTGCGGCACCTCTTCGAGGTACTTCAGGATACCGCCCTTGAGGTGGAACACGTCGTCCACGCCCTGTGCCTTGAGGAACGAAGTCGATTTCTCGCAGCGGATGCCGCCGGTGCAGAACATGGCGATGCGCTTGCCCGCGAGGGCCTCGCGGTTGGCCTCCCACCAATCGGGAAACTCGCGAAAGCTCTCAGTCTGCGGGTCCACGGCACCTTCGAAGCTGCCCACCGCAACCTCGTAGCCGTTGCGCGTGTCGATCACCGCGACATCGGGGGCGGTGATCAGCGCGTTCCACTCGGTGGCGTCGACATGGGTGCCGACCTGCCCCAGCGGGTCGACGCCCGGCTGGCCCATGGTGACGATCTCGCGCTTGAGCCGGACCTTCAGCCGACGAAAGGGGGCCGCTCCGGCGCCGCTTTCCTTCCACTCCAACCCGGCGAATCCCGGCCAGCCGCGCAGATGCGCGATCAGGTCGAGGATCGCGTTGCGGTCGGGCGCGGCGACGGTGCCGTTGATCCCCTCGTGCGCGAGGATCAGCGTGCCCAGGATGCCGCGTTCGGCGCAGAAGTCATGGAGCGCGGCGCGACGCGCGTCGGCATCCGCGAGCGGGGCGAAATGATACAGGGCGGCGACGGTGAACATGGCGCGAGGGCTTAGGCCGCCCGCAGGTCAGGCGCAAGACGCCCGCCCACCCGGGCGCGGGCCTTGGCTACTTTTCTCCGAAAATACTCATTCCGAGGTCGCGGCGCGGCGCATCGCTTCACACGAGGCGCAGCCCCGCCCCTTCGATCATCCGCCCGACCACCGCCGCCGGGTAGCCCGCGGCCCGCAACTCCGACAGCAGCCGCTCGGCCTCCTGTTCGGCGACGGCGGCGAGCAGCCCGCCCGCCGTTTGCGGGTCGAACATCAGGTCGGCGCGCGCACCGCCCGCCCCCATGATGACGGCACCCGCCCCCGACATGTTGTCAGCAAAGAGCGTCGAGCGCGTTCCCGCCTCGGCCAGTTCCAGCGCGCCCTCCATCAGTGGCACGTCGGCGAGACGCAACTCCGCGCCGCAGCCCGACGCCTCGCAAATGCCCGACAGATGCCCGGCAAGGCCAAAGCCGGTCACGTCGGTCATCGCCTGCGCGTCTCTCAGGATCGCGGAGGCCTCTCCCTGTTCGCGCTGCATCATGTCCCACGCCTGCGCCACGACCGGCCCCGGAGCCGCGCGCGCCATTTCGGCGGCGAGGATCGTGCCCGAGCCGATGGGCTTGGTAAGGATCAGCACCGCGCCGGGTCTGGCCCCGCCGAGCGTCACCGGATCGCCTTCGCAGATGCCGGTAACCGTAAAGCCCACCGTCAGCTCGGAGCCGAGCGAGCTGTGGCCGCCAAGGATATGCGCCCCCGCCGCGTCCATCACCTCGCGCGCGGCGGCCATGATCTCGGCCATGGTGCGGCGCTGCATCTCGGCGCTCATGCGCGGCAGGATCAGGCTGACGGTCGCGGCCTGCGGACGCGCTCCCATGGCCCAGACGTCGCCCAGCGCATGGATGGCCGTGATGCGGGTCATCAGGTCGGGGTCTTCGACAAAGCTGCGCAGGTGGTCGGTCGAGATCACCTGTTTCGCGCCGCCGGTGACGATCAGCCCCGCGTCATCACCGGGCAGCGGCAGCACGTCGGCGCGGGTGCGCGCGGGCAAGGCGCCCAAAGCTTCGCGCAGCGCGCCGCGCCCGACCTTGGCGCCGCAGCCGCCGCACATCGGCTTGTCGCCCAGCGCCTCGACCACGCCCTCGGCCACCGGATCGGGAAGCCGGGGGACCGCCATCTCGGGCAAGTCCGAAAGCTTTTGCATGAAGGTCCGGTCGATCCGATCCTTCCAGCGCCAGAGAAGAGGGTGGGCGACCGCGCGCCCCCATTTCTCGGCCATCGCCGCCTTGTCGCCGAGCGAGACGAGCTTGAGGTAGTCCTTTTGCGGGCGATACGCGCGCATCTCGCCGCCCGAGAGCGCCGCACGCAGGTTGTCATAGAGCACCGGGGCCTGCCGCACAGCAAAGACCCCGGCCTTGGACCGCGGCGTTTTGGACATGTGGGCGCAGTCGCCGACGGCAAAGACATGGGGCGCGCTGGTCTCCAGCGTCGGTGCGACGTCGACGAACCCATTCGTGGTCGCCAGCCCGGTTTCGGCCAGCCATCCATACGGCCGCGCCCCCGCTGCGCCGATGGTAAAATCCGAGGCCACATCGCGGCCGTCGTCGAGCAGCACCCGATCGGCTTCGATCCGCGCCACGCCGGTGCCTTCGATCACCGTGACCCCGAGCGCGGTCATGCGACCCAGAACGAGGCGGCGGGCGCTGTCGGAGGCCTCGGACAACACACAGTCCTTGTCGATCACCGTCACGGTCGTGGCGCGGTGGCGCAACCCATGCGCCGCCGCCATCGCCAGTTCGGCCCCCGCCACGCCGCCGCCGATCACCGCGACGCGCGCCGGGCCATCGCCTGCGCGGTACCGCCCCCAAGCGTGGGCGAGGACGCCCAGCGGCTTGGCCGGGACACCGTGTTCGGCAAAGCCTTTGAGCTGCGGCATCCGGCTGGTCACGCCGATGTCGAGCGAGGCCGCGTCAAAGCCGATGCGCCGCGCCCCCACGATCACCTCGCGCGCGGCGGGGTCAAGACCCTCGGCCCGCCCGAGGATCAGCCGCGCGCCGGCAAAACGCGCCAGCCGCACGAGGTCGATCTGGAGGGTATCCGCGTCGTAGTGACCCGCGACATAGCCCGGCAGCATCCCCGAATAGGCGGTAAGCGGGCCGGGGTCGATCAGCGTGAGACGCACGCCGGGCAGCGGCTTCATGCCCCAGCGTTTCAGCACCAGCGCATGGGAATGGCCACCGCCGATGAGCACGAGATCGCGGGTCAGGGGGATGAGGGGTGTCATGCGTGGGGATCTATCCCGGCGCGCCGCGGCGCGCCAGAGCGCCACAGGTTCATGGCACCAGCCAGCTGCCCTGCCAGCCCTCCTCGCGCTCGAACCGGGCACGGCGGTGGATCTCGCCCAGATGCAGCGCTTCGATCCGCATGATGCGCGCGCGCAGCACCGCAAAGCGCGCAGGGCGCGGGTTCGGATGCCACGCGTCGGCGGCGGCGATCGGCGTGCCGGGCGGCGGCACCGTGCCGTATTGGGCGCGCGCAGGCTCGGGCACATGCTGCCACAGCGCCTTCTCCTCCTCGTGCGGCAGACGGATCACATGGGCGCGCATCCGCACCTGCAAGGCAGCCTCGGCGTCCCAGAACTGCAACATGGCGCGCGGCCCGTCGGTCAGTTGCAGCACCTTGGCGGCGTCGGCGTCGGAATGCAGGTCGAGCGTCCAGTTCTCGGCGTCAAAGCCGCGCAGCACCATGGTTCGCGCCGTGGGCCAGCCTTGGGCGTCGCGTGTGGCCAACACCGGCAGCCGGGACGCGGCGTCCTTGTCCGTCATCCCTGCCGCGATGCGCCTGCGCACCAGATCCAGCAGCCCCGATAGCGTCGTGATGTCACTCATAACCCGTCATCTCCAGATACCCCCTGCCCGCGTGGCTTCCCGTGACGGTCACCGGCCCTTCCCAATAGGACGGCGACAGCGCGTTCCACGCGGCGTCGTTCAACGCCTCGACCTCGACCGCGACGCCCTCTGCGGGCAGGCGTACCGACCAGCGCACCGGCACCTCCGCCCCGTCGAGCCGCGCCGTCTCCAGCGGTTCGGCTTCAAAGGCCCCGACATAGGGCGTCAACGTCCCGTCGGGCGCGATCCAACTGGCATAACTGTAGCCTGCCGCGTCGTTTTCGCGAAGCTGGAAGCCCATCAGCTTGGCACCGTCCTCGAAGGACAGCGAGAACCAGTCCCAACCGGTCTGCCGATCCGAGAGCGGCTGCGAGGACCATTCATGGTCGAACCACGCCGTGCCGGTGACCTCGACCGGCCCCTCGGGCAGGCTCAGGCGTCCCGCGATATCGAAGAAGGGTTGCGAATAATAATAGCTCGCCTGCCCCTCTCCGGATTTGACCGAAAACCCCTCCTCGCCGTGCCGCACCAGCGGCCCCTGCGCGGTGAGGGTCATGTCATAGGCGAACTCCGGGCCGGAGGCGGCAAGCCGCATCGCATCGAAATCCGGCCCCGCCATGCGCCAGTCGTCGATCCATGCCTCGAACGGGGTGGCCGTCACCCCCGCCTGCCCGATGCCGCCGCGGGCGAGACGCTGGGTGAAGAGGTGGTCGTCGGGCGTGGTGACGGCGGCGTGGCCGAGCCAGATCTGCGGGCTGTCCCATCCCGCCGCCTCGTGCGGGGCGAGGGCCGAGCGAAACAGCGTCCATTGCAGCCCGTAAGGCGTGCCGTCGGGGCCGGTAAGATTGGCGGTAAGATACCACCATTCGATACGAAACTCCGGATGCGCGCCGTGATCGGCGGGAAAGGCGAGAGCCTGCCCCTTCTCGGGCAGGGCAAAGCCCCCCGCCTCGCCCCCGAGCCCGGCAAAGCCCTGCGCTTGGGCAAGGCCGGGCAGGCAGACCAGCAGCAGGATCCTAGCGTTCACTGGCGAAAACTCCCAAGAGCGCCGCGGGCGGCGTGCGCGCCAGCCGGATCGCGGGCCACAGCGCCGCGAGCCCGGCGGCGAGCAGCGCAAACAGGCCAAGCTGTGCATAGGCCGCCGGAAACAGGTACATTGGCAGCCGCCAGCCAAAGGCCGCGACGTTGACGACCGAGAGCAGCACCCAGGCCAGCGCAAGGCCCAGCGGCAGCGCCACCAGCGCCGTCAGCGCCGCCAGAAGCACCGCGCGCAGCATCTCCAGCCCCGCGAGGCGGCGACGCGTCAGGCCCAGCGCCCAGACCGGAGCCAGCTGTGGCAGCCTGAGTGCAGCCAGCGTCAGGAGCGACATCAGGATTGCGAACCCCGCGACCGCCAGCGTTAGCACGTTGAGCGCCGCTGTCACCGCGAAGGTGCGCTCGAACACCTGCAGCGAAAACCGCTTGAGCGCCACCTGATCGGTAATCGCGGCCTCGGCCACACCCTCGGCCAGCAGTGCTGCGCGGATGTCGGGCACCTGCTCCGGGTCGAGCCGCAGGCCGAAGCGGTGCGGCACGATCTCGGGGTGCAGGGTCCTGAACAGCGCCTCGGTGACGATCACCTGCCCCACCGGGTTGCCATAATCGCCGTAGATGCCCAGCACCGGCAGTGCGGTCTGGGGGCCCAAGGACACCGTGTCACCCAAGCCGAGCCCCGCGCGGCGGGAAAGCTGCTCGTTGATCAGCACGCCTTCGCGCACAGCGAGATGCTCCCACGGGCGCGGCACCGATTGCAAAAAGCGCCAGTTCTCAGGGTAGGTCGGATCGGGCCGCGCGAGGTTCAACTCGGCTGGCAACCCCGCGACTTGGGTCTCGACCGAGGCCAGCGGCAGCACCGACCGGACGCGAGGGGCGAGGAAGGCCTCGACCGTACGGGCCTGCGCGTCGTCCGCCGCCTCGATGTAGAGCTCCGGCGCGAGGCGTTGGTCGAGAAAGCCGGTGAAGGTCTGGCGGAAGGAGCCGACCATGGTCGAGACGCCGATGTTGGCGGCCATCGCCAGCAGCAGCGCCATCAACGCCAGCGACAGGCCCGGCAGCTGCTGCCGCGTGTCAGCCCAGAACCACTGCGCCAACGGGCCACGCGCCAGCCGTGCCGCCGCCGCCAGCGCCGCGCCCAGCAGCAGCGGCAGCGCCAGCGCCGCGCCAACGAGACCCGCGCCTAGAATGCCGAAGCCCGCGACCAGCCCTTCGCCCCAGAGTGCCAGCCCCGCCGCCACACCGATCAGCACGAGCGCCAGCGCGCCCTGCCAGCGCGCGCTGCGTGCATCCGCCATGGCCCAGGCCCGCCTGCCGCCCGCCGCCAAAAGCGGCATCGTCGCGATGCGCCACAGCGCCGCCCCCGCCGCCAGCGCCGTTCCCAGCACCGCAATGCCAAGGCCCGACAGCCACCAGACCGGGCGAAAGGCCAGCCCCCCCGCCACCTCGGCCCCGTAGAGCCCGCGCAGCGTCGCGGCCACGTCGGGCAGCAGGCTGGCCGCCAGCAGCCAGCCCAAGCCGACGCCGAGCGTGCCCGCCACCAGCGAAATCCCGACCAGTTCGGCCACCATCAGGACGACCAGCCGCCCCAGCGGCACGCCCAGCGCCCGCATGGTGCGCAGTACCGGGCGGCGCTGCTCGAAGGCGAGACCCACTGCGCCGTGCACGATGAAGATGCCCACCGCGAAACACAAAAGGCCAAAGGCAGTGAGGTTGAGGTGAAAGCTGTCGGTGAGCCGTCCGATCTCCGATCCCCCTTGCGCCGGGCGCAGCACGAGGTCGGGCGCGATGTCAAAGAGGTCGGCACGACCCAAGGGCTGTTCGGCCGCTACCAGAAGCAGATCGACGCCGTCACGGCCCAGCAGCCGCTGCGCCACGGAAATATCGGTAACGACGGTGCCGGGTGCCACGTCGGGCGCCACCACCCGTTCGGCCTCGACCTCGGGCAGCGCGGCGAGCGCCTCGGCGCGGCCAAAGACCTGCCCCGCGCCGCCCAGAAACGCCGCGATGTCGGCTCCTTCGGCCCCCGGTCCGATGCCGCCTGGCGCGGTCAGGGGCTCGATCCCCACCATCTGCACATCGCCCAGACGGCCCTGCACCACCGGGCTGACCTGCCAGCCCGCGCGGCGCAGCGCCACGTAATCCGAGAGCGCGATCTCGCCCCCCGACGTGGCCTCGATCCGGGCGTATTGCCCCTCGCCCAAGGTCGCGGCGGCGGCGTCGTAGCTCGCCCGGGCCTCGGCGTTGATCGCCTGCACCCCGGACCACAGCCCCGTGGCGAGCGCCAGCCCAGCGATCAGCGTGAAAAGTTGCAGCGGCGCGCGCCGCCAATGCGACAGCAGCGCCCAGAGCACGGTGGGGGTCACGCGATGCGCCCCGCGTGCAGGTGCAGCCGCCGTCCCATCCGGGCGGCGTGATGCGTCGAATGCGTGACCATGAGCAGCGCCGCGCCCGTCTCGGCGACCAGTTCGAGCATCGCGCCCAGCACCGCCTCGGCGGTGGCCTCGTCGAGATTGCCGGTGGGCTCGTCGGCCAGAACGAGGCGGGGCCGCGCGGCGAGGGTCCGGGCAATGGCGGTGCGCTGTTGCTGACCGCCCGAAAGCTGCTCGGGGTATTTCGCCAGATGCGGGCCGAGGCCGAGGCGTTCGGCCAGCGCGGCCGTCATCGCGGCGTCGTGCCGCCCCGCGAGGCGTGCCTGAAAGGCGATGTTGTCGCCAACATTCAGCGAGGGGATCAGGTTGAACTGCTGAAACACTACCCCCACAGTGCCGCGCCGCAGCGCCGCGCGACCGGAATCGTCGAGCGCGGTGACCTCCACCCCGCCCACGTCGATGCGCCCCGCGTCGGGCCGATCCAGCCCGCCCACCAGATGCAGCAGCGTCGACTTGCCCGATCCGCTTTCTCCGGTCAGGGCCATGCTCTCGCCCTCGTCCAGATCGAGGTCGATGCCGCGCAGCACCGGCACCGGCCCCTCGGCACCGGCAAAGCTCTTTCGGATGTTACGGAGTTTCAACAGCATGTGGCCAAGCTAGGCCATTCGGGGCGGCGGGAAACAGCAATGGTGTCGCAGGCTTCCCGGGCCTTGGGTTCGGGGACGCAGGCCCGCCCCAAGGACCCGCCCCCTTGTGCAGCGGGCGGGTTTCGGGGTTTTGTAGGTACAAACCGCCGTCCTTCAACCTTGGAGGACCGACAGACCCTGAGGACGCGCACCGATTTGACCCCCCCACGGAGCCTGCGACAGCGGCTGAGATCGGATCTCGCGCCCTGCCACGACCAGCTCGACCGTTTCTTTTCCGACATAGACCTGGCCACCTGGTCCGGCCTTTCGCTGTTTTTGCGCGCGCACCGCGCCGCCTTTGCCGCCATCCGGCCCGCACCGGGCGGGCGCACCGGCCAGCCCCTTCTCGATACGATGATCGCGGCCATCGACGCGGATCTGCGGCATCTGCAGGCGCCGCCGCCGCCACTGATGCCCGCCCTGACGCTGACCCATGCCGGTGCGCAGGACTACGTGCTGCTCGGCTCCCGGCTCGGCAGTCAGGTGCTGCGACGGCGCTGGCAGGGGGCGACGGACCCGCTATTGCAGGGGGCTGAGGCCTATCTGTCGCTGCCGCCCCTGACCGACCGCTGGCGCGCCTATTGCGAGGCGGCCGGGGCACGGCCCGCCGAAGGTACGGAAGCGGACGCCGAACTGGCGCAAGCGTGCCTGCTGTTTGAACTCTTTCTGGCGGCGGGTCATGCTGCGCGTCGCGATATTGCCACCTCCCCTAGCCAACGGACCGCCTGAATGACCGACACAGCGGCCTCTGCGCCAGTAGAGCTCAGCAATTGCGACCGCGAACAGATCCAGTTTCTGGGTCATGTGCAGCCTTATGGCTGCCTGATCTCCGTCTCCGGCGACTGGGTGGTGCAGCATGTCTCGGCCAATATCGACGACATGCTCGGCCTCGATCCCGAGGCCGCGATCGGCGCGCGGTTCCTTGAGCTGTTTCCGCGCGAGGTGGTGCATCACCTGCGGGGCCGGATCCAGATCCTCGGGCAGGATTCGGGGGCCGCGCGGATCTACGGCGTCGACCTGTTCGAGGACGGGCGGTTTTTCGACGTCTCGGTGCACGCCTCGGGGTCGAGCTACCTGTTCGAGTTCGAGCCCAAGAACCAGTTGGCGATGCGAGACGAGATGTCTCTCGTGCAGCCTCTGATCGCCCGTGTGCGCCGCCGCCGCGAAATCCCGGCGATGGCACGCGAGGCGGCGCGCGCGATGAAGGCCCTGACCGGCTTCGATCGGGTGATGGTCTATCAGTTCCAGCGCGACGACAGCGGGTCGGTCATCGCAGAAGCCGCCAGTCCCGGGATGACGCCGTTCCTCGGGCTGCGCTTTCCGGCCAGCGACATCCCCAAGCAGGCGCGCGATCTCTATCTGCGCAGCCCGATCCGGCTCATCATGGATGTGGATGCCGCGCCGCAGCCGATCCTGCCAGCTCTCGGCCCCGAAGGGTCGCCGCTCGACCTGTCGCTGTCGGTGACGCGGGCGGTGTCGCCGATCCATCTCGAATATCTGCGCAACATGGGCGTGGCCGCGTCGATGTCGGTCTCGATCCTGCGCGAAGGGCGTCTTTGGGGGCTCATCGCCTGTCACCACAACACGCCGCATTACATCGACTATGAAAAACGCTCGACGGTGGAGCTGTTCACGCAGCTATTTTCCTACGAGATCGCCGCCGTCGAGACCGACGCAGAGCGCCAGCAAACCTTGCAGGCGCGGATGCTGCACACGGGGCTGGTCGAGCGCATGACCGACATCACCGCCATCGGCCAGAACTTCGAACACATCGCCCGCGCGATCGGCGAGGTGATCCCCTTCGACGGCATCGCCATCTGGATCAACGACCGGTTTCACGCGATTGGCTCCGCGCCGACACGCGAGGAGTTCATGGGGCTGCTGCGGCATCTGCACGGCGTGGCGGCGGGGCGGGTTCACACCACGGATCGCCTGATGGACCGCTACCCGGCGGCCGATGGCTTCGTGGAGCGCGCGGCGGGGATGCTGTCGCTGCCGATCAGTCGCGGCCCGCGCGATTACATCGTGCTGTTTCGCCGCGAACAGGTGCAGGAGGTGACTTGGGCGGGCGATCCGTCCAAGCCAGTGCAGCCGGGCCCCAACGGGTTGAGGCTTACCCCGCGCAAGAGTTTCGAAGCCTGGACCGAGACGGTGCGTCACCAAAGCGCGCCCTGGACCGACAGCGAGATCGCCGCCGCCGAGACGATCCGCATCACCCTGCTCGAAGTGGTGCTCAAGTTCGCCGACGATTCCATCGCCGAGCGCAAGCGCGCGCAGGAGCGTCAGGAGCTGCTCATCGCCGAGCTGAACCACCGGGTGCGCAACATTCTCAACCTGATCCGGGGCCTCGTGTCGCAAAGCCGCTCGGGCGTCACCTCTGTGGGCGACTACACCCGCATCCTCGACGGACGCATCGACGCGCTGGCCCGCGCGCATGACCAGCTCACCGGCTCGGACTGGGAGGCGGCGTCTCTCAAGGAGCTGATCGAGACCGAAGTCACCGCTTTCGTCTCAGCGCAGCGCGACCGGGTCCGGATCACCGGCGACGACGTGCTGCTGGCGCCAGAGGCGTTTTCGACACTGGCGCTGGTGGTGCACGAGCTGGTGACCAACGCCGCGAAATACGGTGCGCTCAAGCATGACCATGGCACGGTGAACATCACCCTGACCCGGCTCAACGACCATGGGCTCAGGATGGATTGGCGCGAGCGCGGCGGCGCCGCGGTGAAGGCCCCCGAAGGGCGCGGCTTTGGCACCACGGTAATCGAACGCTCGATCCCCTTCGAGCTGGGTGGCGAAGCGGAGCTGCGCTTCGCGCTCACCGGCACGGAGGCCAGCTTTTCCATTCCGGCGCGCTTCGTCTCGACCGCCCCCGAGCGCCCGGTATCGGCACCCGACCAGAGCGGCGCGTCGATGCCCGACGAGCAGTCGATGCAACTGTCGGGGCGCGCGTTGATCGTCGAGGATAACATGATCATCGCGATGGACGGCGCCGACATTCTGGCCGAGCTGGGCTGCGAGGATGTCGCGACCGCCAGCGGCGTGGGCGAGGCGCTGCGGCTGATCGAGGCGGGGCATTTCGACATCGCGCTGCTCGACGTGAACCTCGGTCACGAAACCTCGGTGCCGGTGGCCGACGCGCTGCGCGCGCGCGGTGTGCCGTTCCTGCTGGCGACGGGCTATGGGGCCACCGACGGCATCGCCGAAGCCTATCCCGAGGCGGTAATCCTGAAAAAGCCTTATACCAAGCGCAGCGTTCAGGCGGGTTTCCATGCCTTGCTGCGCGGCGTGGACTGAGGGCGGGTGCCGATGCGGTCTGGACCTCGCTGCGCGGGCGGGGCAGTCTGCCGCCGGTATCATCGAACGGGAGACGAAGGCATGGTCGGATCGACGGGGCGCGGCATGACCGCTCTGGCAGCACTGGCGGTTCTGGCGGGTTGCGAGGCGCTGCCATCGGCGGCCCCTTCCGATCAGGCCGTGCCCATGGCCTTTTCCGACTGCCTGTCGCGCATCGACGCGACGGCGACGCGGATCGGTCAGACGCCGGCCATGCTGGCCGAGACCTCCGACAGCCGCATCGTGCGCTTTCGCGACCAGGGCGAAATCGTCACCGTCACCTGCGACGCCGCGACCGCGCGCATGGTGGTGCAGACACGTCCCGCCCCGGTCGAGACCGTCGCGAGCTTCTGAGGGGTTCGCGCGGCCCCGTCCCGCGCCGTTCGGCGCAGGAAACCGGGCCGCACCGATCCGATTGTGCCAAGACCGGGTTTGGCCCGGACCCTCGGGGGACCTGCGATGGACGAGCACCGCGACGATGTGGAGATCCCCGCATGGGTGGACGATCGGCTGGTGCCGGTCGACAAGATCGAGGTGCATCGACGCGGGTTGCGCCACCCGGCGGTGAGCATCTTCGTGATGTGGGAAGGGCGCACCTTGCTGCAGCAACGCGCGGCGGCCAAGTACCACACCCCCGGCCTTTGGGCCAACAGCTGCTGCACCCACCCGCACTGGGGCGAGGCCGCCGAGGATTGTGCCCGACGTAGGATCGACGAGGAGTTGGGACTACGCGATCTGCCACTGCGGCGGCTGGGCCAGATCGAATACCGCGCCCCGGTGGGCGCGGATCTGATCGAGCACGAACTGGTCGAAGTGTTTCTGGCGGAGCCTTTGCACGAACCCCGACCCATGCCCGATCCGGCGGAGGTTCAGGACACGGACTGGATCACGCTGGAAGCCCTGCGCGCCGACATCGCGGCGCGCCCGGATCGCTATACCCCGTGGCTCCGGATCTACCTCGCCGAGACGGGGCTGGCGCTGTGAGATCCTATCACTTGCTGGCTGCGGCCTGAGAGGTCAGCGTCCCGAGATAGGCATAGATGTCGGCGGCGTTCTGCGGATCGCGCACCCGGTAGGCCATCTTGCCCCGCGCCCTCCGATCATCCAGCGCCGCGCGCAGCCAAGCGGTCGGATCCTGAACATAGCCCAGAAACCGCTCCTCGCTCCACTGGACGCCACGAGCGTTCAACTCTTCCATGGCATCGCCATAGCGGAATCCCTCGACCGAGCCGATCACCCGCCCTTCCAGACCATAGAGGTTGGGTCCGGTGCGGGCATTGCGCCCGGCCAGCACGCGGCCATCGGGGTCTTGCACCACATGGCAAGACACGCACTGCCGACCGAACTGCATCTCGCCATTGGCGACATCCTGCGCCAGTGCCGGGGCCGACCAAAGCCCCAGCCCGGCCAAAGCCATCGCCGCGCTTCGTGACAGCAAATTCATCGAGATCTCCTTGAACCCGTAAGCGACCGATGCCCCAGTCAGTCTAGCAGATATATGCTCGGCGCGGGGCATCCAATCCCCCTTCGCGACACGTCACCGTGTCGCGAAGGGCCGGGGTCAGTCTTGGGAGATCAGCCCCTCCATCACCTGATCGAGCGTCGCGGGCAGGTTGCGCACGCGCACGCCACAGGCGTTTTCGATGGCATTGATCACCGCCGAGCCCGATCCGCAGATCGCCAGCTCACCGATGCCCTTGGCTTGCAGCGGGTTGGCCCAGTCGTCGCGCTCCTCGAGGAAGTGCACGCCGAGTTGCGGCACGTCGAGGTTCACCGGCACGTGGTATTCGGCCAGATCGCGGTTCACCATGTGACCGTCGCGCGGATCGTGCTCCAGCGCCTCGGTCAGCGCGATGCCGATCCCCCAGATCATGCCGCCATGGCATTGCGAGCGCGCGGTCTTGAGGTTGAGGATGCGTCCGCAGGCAAAGGTGCCGTCCATGCGCCGCACTCGCGTCTCGCCGGTGATGTCCGACACCGCGACCTCGGCGAAGACCGCGCCCCAGGTCGCCTGCCGCACGTCCTGCCCGGCCTTGCCCGGCTCCAGATGGCCCAGCGCGCGCCATTCCTCGTCGTCCAGCACCTCGCCCAGCGGCGTCTTGCGGTTGTCGTGGATCGCGTGGCCGTCCTTCAGCGTCAGCTCGGTTTCCTTGACGCCGATCTTCGCCGCCAACCGCTCGCGCAGCTCCATGCAGGCGAGATAGACCGCCGTCGAGGTCGAGGCCGCGCCGAAGCTGCCGCCAGAGCCCGAGGCGGGCGGCAGGTCGGTGTCACCCAGAACCGTCTCGACCTGTGCCGGCGCAAAGCCCAGCATTTCGGCCGCCACCTGTGTCAGGATCGCGTAGGAGCCGGTGCCGATGTCGGTCATGTCGCATTCGACCCGCACGCCCTGCCCGGTCAGTACGACCCGCGCGCGCGCCTCGATCATCGAGTTAACGCGCACGCAGCCCGCCATACCGGTGCCGATCCACCATTCGCCCTCGCGCCGCTGACGCGGAGCCGTGTGCGTCCAACCAAAACGCTTGGCTCCCTCGCGCAGCGTCGCCTCCATGGTCGAAGACGAGAACGGCTTGCCGTTCTCGGGGTGTTTGTCGGGCACGTTGCGCAGCCGGAATTCCAGCGGGTCGATGCCCGCCTTCTTGGCCAGTTCGTCCACCGCGATCTCGAAGGCGGTGACGCCCACCGCCTCGCCCGGCGCGCGGACCGACCCGGCGGCGGGGCGTCGGATGCGGGCAATGTGGTGCCCCACCAGCCGATTGGGCGCGGCGTATTGGAAATGCGTGCCTTGGGCTACCGGCTCCGAGAACACCTCGCCCGGAAGCTGGCTCACGAGGTTCTCGTGACCGATGGCCGCGAGCTTGCCCTCCGCGTCGCAGGCGAGCCGGATGCGCTGCTTGGTCTCCGAGCGACGGGTGACGGTTTCGAACACCTGTCGGCGGTGCATCACCACGGACACGGGCCGGGCGAGCGCCTTGGCCGCCAGCGATGCGGCCACCGCCTCGGGTGCGAGGCCAAGCTTGGAGCCGAAACCGCCGCCGACATAGGGCGACAGGATGCGGACCTTCTCGGGTGCGAGGTCCAGCACGTCGGCCAGCTCCTTCTTGTTGAAGCGAAGCAGCTGGTAGGAGCCGCGCAGCGTCACGGCGCCGTCCTCATCCCACTGGGCGATCGAGGCATGCGGCTCCATTGCCGCGCTCGACATCGAGGAGGTGCGGTAGTTGTTGTCGATCGAGAAGGCCGCACTGGTCATGGCCCCCTCGAAGTCGCCCTGCAAAAGCTGCTTCTTCTCGGGCGTCTCGACCTCGGCCTCGGGGCTTTCGGGGTCGAAGACATGGGTGCCATCGGGCTCGATCGTCACCAGCATCGCCTGTGCCGCGTGACGCGCCTGCTCGAAGGTCTCGGCCACGACGCAGGCCACCGGCTGACCGACGTACCAGACCTGACCCTGCTTCTGGATCGGGGATTTCCCGGCCATGCCTTGGGCCGCGTTGCGGATCATCCGCTCGTCTTCGACCACGTGCAGCACGCCGGGCATCGCCATGATGTCCTGGGCATTCGACCCGGTGATCCGGCCGATCGTGGCCGCCACCACGAGATAGCCATAGGCCAGCCCCTCGGGGTGGGCCTCAGCGGCATAGGTTGCCTGCCCCGATACCTTGAGCGGCCCTTCGGGGCGGTCCATGTCGGTGCCCAGCACGCCTTGGGCCATGCCGTCGAGGCGGCGGTCGGTGTCGGGGGTGTCGTGCTTGAGGTGACGCGTGGTTTCCAGTGTCATTGATCGGTCTCCGTCGCCTGCGTCAGAACGGCGGCAAGGGTGCGCCGCGTCAGCGGGATCTTGAAATCATTGCCGCCATGGCCTTTGGCCTCGGCCAGCAGGATATCGGCGGCGCGGTCGAACAGCGCCTTGGACGGCACCTCGCCCACGAGGGCCTTTTCGACCTCGGCATCGCGCCATGGCATCGGACCCAGACCGCCGAAGGCGAGCTGCGCCTGCGTGATCCTGCCATCCTCGACCGACACCACGGCAGCGACCGAGACCAGCGCGAAGGCATAGGATGAGCGGTCGCGCACCTTGCGATAGATCTGGCGGCCACCAGCGGGGGCGGGCAGGATCACGGCGGTGATCAACTCGCCCGCTTCCAGCACCGTCTCGATATGCGGCGTGTCGCCGGGGCTGCGGTAGAAAGCGTCAAGCGCCACTTCTCGGCGGCCTCGGGTGCCCTCGATCTCGACCTTGGCGCCGAGACAACGCATGGCGACGGCCATGTCCGACGGATGCGTGGCGATGCAGTGCTCGGAGGTGCCCAAAATCGCGAGGATGCGGTTCATCCCGTCCTTGGCCGCGCAGCCGGTGCCCGGCTCGCGCTTGTTGCAAGGCTCGCCCCGGTCATAGAAGTAATAGCACCGCGTGCGTTGCAGCAGGTTGCCGCCCGTCGTCGCCTTGTTGCGCAGCTGCCCGCTGGCCCCGGCGAGCAAGGCCCGGCTCAGCACCGGCCATCCCTTGCGCACGCGCGCGTCGGCGGCGAGGTCGGAGTTAGTGACGAGCGCGCCGATGCGCAGCCCGCCGGCCTCGGTCTCCTCGATGCCGCCGAGATCTAGCCTTGTGATGTCGACGAGCTTGCCCGGCGCCATCACCTCGAGCTTCATCAGGTCCAGCAGGTTGGTGCCGCCAGCAATGAAGCGTGTGTCGTCATGGCTGCCTTCGCGCACCGCCTCGGCCGTGTCGCCCGCGCGCAGATAATCGAACGCCCTCATGCCTTGGCCTCCTCTTTGGCCACCTGCCGGATCGCGTCGACAATGCCGGGGTAGCACGAGCATCGGCACAGGTTGCCGCTCATCCGCTCGGAAATCTCTTCGATCGAGGCGTCCACCTGCGCCTCCAGATCGTCCGTCACATTGCTGGGCCAGCCCGCTTTGATCTCGTCCAGCATCGCGGTAGCCGAGCATATCTGTCCCGGCGTGCAGTAGCCGCATTGGTAGCCGTCGTGCTCGACGAAGGCGCGTTGCAGCGGCGACAGGTCCTCGGGCTTGCCCAGCCCCTCGACCGTGGTGATCTCATCGCCGTCGTGCATGCAGGCCAGCGTCAGACAGGAGTTGATGCGCCGCCCGTTGACGATGACGGTGCAGGCCCCGCATTGGCCGTGGTCGCAACCCTTCTTGGACCCGGTGAGCCCGAGGTGGTCGCGCAGCGCGTCGAGAAGCGTGGTGCGGGTGTCGAGGTCGAGCGCGTGCGTCTCGCCGTTGATGTCGAGATTGAACTGCATTGGGGAAATCCTTCGGCGTCCGGACAGTCGGTCTCAACCGATGCGGGCGCGGCGCGGTTCCTCCGTCTCAGCCCTCCCGGGTGACCGCCCCGTGCCAGAGCCCCGGATCGTCGGTGACAAAGCCGGTCTCGTGCAACGCAAGCCGCGCGTCGCGGCCCAGCGCCGGGATCGCGTGATCCATGCCATCCCGCACGCGGGCAAAGCTGTGGCCGAGCGGCTCGAGCCGCCCACCATCGCTGGCGCGCAGCCGCGCCGTCTCGACCAGATGGGGCCGGGCCTCTGGCAGCTCTAGACGGTTGAGAGGCACCAGCAACCACGCCGGGGTAAAACCGAGATCGAGATCGGTAGCGGGCACCGGGGCGCAACCTTCGAGCGCAAAACCGGCATCCTGTTGGGTGATGCGATAGGCCACCGGACGCTCACCACGCAGCCCGGTCACATCCGCAGAGGTGCAGTTCCAGCCCGCGTCGCAGCGCAGGGCATAGTCCAAAGCCACCGCTTCGCCCGCCTCGTCCCAGCGCGCGTGACCCATGATCAGCCAACCCGTGTCGAGCCGAGCCAGGCGGCAGCGATCGGTGCCGTCGCGGTCGAGCCTGTGCCAGATCACGCTGGCCACGGTGGTGCCGGTCATCGCGCGTCTCTCCTGTCGAGTTGGGCCGATCGTGGCATGGCTATCGCCATCCTGTCCACGATTCTGGGGGGTTGCGCCCCTTGGGGTCCGGCGTGACGCCTCGGCTCAGGAGGTCTCGGAATCGTCCTCGAAGACCCGCAGAAAGGCCGCGCCGAAGCGCTCGGCATGACGCGGCCCGAGCAGGCGCTCCATCGCCTCCAGATCGCGCGGCTTGGCGCTGGCCACGCGGGCCAGTTCCTTGGCCGAGCAGGACATCGGCTTGTCGTGCCCCTCCTCGCCGCGCAGCAGATCCGCCTGCGCCGCCATCAGCCGGTCATAGACCGACCCCGCGCCGCGCGTGGCGAGCTTGCGGCGCGCCGGATGAATGTCCTCGGAGGCGCCGGTGATCACGGCAAGGAACTCGCGCCCGTAGCTTTCGAGCTTCTTGGCCCCCACGCCGCCGATTCGTGCCATCGCGTCGAGGTTGACGGGCTTGGTTTCGGCCATCTCGATCAGGGTGCGGTCGGTGAAGATGATATAAGCGGGCAGGCTCGCGGCCTCGGCCAGAGCGCGCCGCTTGGCCTTGAGCGCCGAGAGCAGCGGAGCGTCCTCTTCTGACACCATCTCGCGGACCTTGGGCCCGGAGCGTGCAGATTTGATCGTGTCCTTGCGCAGGGTGATGCTCTCTTCGCCCCGCAAGATCGGACGTGCGGCCTCGGTCATGCGCAGCGCACCGTGGCGCTCGGGGTCGGGGCGCATCAGATCGCGGCCCATGATCTGCCGGAAGATCGCCTGCCACTGCGCCTTGGAATGATCCTTGCCGACGCCAAAGGTCGGCAGGTCCTCGTGGCCGCGCTGCTTAACCTTGTCGGTGGCGTTGCCCATGACAATGTCGATCAGGTGCCCCGCGCCGAACCGCTCGTCGGTCCTGAGCGCCGCCGAAAGCGCCATGCGCACCGGCTGGGTCGCGTCAAACGTTTCGGGCGGCTTGTCGCAGAGGTCGCAATAGCCGCAGGGCGCGCCGGGCGCCTCGCCAAAATAGCCCAAGAGCACGCTGCGGCGGCAGTCCAGCGCCTCGGCAAGGCCCAGCAGCGCGTTGAGCCGACCATGATCGGCGGCGCGGCGCTCGGGGGGGGCCAGCCCCTCGTCAATCTGCTGGCGGCGGTAGCGGATGTCGTCGGGGCCATAGAGCGTCAGCGTCTCGGCGGGCGCGCCGTCGCGGCCCGCCCGGCCGATCTCCTGATAGTAGGCCTCGATGGATTTGGGCAGGTCGGCATGGGCGACCCAGCGAATGTCGGGCTTGTCGATGCCCATGCCAAAGGCGACGGTCGCCGCGACGATAAGCCCGTCTTCTTGCTGAAACCGTGTCTCGGCCTCGCGCCGATCACCCGCCTCCATGCCACCGTGGTAATGCAGCGCCGAATGCCCGGTCTCGCGCAATGCGCCAGCGAGCGCCTCGGTCTTGGCGCGGGTGCCGCAATAGACAATGCCGGACTGGCCCCGCCTTCGGTCGGCAAAGTCGAGGATCTGACGCCGGGGACTGTCCTTGACCGCAAAGGCGAGGTGGATGTTGGGCCGATCGAAACCGCGCAGGAAGGTCTCGGGCTGTTTGCCCTCGAAGAGCTTCTGGACGATCTCCTCGCGCGTTTCGGCATCCGCCGTCGCCGTGAAGGCCGCGAGCGGCACGCCGAGCTGACGCTTGAGATCGCCGATGCGCAGATAATCGGGACGGAAGTCGTGCCCCCATTGGCTGACGCAATGCGCCTCGTCCACGGCGATGAGCGCGGCGCCCGCCCGCTTCAGAAGCGGCACCGTCGCCCCGGAGGCCAGCCGCTCGGGCGCCATGTAAAGAAGCTTCAGCCGCCCCTCGCGTAGGGCCGCCAGCACCGCATCGGTCTCCTCGGGCGTGTTGCCCGAGGTCAGCGCGCCGGCCTCGACGCCCGCCTCGCGCAGGCCGCGCACCTGATCCCGCATGAGCGCGATCAGCGGCGAGATCACCACCGTCACCCCGTCGCGCACAAGGGCCGGAAGCTGGAAGCACAGGGATTTGCCGCCACCCGTCGGCATGATCGCCAGCACATCCTGCCCGGCTGCAACCGCGTCGACGATCTCCTCCTGTCCGGGGCGGAAGGCGTCAAAGCCGAAGACGTCGCGCAGGTAGCTTACCGGGCTCATGTCGGTCCTCGTCTGGGTCTGGCGGGGGCCGCCCCGATGAGGCACGGCAGGTGGTTACTTTACTCTTAAAATACTCACGATCCCGACGCCGGGACCGGGAGCCTGCTTCAGTAGAACAAAGCCGCGTTGTTCCGCAGCACGATTTCGAGCGCGTAAATGCCGACCAGCACGACGAGCGGCGCGAGGTCGAGCCCGCCCATCTGCGGCAGGATGCGGCGCACGGGGGCATAGAGCGGTTCCAGCAGGCGGGTCAGACCGTCCCAGACCTGAGCCACGAAGGGCTGGCGCAGGTTCAGCACCTGAAAGCTGATCAGCCAGCTCATGATGAAATGTGCAAAGATGAAGAAGGTCGCGATGTCGAGGATGAGCATCAGGATCTGAAAGAGCGAGGTCATTGGCGGTCCGTCCGGGGCTTCTGGGTCGCATCGACAGGTAAGGAGCCGAGGCCCCAAGGGCAATCCCGAAGGCCTAGGCTGCGACCAAGGGCCCTCGCGTCACCCGTTGACCTTCGCGTCAGCTCCACGCAACTTGCGCGGCAACCCCCGACCCCGGAGCTTGCGCATGTATCCCTTCGTCCGTCTCTTCTGGCAGTTCCGGCGCCACCGCAAGGACGCGCCCCTGCCCGTCACTGGCACGCATGAGAGCCGGCATATCGTGATGCCCTGGGATCTCGACATGTGGAACGAGCTGAACAACGGCCGCACGCTGACGCTGTTCGATCTTGGCCGGATGCCGCTGTCCAAGCGGATCGGCGTGATCGGGGCGCTGCGCAAGAAGGGCTGGGGGATGGCCGTGGCCGGGGTGTCGGTGCGCTACCGCCGGCGGGTGCAGGGGTTTGCCCGGCTTACCATGCGCAGCCGCGCCGTCTGCTGGGACGATCGTTATGTCTATACCGAGCAGGGGATGTTCCGCGCCGATGGCGAATGCACGAGCCACGCGCTGGTGCGGCTTGCCATCACCGATCGCAAGAAGGGCGGCGTGGTGAACCCGGCGCGGCTGATGGAGGCGCTGGGTCAGGACGTGACCTCACCGCCGATGCCAGACTGGATCGCCGACTGGGTCCGCGCCGAGGCCGAGCGTCCCTGGCCGCCGATGGTGGATGCCATGACGCAGGCGCTGGCGGCCGAGTAACGGGACGGGCAACGCCCGCCCCAAAGGCCGATCAGCGGCCCTTTTTCTCGCCGAGCGTCAGTGGCTTGGTCGCGCCCGAGTTCGCGGTGGCCAGAACCTTGGGCTTTTCCTGCTTGGGTTTCTTGGTCTCGCGGTTGCCGCGTTTGTTGTCGCCTTTTCCCATGTCGATCTCCCATGGCGAGGTTACCGTCCGGCGACAGGCCGGACGGGCGTACCCGATGCAAATCAAGGTTGCCTGTAAGAGATCAGGGCGGTGATCGTGGCAGGTCACGCGGGCGCACGCCTTCGCGGGCGGCTGCGTGTCAGATGAATCTACGCCCGCGCCGTTCGTCCCGCAAGCCTTCTCAGCGGGGTCCACAACCCCACACTGCTGCGAATACACCGCACGCCTGTTGCCCCTGCACCCGCTTGCCTGTCAGATCCGCCGCGAGCGGTGGCGGAGAGAGCGGGATGGCGACGAAGAAGCGGATCTGGGGCTGGATGATCTTCGATCTGGCGCAGCAGCCCTATGCCACGCTGGGCCTCACCTTCATCTTCGGCCCCTATTTCGCCGCCGTGGCCACGGCGCATTTCGCCGCCCAAGGGTTCGCCCCCTCGGAGGCCGACGCCGCCGCACAGACGCTCTGGGCTTCGGGTCAGACGGTGGCGGGACTGGTCATCGCCTTCACCGCACCGATCTTGGGCGCTCTGGCCGATGCTTCGGGACGACGGATGCCGTGGATCGCGGCGTTTTCGGTGATCACCGTGCTCTGCGCCGCCGCGCTTTGGGTGCTCGAACCCGACGGCGAAATGCTGATCCCGGCGCTGGTGCTGTTCTTTGCGGGCTTCGTCGCCGCCGAATCGGCCACCAACGTCAACAATGCGCTGCTGCCCTCGCTGGCGACGGGGCCGATGATCGGACGGATCTCCGGCTCGGGTGCGGCGCTGGGCTATTGGGGCGGGGTGGTGTCGCTGATCCTCGTGCTGCTGTTCTTTGCCGAAAACGCGGAGGGCGTGACGCTGCTGGGCCGCCCGCCCGGCTTCGGGCTCGACCCCGAGATGCGCGAGGGCACCCGCGCCACGGGGCCGATCATCGCGATCTGGTACGCGGTGTTCATCATCCCCTTCTTCATCTGGGTGCGCGACACCGGCCCGGCGGCGCGCAGCGCGGTCACACCGCGTGCCATCGCCGCACGGCTGTGGGAGACCTTCCGCGACGTGGGTCGCCGCCCGAGCCTCGCGGCCTTTCTCGCCTCCTCGATGCTCTACCGCGACGCGCTGGCGGCCGTGTACGCCTTTGGCGGGGTCTATGCGACGCTGGTGCTGGGCTGGTCGGTGATCCAGATCGGCGTGTTCGGCATCATCGGCGCCATCGCGGCGGCGGTGCTGACATGGGTGGGCGGGCTCGCGGATGCACGGCTCGGCCCCAAGCCGGTGATCCGCCTGTCGGTCTGGGTGCTGATCGCGGTGTCGGTACTGATCGTGTCGATGACGCGCAACAGCCTGTTCGGCATGGCGCTGCCTCCCGGCTCGCCCCTCCCCGACGTGCTGTTCTACATCTGCGGCGCGCTGATCGGCGGGGCTGGCGGCGCGCTCTATTCGGCCTCGCGCAGCCTGATGGTGCGCCATGCCGACCCCGCGCGGGCCACCGAAGCCTTCGGTCTCTTCGCGCTGTCGGGCCGGGCCACGGCCTTTCTCGCGCCGCTCTCGATCACCGTCGCCACATGGATGAGCGGATCGACGCGCGCCGGTCTGGTGCCGGTGATCGCCCTGTTCGCGCTGGGTCTGTTTCTGCTAGGGTGGGTCAACAAGAACGGAGATCGAGCAGCATGATCCGCCCCCTCGCCGCCGCCCTTCTGGGCCTCGGCCTTCTCGCCGCCTGCGAACGCGAGGCCCCCGCACCGCGCGCCGTGGTTTCGACCCACAATACCAACGACACCCGCGTCGCCAAGCAGCTCTTCGGCCATGTGTCGACAGCCTCGTCGCAACGCGCCGAATCGCTGGGCTTCTACTCCAAGGGCTGCCAGGCCGGGGCCGCGCAGCTGCCCGAAACCGGGCCGACATGGCAGGCGATGCGCCTGTCGCGCAACCGCAACTGGGCGCAGCCCGAGACCATCGATTTCATCCAGGATCTGTCGCGCAAGGCGGCCGCCCTGCCCGGCTGGAACGGCATCTACGTGGGCGACATGAGCCAGCCGCGCGGCGGCCCGATGCTCACCGGCCACGCCAGCCACCAGACCGGCATCGACGCCGACATCTGGCTGCGCCGCACCGACCGGCTGAACCTCTCGGTGGCCGAGCGCGAGGCGATCTCCTCGACCGACATGCAGGCTCGCGGCGGCGCCTATACCAACGCCAACTGGACGCCCGCGCATATGGCGCTGGTCAAGGCCGCGGCCTCGGACCCGCGCACGGCACGGATCTTCATCTTCCCAGGTGCCAAGGTCGCGATGTGCGACGCCGAAACCGGGGATCGCTCGTGGCTCAACAAGGTGCGGCCTTGGTATGGGCACAACACCCATTTCCATGTGCGGCTGAACTGCTTGGCCGGCGACACCGCCTGCGAATCCCAAGACCCGCCGCCGCCGGGCGACGGCTGCGCCGAGGCGCGCGAATGGCAGGCCAACATCCTCAACCCGCGCCCGGCACCGCCCGCCGATCCGGACGCGCCCGAGCCCAAGCCCAAGCGCGAACTGACCATGGCCGACCTGCCCGGCCAGTGCGCCGCCGTGCTGACGAGCGATTGAGCCGATGAAAGCGATGGTTCTGGCGGCCCTGCTTCTTGGCGGGGCCCCCGACGCACAGCGCGCCGATTACCTCGGCAGCTATGTCTGGCCCGAGACGGCGCATCATTCGGGCGGGTTTTCGGCTCTGGAGACCGATGGCACCGATTTCGTCACGGTGAGCGACCGCGCGCGGATCGTCGACGGGCGCTTTGCGCGCGACGCGCAGGGCCTTATCACCGGGATCGAGATCCAGCGCTCCGAGCCGTTGCGCCGGGGGCGCGAGGGGCTGATGACAGGCATCCTCGCCGACAGCGAGGATCTGGCGATCGATTCCACGGGGCGGCGCTGGATCTCGTTCGAGGGCAAGGCGCGGGTGCGCGCGGAAACCGGCGCTCAGGGCCCCGAGGTGTTGCCACGCCCACGCGACTTTTCGGCAATGGGGTTCAATAGCTCGCTCGAGGCGCTGGCGGTGGATGCGCAGGACGCGCTCTATACCATCCCCGAGCGCTCTGGTCGCATTGACCGGCCTTTTCCGGTGTACCGCTGGAAGGAGGGGAAATGGACCGTCCCCTTTTCGATCCCGCGCCGCGACAGCTTTCTCGTCACCGGGGCGGACTTCGGACCCGATGGCAAGCTTTACGTGCTCGAGCGCGACTTCGCGGGCATCGGTTTTCGCAGCCGGGTGCGGCGCTTTGCGCCCGACGGCACGGGCGAGGAGGTGCTGCTCGAGACCGGGATCGGCGTGCACGACAACCTCGAAGGCATCTCGGTCTGGCGCGACGATCTGGGCCGGATCCGGCTCACCATGGTGTCTGATGACAATTTCCGCTTTTTCCAGCGCACGGAGTTCGTGGAATACGCGTTGGGCGAATGACAATCGCGCCGCCTGTCGGCGATTGGCAACACTTCGCTTTCCGCCACGGAACGTCACAAATATTTCTGTTTGACGACGCGACCTTCCGTGCCAGCTTTGGGTCAGGCGAAACCCACTGAAAGGAGGTGATCCAGTGTCAAGAAGGGTATTGGAGAAATGTGTCGGGACAGCTTGGGGGGTGCGCGGCTGAGGCAGCCCTTGGCCGAACAACCCACCAGGTGGACTCCGGTCTAACCGACCCACCTCCTGATCTTCGAAGGGTCGTCTCCATCGCCGGAGGCGGCCCTTTTCGTCTGTCGCGCTTTTGTATGTCGGCTGCGGGCGCGCTATCTGAGGCGGGCGCGCTTTCGGGGAGAGACCATGCTGCAGATCGACGACCGCATCGCCATCGAGGACTGGGAGCTGACCGAGCAGTTCACCCGCGCCTCCGGCCCCGGCGGGCAGAACGTCAACAAGGTGAGCACCGCCGTCGAGCTGCGCTTCGAGGCCGAGCGCTCGCCCAACCTGCCCGATCCGGTGAAGCGGCGGCTGAAGCGGCTCGCCGGGCGGCGCTGGACCACGGACGGGGCGGTGATCATCTTCGTGCAGGACACCCGCCACCAAGCCCGCAACCGCGAGATCGCCCGCGAGCGGCTGGCCGAGCTGATCCGCGCGGCGGTGTTCGTGCCCAAGCGTCGCGTACCGACAAAGCCCACGAAGGGCTCGGTGCGGCGGCGGCTGGAGGCGAAGAAGCAGCGTGGGGAGGTGAAGGCGCTCAGGAAGGGACCCTGATCCTCGACCTACCCATGAAACCTACTTTGAAAGACTGCCGGTGAAACCGCACTGTGCTCCATGATAGGCAAAGCAGCCCTGCACCTCCTGCATGTAATACGAATTCCCCATGTCATTGATTTGAATGACACAGATATCGCCGTATTCGCTGAGGTATGCCTGCCAGACCCTGTTCCCGACCTGTCGAAGCTGTCCCTCGCCACCGCCTAGACAGCCCACTGTGGAGACCTCGACCTCGATCCTGTTGCCTCTTACTTCGGCGCTCAGCCTGAAGCCGTCGCCCTCTCCCGAATAGCTGCCATCTGGCATAGCCGACGCACCCGTTGCAAAAAGCATCGCAGCGCAGGCACCGGCAAATACACGTTTGAACATCATGCACCTTTTACAAACTTGAACCATGTCGAGTTGTAAGGGTCTCTCGGATCATAGGATTCGCACAACCTTTAGGGGACGGCGGCGCTAAAACACCCTGAACGTCTGCGTCGTCAGCGTCCGTTCGATCCCTTCCACCCCCATCAGGTGCTCGTTGAGATACATCCCGATATCCTCGCCTTCGGGCACGTAAATCTTCACCAGAAGGTCGAAGGCCCCCGAGGTCGAGTAGAGCTCGGAGTGGATTTCCTTGAGCGCGATGGCGTCGGCGACCTTGTAGGTGGTGCCGGGTTTGCAGCGGATCTGAACGAAGAGCGGGAGCGACATGGGTAAGACCTTCTCAAAGGGGGTCAGACGGTGACGGGGATGGCGTCCTGCGGGCCGACGCCGAAGACGCGCTTGTAGCGGGCGATCTCGGAGGCCGGGCCCATCGCCTTTTCGGGATTGTCCGAGAGCTTCACGGTGGGGCGGCCTTCGGCGGCGATGGCCTTGCAGACGAGGGAGAAGGGCGCGAGCGCGTCGCCCGCCAGCCCCTTGAAGTCGTTGGTCAGCATCGTGCCCCAGCCAAAGCTCACCTTCACCCGGCCGGAAAACCGCGCGTGCAGTTCGAGGATCTTCTCGGCATCGAGACCGTCGGAGAAAATGACGAGCTTTTCGCGCGGATCTTCGCCCCGCGCCTTCCACCAAGCGATCGCCGTCTCGGCCCCCGTCGCCGGATCGCCGCTGTCGATGCGGATGCCGGTCCAACCGGCGAGCCAGTCGGGCGCGCGGTCGAGGAAACCTTGGGTGCCATAGGTGTCGGGCAGGATGATGCGCAGGTTGCCCTCGTGCTCGTCGTGCCAGTCGGCGAGCACCTTGTAGGGCGCTTGGGCCAGCGCGGCGTCGGTCTCGGCGAGGGCCGCATAGACCATGGGCAGCTCGTGGGCATTGGTGCCGATGGCTTCGAGGTCGCGGTTCTTGGCGATGAGACAGTTCGAGGTGCCGGTGAAGGCCGGGCCCATGCCCTCGAGCATCGCCTGCACGCACCAGTCCTGCCACAGGAAGGAGTGCCGCCGCCGCGTGCCGAAATCGGCGATGCGAAGGCCCGGCGTGCCGCGCAGACGCTCGACCTTTTCCCAAGTGCGGGTCATGGCGCGGGCATAGAGCACCTGAAGCTCGAACCGGCCCATTCGCCCGAGCACGGCGCGCGAGCGCAGCTCCATCAGCACCGCGAGCGCCGGGATCTCCCACAGCATGACCTCGGGCCAGTTGCCCTCGAAGGTCAGCTCGTATTGGCCGTCGCGCTTTTCGAGTTGGTAGGGTGGCAGGCGCAGGTTCTCGAACCAGTCCATGAATTCGGGCGTGAACATCTGCCGCTTGCCATAGAAGGTGTTGCCGCGCATCCACGTGCTTTCGCCGCGCGACAGGCGCAGGGTGCGGATGTGGTCGAGCTGCTCGCGCAGCTCGCCCTCGTCGATGATCTCGGCGAGGCGGATGGTCTTCGTGCGGTTGATCAGGCTGAAGGTGACCTGCGTGTCCGGGTGGTTGCGAAACACCGACTGGCACATCAGCAGCTTGTAGAAATCGGTGTCGATGAGCGAGCGGACGATCGGGTCGATCTTCCACTTGTGGTTCCAGACGCGGGTGGCGATGTCCATCAGCCGAGCCTCACATTGGCGGCGCGCATCATCGAGCGGGCCGCGTCCAACGAGCCGTCGAGATCGATGCCGCGCGTCAGCTCTTCGATCACGGTGACATCATAGCCCAGCCGCGCCCCGTCGAGGGCCGAGTAGTTCACGCAGAAATCCGTGGCGAGGCCCACCAGCGTGATCTTGGTGATGCCGCGTTCGGTCAGGTAGCCGTGCAGCCCCGTGGGCGTGGTACGGTCGTTCTCGAAAAAGGCCGAGTAGCTGTCGATCTCGCGGCGAAATCCCTTGCGGATGATGAGATCGGCGTCGGTGCGCAGGTCGGGGTGGAAACCCGCGCCCTGCGACCCCTGCACGCAATGGTCGGGCCAGAGCACCTGTGGGCCGTAAGCCATCTCGGTCATGTCATAGGGCGCGCGGCCCGCATGCTGGGAGGCGAAGGACAGGTGATCCGCCGGGTGCCAGTCCTGCGTCAGTACGACGGCGGCAAACTCGTCCATCAGTGAATTGATGCCCGGCACGATCGCATCGCCGCCCGCCACGGCGAGCGCACCGCCGGGGCAGAAGTCGATCTGCACGTCGATGACGACGAGGGCTTCGGTCGCGGGGCGCATGGGCTTTTCCTCCGGTCTGGCCTGACCGAGGTAAGCCGCTGGCGCGCCTGCGTCAAATGGCGCGCATCGCCTGCATGATCCGGTCGGCGGCCTGCTCGAGCCCGTCGCCATCCAGCGTATCGGCCTCGACGCGGGCCGCGAACTGCGGGTCATGGGCCGCGCGAGAGCGGGCATAGGCCGGGTCGTAATGCTCGGTCATCAGCGCCGCCGACAGCTCGACCATGCGGTGCTCGGCCAGAAGCTTCTGCCAGCCATCGACTACCTCGTGCCCACGATGCGCGCGCAGCTGATCGAGCAGGCCAGACAGGCGGGCGGGGTCGGCGCTGACGTCCTCGTAGCGATGCGCGAGGAAACGGGCGCGGGCCTCGATCGGCGCGGTGATCTCGATACGCGGCGCATGGGTCATCAGCGCCCAAAGCGACGGCGGCAGGGTGATGCGGCCAATCTTGGAGCTTTCGGCCTCGACGAGGATCGGACGGGACGGATCGAGCCGTGCAAGGCGTTCGGCCAGCTGGCTCTCGAACCCCTTTTGCGCGGGCTGCTCGGCCGGATCGCCACCCAGAAGCGAGCCGCGATGATTGGCCAGCCCCTCGAGATCGAGCACCTGCCCGCCACGCGCCTCGATCAGCGGCAGGAGCGCGGTCTTGGCGGTGCCGGTAAAGCCGTCGAGCAGCACCAGACGGTGCGGCAGCACTGCGTCGTAGAGCGCCTCGTGCACGAGCCTGCGCCATGTCTGATAGCCGCCCTCCACCACCTCGGCGCGCCAGCCGATCTGGGTCAGGATCGAGGCGAAGGAGTTCGACCTTTGCCCGCCGCGCCAGCAATAGACCAGCGGTCGCCAGCGGTATTCGTGGTCGGCGAGCGGCCCGGCGATGTGTTTGGCGGCGTTCCTTGCCACGATGGCCGCGCCGATCTTGCGCGCGTCGAACGGCGAGACCTGCTTGTAGATCGTGCCGACCTCGGCGCGCTCGGCGTTCGACAGCACCGGCAGGCTGATCGCGCCGGGGACATGGTCCTCGGCGTATTCGGCGGGGCTGCGCACGTCGATCACGTCATCGAAGCCATGGTCGAGAAAGGTGGAAAGGGTCTCGAAACGGGTGCTCATGCGGCTCTCATACAGGGGCGGCGCGCGCTCGGAAAGCGCGGCGCGTGGCAACTTTGCTCTTCAAATACTCAAATCCCGACGCCGCCCCCAGAACGACAAGGGGGCCGCGGTGCGCCACCGCGGCCCCCTGCCCTGCCTTGCGGCGAGGATTACTCTTCGACGTCGAAGGTCAGCGCCTTGACCTGCTGGAACTTGCCGGTGTCGCGCAGCTTTTGCAGCACTTCCTCGGAGACCGCCTCGTCGGCGTAGAGGATGGCGATGGCCTCGCCCGCACGCTGGTTCCGACCGAGGGTGAAGTTGGCGATGTTGACGCCGTTCTCGCCCATCATAGTGCCCAGCACGCCGATGATGCCCGGCACGTCCTGGTTGGTGGTGTAGACCATGTGGCGGCCGATCTCGGCGTCGATGTTGATGCCCTTGATCTGGATGAAGCGCGGCTTGCCGTCCGAGAACACCGTGCCCGCGACCGAGCGCTCGCGCTTCTCGGTGACGACGGTGACCTTCACGTAGCCTTCGAAGGTGCCGGACTGGTCCTGCTTGGTGGTCGAGATCTGGATGCCGCGCTCCTTGGCGATCACCGGGGCCGAGACCATGTTCACGTCCGGGTTCACCTTGCGCATGATGCCCGCGACCAGCGCCGAGTTCAGAGCCGCGAGGTTCATCTCCGAGACGACGCCGTCATAGAGGATGTTGATCGCGGTGATCGGCTCGTCGGTCATCTGGCCGATGAAGTTGCCAAGGTGGCCCGACAGGCCGATCCACGGGCCCATGATCTTCGCCTCTTCGGCGGTGATCGAGGGCATGTTGATGGCGTTGGTGACGGCCCCGGTCAGCAGGTAGTCCGACATCTGCTCGGCAACCTGAAGCGCCACGTTCTCCTGTGCCTCGGTGGTCGCAGCACCGAGGTGGGGCGTCACGACGACGTTGGGCAGGTTGAACAGCGGCGAATTGGTCGCGGGCTCTTCGGCAAAGACGTCGAACGCCGCACCGGCGACGCGGCCTTCGGTGATCGCCTCGGCCAGAGCCGCCTCGTCGACCAGACCGCCACGGGCACAGTTGACGATGCGCACGCCGGGCTTGAGCTTGGCGATGTTGTCCTTGGACAGGATGTTCTTCGTCTGGTCGGTCAGCGGCACGTGCAGCGTGATGAAATCGGCGCGCTTGAGCATCTCGTCGAGCTCGAGCTTCTCGACGCCGATCTGGGCCGCGCGCTCTTCCGACAGGAAGGGATCATAGGCCACGACCTTCATCTTGAGACCATGCGCGCGGTCGATCACGATCGAGCCGATGTTGCCCGCGCCGATCACGCCCAGTGTCTTGCCGGTGACCTCGACGCCCATGAAGCGCGACTTCTCCCACTTGCCCGCATGGGTCGAGGCGTTGGCCTCGGGGATCTGGCGCGCCACGGCCATCAGCATCGAAATCGCGTGCTCGGCGGTGGTGATCGAGTTGCCGAAGGGCGTGTTCATCACGATGATGCCCTTCTTCGACGCGGCCGGGATGTCGACGTTGTCGACACCGATGCCGGCGCGGCCGATGACCTTGAGGTTGGTCGCGGCTTCGATCAGCTTTTCGGTCGCCTTGGTCGCCGAACGGATCGCGAGGCCGTCGTAGTTGCCGATGATCTCGGCGAGCTTTTCCTTGTCCTTGCCGAGCTTGGGCTGGAAGTCGACCTCGATGCCGCGATCGCGGAAGATCTGAACGGCGGCGTCGGAAAGGGCGTCGGAGATGAGAACCTTGGGCATTTGGATGCTCCTGTGGCGGTCGGACGGAATGCGTCCGGGGAATGGGAATAGCGGGGCGCGTCGATGCGCGCGCCCCGTAAAGGGATCAGGCGGCGTCGGCCATAGCGGCGATCTCGGCCTCGAAGGCCCAGTCGAGCCAAGGCAGCAGCGCCTCGACGTCGGCGGTCTCGACCGTGGCGCCGCACCAGATGCGCAGGCCCGCGGGCGCGTCGCGATAGGCGCCGATGTCGAGGGCCACGCCCTCCTTTTCAAGCCGCTTGGCCACGGCCTTGGCAAAGGCCGCGCCATCGGTGATGCGGTCGTCGGTGAACTTCAGGCAGACGGAGGTGTTCGAGCGGATCGCCTCGTCCTCGGCGAGGTTGGCGATCCACGGCCGCGCATCGCAGAAGTCCCACAGGGTCTTGGCGTTGGCATCGGCGCGGGCCATCAGCCCCTTCAGCCCACCGACCTCACGGCCCCATGCCAGCGCCACGAGGTAATCCTCGACGCAGAGCATCGACGGCGTGTTGATCGTCTCGCCCTTGAAGATGCCCTCGATCAGCTTGCCGCCCTTGGTCATGCGGAAAATCTTCGGCAGCGGCCATGCGGGGGTGTAGCTCTCCAGCCGCTCGACGGCGCGGGGGCTCAGGATCAGCATGCCATGCGCGGCCTCGCCGCCCATCACCTTCTGCCAGGAGAAGGTGGTGACATCGAGCTTGTCCCACGGCAGGTCCTGCGCAAAGGCGGCCGAGGTGGCGTCGCAGATGGTCAGGCCCTGACGGTCGGCGGGGATCGCGTCGCCCGAAGCCACGCGCACACCCGAGGTGGTGCCGTTCCAGGTGAAGACGACGTCGGTATCGTAATCGAGAGCGGCCATGTCGACGATCTGGCCATAGTCGGCGGTCTTCACTTCGGCTTCGATCTTGAGCTGCTTCACGACATCCGTGACCCAACCCGCACCGAAGCTTTCCCACGCGACCATGGTGGCCGGGCGCGCACCCAGCATCGACCACATCGCCATCTCCACGGCACCGGTGTCCGAGGCGGGCACGATGCCGATGCGGTAGTCAGCGGGCACGCCCAAGAGCTCACGGGTCTCTTCGATCGCGGCGGCGAGCTTGGACTTGCCGATGGCAGCACGGTGCGAGCGGCCGAGCGGTGCGTCGGCGAGCTTGTCGAGGCTCCAATGGGGGGGTTTGGCACAGGGGCCGGAGGAAAAACGCGGATTCGACGGACGTTGGTCCGGAGTCGTCTTAACCATTGCTGGTATCCTTGCAGATAAGCGCCTCTCGTTGGGGAGAGGTGTCCCGTCGCCGCATCTACGCTCCCTCATGCGCTTTCACAACGGGGAAATTGCCGTTAAGGCACCGCCAAACGTCGCAAGCGGGCCGTCCCGCGTCACTATCGGAAACATCGCCCCATGTTCACCGCCCTGCTCCTCACCGCCCCCGGCACCCCGCTCGATCCCGTGCTTGCCGAAAACCTGCGCAGCGCCTGGGGCGGCACGGCGCTCGACTGGCTTGCCCCCAATGAGGCGGTGGAGTTCGAGATCCCGGCGTTGCCGGACAATCGCTGGGCGGTCTGGGCCGATCTTCAGGCCAGCCGTGTCGACATGGTGATCCAGCCTACTGCCAACCGTCGCAAGCGGATGCTGCTGGCCGACATGGACAGCACGATGATCGAGCAGGAGTGCATCGATGAGCTGGCCGCTGAGGCCGGCGTCGGACCGCGCGTGGCCGAGATCACCAAGCGGGCGATGAACGGCGAGCTGGATTTCGAAGGCGCGCTGATCGAGCGCGTCGGGCTGCTCAAGGATCTCGACGAGGGCGTGATCGCCAAGGTTCTGGCCGAGCGGATCACCCATATGCCGGGCGGGCGCGCGCTGATCGCGACCATGAAGGCGAACGGTAGCCATGCGGCGCTGGTCTCGGGCGGCTTCACTGCCTTCACCGAAAAGGTGGCCGGTGACCTGGGCTTTCACGAGCACCGCGCCAACACGCTGCTGGCGGAAGGCGGCAAGCTTACTGGCAAGGTCGCCCGCCCGATTCTCGGGCGCGAGGCCAAGGTGCAGGCGCTGAACGAGATCACCGCCCGGCTCGGCATCACCCCCGCTGAGGTGATCGCCGTAGGCGACGGGGCCAATGATCTGGGCATGCTGGGGCTTGCCGGAACCGGCGTGGCGCTGCACGCCAAACCGGTGGTGGCCGAGCAGTGCGAGGTGCGGGTGAATCACGGCGACCTGACAGCGCTGCTGTACGTGCAGGGCTACCGCAAGGAAATGTTCACTATTTGATCTTGCACGAATCGATGCGCCGTTCGACACTGACGCAGGGGCAGGCACCTGCTGCCCCGCCACAGGGGGAAGACGACATGGCCGACAAACGATTCATGTACATCTACCACGGCAACGGCATGAGCATGCCCGAAAGCGAGGAAGCGGGCCGCGAGGCGATGGCCCGCTGGACCGCTTGGATGGACGGCATCAAGTCCAACATTTCCGACGAAGGCTCGGCGGCGGGCAAATCGCACACCGTGAGCCAGAGCGGTGTTACGCATGACGGCGGTGCGAACCCGGCGTTCGGCTACACCATCGTCACCGCGCCCGACATCGACGCCGCGATCGAAATGGCCAAGGGCTGCCCGATGGTCGCGGATGGTGGCAGCGTCGAGGTCTGCGAAGCCATCGACATGTGACGACCCGCCGGGCCCCTCACCGACGGGGCCCGGCCGGTTCTCGTGCGACCTGACAGGCCTACCGATGATCGAGACCGAAACGTCTATGCGCGAATCCCGAAGCGGGAGACGCGAGACCGCGCGCAAGCACGACCACTGTGCCTGACATCAGCTCGCACGATATTCCCTCGCCCTTGCTGCCCGCGCCGAAGCGGCCCCTCGATGCAGCACCGCGTGACAAAGGGGTCACGGTTCCGGATTCCGACAGCACACCCCCTGCCTTGGCGGATATCCGCGCAGACATGTGACCGCGCGGGGCTTTCCCATGGGGCGGGAATCTTGATAAGCCTCTGGCTATCGAGTTGATCCCGCCCCTTACAGTCGAAAAGGCGCCGGGGGCATCCACGAGGCCAGACAGCTGGAGGCTGCTACATGATGTCACGACTTTTCCGCGCGATCGGGTCCCTGTCGGCAGGCGCGATGATCGCCGCCGCCGCCACGAGCGCCGTTGCGCAGGAGGCGTCGAACCGGGTCGCCGCAGAGACCGACTGGAGCGTGTTTCAGGAAACCGATCCGGTCGAGTGCTTTGGCGTCTCGGCCCCCAAGAGCCAGCTCAACACCAAGGACGGCCAACCCGTCACCGTGAGCCGCGGCGAAACCCTGCTTTTCGTGTTCTATCGCCCCGCTCAGGGCGTGAACGGTCAGGTGACCTTTACCGGCGGCTATCCTTTCGCGTCGGGCTCCACCGTGACGCTCGAGGTTGGCGGTCAGGACTTCCAGCTCTTCACCGAAGGCGACTGGGCTTGGCCCGCGACACCTCAGGACGACGCCACCATCGTCGCGGCGATGAAGCGCGGGGCCGACGCGGTGCTGACGGGCCGGTCGGGCCGCGGTACCCAGACCCAAGACACCTTCTCGCTTCTGGGCTTCACCGCCGCGGTGGACGAGGCCGCCAAGCGCTGCACAAGCTGATCCACGCCCTTCGGGGCGCCATGTTACACTGAAGCGGGGCCGGTTTTCCTTGATGACCGGGCCCGCTTTCCCATATGAGCCGGGCACCCCCGGCCCCGAGGTACACCCATGACCGCCCCCGCTGCACCGAACGTCGCCCCCACTTCTCCGATCACGCAGGACGTGATGACCATCCCGCGCAAGGCTGCGCCGGGCCTGCCCAACCTCGTGGGGATGAGCCGTGACGCGATGCGCGAGGCACTGATCGCGGCGGGCACGCCCGAAAAGCAGGCCAAGATGCGGGTGAACCAGGTTTGGCAGTGGATCTACCACTGGGGCGTGCGCGAGTTCGAGGGAATGACCAACCTCGCCAAGCCCTACCGCGAACTGCTGGCCGCGAACTTCGTGATCTCGCTGCCCGAGATCGTCTCCAAGCAGGTCTCCTCCGATGGCACGCGCAAGTACCTCGTGCGGATCGCCGGCGGCCACGAGGTCGAGGTGGTCTACATCCCCGAGACGGATCGCGGGACGCTGTGCATTTCGTCCCAGGTCGGCTGCACGCTGACCTGTTCGTTCTGCCACACCGGCACGCAAAAGCTGGTGCGCAACCTCACGGCAGGCGAGATCATCGGTCAGGTCATGCTGGCGCGCGACGATCTGGAGGAGTGGCCCACCCCCGGCGCGCCCAAGGACGAGACGCGGCTTTTGTCGAACATCGTGCTGATGGGCATGGGCGAACCGCTCTACAATTTCGAGGGCGTGCGCGACGCGATGAAGATCGCGATGGACGGCGAAGGCCTCTCGCTCTCGCGCCGCCGCATCACCCTGTCGACGAGCGGAGTCGTGCCCGAGATCGCCCGCACCGCCGAGGAAATCGGCTGCATGCTGGCGGTGAGCTTTCACGCGACCACCGACGAGGTGCGCGACAAGCTGGTACCGATCAACAAGAAGTGGAACATCGAAAAGCTGCTCGATGCGCTGCGCGCCTATCCCAAGTTGTCGAACTCCGAGCGGATTACCTTCGAGTACGTGATGCTCAAGGACGTGAACGACAGCGACGAGGACGCGCGCCGTCTGGTAAAGCTGATCGATGGCATTCCGGCCAAGATCAACCTGATCCCCTTCAACGAATGGCCCGGCTCGCCCTACGAGCGGTCGTCGAACAACCGGATCCGGGCCTTTGCCGACATCATCTACAAGGCGGGCTACGCCAGCCCCATTCGCACGCCGCGCGGCGAGGACATCATGGCCGCCTGCGGCCAGCTGAAGTCCGCGACCGAGCGCGCGCGCAAGAGCCGCGCCGAGATCGCGGCGGACGTTCAGGGATAAGGCGCGCGGGATCAACCGTGCGCCACGAGGGAGAGAGCCGTGAAGATCAAGCTCAACGGGATCGAATTCGACGTGGCGGCGGTGGACGCAAGGACGCGCGAGGCGATCCTCGGCGACCCGGTGATCGCGCGCGCCGTCTGGCGCGATGTCTATGTCTGGGACGCCACCGCGCAGGAGGGCAAACACACCGGCCCGGTGACCCAGACCGGCGCGATCCCGCTCGCCAACGGCATTTCGTTCTACGTGCCCAAGGGCGAGGCCAAGAACGAGAGCGCCTCCAAGACCTCCGGCGAGCGGTTTCTGAAAGCGCTGGGCGTGACCTCGACCCTCGACGTGCTCAAGGCGATGGCGCGGCTCTTGGGCATGCCGCAAAAAACCCTGCCCAAGGAGTTCGACGCCCTTAGGCCCGTGGCCTCCTTCACGCTCAAGATGCATGTCGAGCATTCGGTGCTGCAGCTGCGCAACGCCAGCCGCAACCTGCAGGCCTATCTGCTGGTGCCGGGCCAGATCGGTTTTCACCACGAGATCACGGCGATCACCGATCAACCCGGCTATGACGCGCTGATCGCGGAAAAGCCCGAGTTGAAGTCGCTGACGCCGCTGTTCCTCGTGCCTGCCCGCTCCAAGGCGAACCGCGAAATGCGGGCGACCGCGCTGATGGCGCAGACCCGCGATCTGGCAGCTGCGGTGCAGGGCAAGAAGCCCGAAGAGCTGTCCGAGGCGCTGCGCATGCGGATCGGTCGCAATCAGGCCGAGCTGCGGATGCTGGCGCAGGCTGCCAAGCAGGGCGGCCAGCAGACGGGCCAGCAACCGGGCCAGTCCCGGCCCGCCGCCACCGCCTGAGGCGCGGAACCCGCCGCCGCCACCACTCGTTGGCCGTGCAACCCGAAACGGAGGCACGGCCATGAGCCATTCCGAAGGCGACAAGGTGAAATGGAGCTGGGGCAATGGCACCGGCACCGGCACGATCACCAAGGTCTACACGCGCAAGATCACCCGCAAGATCAAGGGCGCGGAGATCACCCGCAATGCCAGCGAGGACGACCCCGCCTATCTGATCGAGCAGGACGACTGCGACGAGGTGCTCAAGGGCGCATCGGAAATCTCCAAGGCCTGAACGGCGGGCCTTTGGGCATTGCGCACCCTGTCACGAGAATCGCAAAGCGCGCCCTCGATGTTCGGGGGCGCGCTTTGCATTTGTATTAGCCGTTAGACGCGCCTCCCCCCGAGGCCCCTGCCCCGGTGCGACGGATCACTCCTCGCGGCCCGGGATGTGCTCGCGCCGCTCGCCTGCGTGGGTCCAGTTCTGCATCGCCTCGATCGCCTCGTCGGCGGTCTCGACGAATTTGAACAGCGCCAGATCCTCCTCGGCGATGGTGCCCGCATCGGCCAGCGCGTCCCAGTTGACGATCTTCTCCCAGAAGGCGCGCCCGAACAGCAGGAACGGTACGCGCTTCATCCGGCCCGTCTGGATTAGCGTCAGCGCCTCGAACATCTCGTCGAGCGTGCCGAAGCCGCCGGGGAATACGCAGACCGCCTTGGCCCGCATCAGGAAGTGCATCTTGCGGATCGCGAAGTAGTGAAAGTTGAACGCCAGCTCCGGCGTCACATAGGGGTTCGGGGCCTGCTCGTGCGGCAGCACGATGTTGAGCCCGACCGAGCGGCCGCCCGCTTCCTGCGCGCCGCGGTTGCCCGCCTCCATCACGCCGGGGCCACCGCCCGTCACGATGACGTTCTCGGTGCCGCCGGTCTCCATCGACCATTCGGTGACCCGGCGCGCGAAGAGGCGCGCCTCTTCGTAGAAGGCAGAGAGCTCGGCCAGCGTCTGGGTGCGGGCCGTGCCCTTCTTGGCAGGCTCTGGGATGCGCGCGCCGCCGAACAGCACCACGGTGGAGTTCACCCCCGCCTCGTTCATCAGCAGTTCGGGCTTCAGAAGCTCGAGCTGCCAACGCACCGGGCGCAGGTCGTCGCGCAGCAGGAAATCTTCGTCCGCAAAGGCGAGACGGTAGGAGGGCGACATCGTCTGCGGCGTCTGCGGCACCTGATCGGCGGTGCGCTGGTCCTCGTGGCTGTCGCGCATGAGGTGTCGTCTGTCCTTGGTCATGCAGGTTCCTTACCCTAGGGCGCGTTGCGCCGATTGCCGCATCCGGTCTATAGCCGCAGCCGAGCCGCATCACAAACCGGAGCCCATCCCATGGCCGATACCGACACCGCCCAGCTTGAAATCGCGATCGAGGCCGCCTGGGAGGCGCGCGACACGATCACGCCGCAAACCACCGGCGAAACCCGCGAGGCGATCGAGGACACGCTGAACGCCTTGGATTCCGGCTCGCTGCGCGTCGCTGAAAAGCGTGGCGCGGATTGGCACGTGAACCAGTGGGCCAAGAAGGCCGTGCTCCTTGGCTTTCGCATCAAGGACATGGAAATGCAGTCGGGCGGCCCGCAGGGCGGCACCTGGTGGGACAAGGTCGACAGCAAGTTCGAGGGCTGGGGCGAGAACCGCTGGCGCGAGGCGGGCTTTCGCGCCGTGCCCAACGCCATCGTGCGCCGCTCGGCCTATATCGCGCCGGGCGTGGTACTGATGCCGTCCTTCGTGAACCTCGGGGCCTATGTCGACAGCGGCACCATGGTCGACACCTGGGCCACCGTCGGCTCCTGCGCACAGATCGGCAAGAACGTGCACCTCTCGGGCGGCGTCGGCATCGGCGGCGTGCTCGAGCCGATGCAGGCCGGCCCGACGATCATCGAAGACAACTGCTTCATTGGCGCGCGCTCCGAGGTGGTCGAGGGCTGCATCGTGCGCGAGGGCGCGGTGCTCGGCATGGGTGTCTACATCGGCAAATCGACCAAAATCTTCGACCGCGAAACCGGCGAGGTCTCCTATGGCGAGATCCCGGCCTACTCGGTCGTTGTCTCGGGCTCGCTGCCCTCGAAGGGCGGCGTGAACCTCTACTGCGCCGTGATCGTCAAAAAGGTCGACGCGCAGACCCGCTCCAAGACCGGCATCAACGAGCTGCTGCGCGACTGACGCGCGCCTCAAGGACCATCGGGGGAAGGGGGCGCTTCGGCGTCCCCTTTTCGCATCATGGGCGCAAAGGCCCCGGAACCGGCACTGCCTTTGGAACCCGGCTTCTACCCGCGCGCTTGGGACCCCATGATCCAAAACCTGTCCCTGCCGCTGCTTCTGGTCGCCTTCGCGCTTGCGGGGGCGGCCGTGATCTTCTCCTCGATCCGCGCCACAAGGCTTGCCGACATCATCGCCGACCGCACCTCCATGGGCGAGGCGATGGCGGGCGGCATCATCCTCGGGGGGGCAACCTCGCTCGCGGGTGTGGTCGTCTCGGTCAAGGCGTCGCTCGACGGTGACGCCTCGTTTGCCTTTTCCAACGCAGTGGGTGGCATCGCGGCGCAGACCCTGTTTCTGGCCATCGCCGACCTGATCTATCGCCGCGCCAATCTCGAACATGCCGCGGCCGAGCCCGCGAACCTGTTTCAGGCAGTGATGCTGATGATCCTGCTCAGCCTGCCGCTGTGCGCCATCGCCGGGCCCGACATCGCCTATTTCGGTGTGCATCCCGTGTCGGTGGTGCTGTTTCTCACCTACCTCTACGGCGTGCGCGTTTCCGCCCGCGTCTCCGAAGAGCCGATGTGGCGTCCTGTGATGACATCCGAGACCCGCACCGACGAGCCCGAAGACGAGGCGGAGGCTGGACGGTCCGTCACCGGTCCGGCGCTGCGCTTTGCAGGGCTGGTGGTGCTGATGGGGCTGGGCGGCTTCGTGATCGCGCAAGTGGGCAGCGCCTTCATCGAACGATTCGGGCTTCGATCGGGTCTCGTGGGATCGCTGATCACCGCCGTCGTCACCTCGCTACCCGAGTTCGTCACGACCATCGTCGCGGTGCGGCGCGGCGCGTTGCAGCTCGCGGTCGGTGGCATCATCGGCGGCAACACCTTCGACACGCTGTTCCTCGTGGCCTCGGACGTGAGCCTGCGCGAAGGCTCGCTTTACCACGCGGTCGGCACGACCGATCTTTACTGGCTCGGCACCGGCCTCTTGATGACCGGCATCCTGCTGGCCGGTCTGATCGCCCGCCAACGTGAGGGTCCCGCCCGGATCGGCTTCGAAAGCATCGCCATGCTCGCGGTCTATGCTGTCGCGGCCACGGTCGAGGTCCTGGGCTGACAAGGCGTCGTGCCCGTCGCACGAGGCCGCCCGTCGCACGAAGCCGTTGCCTGCCCGCTACCCTTGGCATGTTAAGATTTTGGACAGGGAACGATTCCGTGAGCGGTTCGTTTTCGCCTCAACAGCCCGGGAGGTCCGGGCCCCAAGGTTTATGGAGTAGTGACATGACGGGTGTGGGTTGGATCATGACGATCATCATCGGCGCGATCGCCGGATGGTTGGCTGAAAAGGTGATGAAGGCGAACATGGGCCTGTTGATGAACATCATCATCGGCATCTTGGGCGCGTTGCTGTTCAACTGGCTGCTGAGCCTGATCATGGGCGAGGCGCTCGTGGGTTGGATCGGGTCGCTGATCGCGGGCTTCATCGGTGCCTGCATCCTGATCTTCCTCGCCCGGCTGGTGCGTGGCAAGACCGCCTGAACCCGAGTTGGATCGTAACGAGGACCCCGTGCCCGAAAGGGTGCGGGGTCTTGCGCATCCGGACCCGTGATGCCACCTGCGGGCAGATCGGATGAGGGAGACGCGCATGGCCGAGAAACAGGACAAGCCCAAGCGGGTGCAGCAGGTCTACACGCTGCTGGTCGAGGTCGGCCGCAAGCAGGGCGATGGTCTTCCCAAAGAGGCCACCGGCGCCGCGCTCATGTGCTATGCCTCCGGCGTCGACGAAGCCGAGGCGGTGCGCGAGACCGTGGCCATCCTCAAGCAGGCCGATCTGGCCCCATTGGATGTCACCGGCTACGGCACGCTCGACGAGCGTCTCGCCGAAGGTCACGACATCGACGAGGACGAGCGCGAGTTGATGGGCCGCGCGCTCGAGGAAAACTCGGTGATCGTGGCGCAGATGACGCCGTTCTTTGAGGACGCCAAGGGCGGCTCCGACACGGTGCATTGATCCGGCCTTCGACCGCGGTCGATTGAAACCGCCAGGCCTCCGCGCTACCCCTTCTCGCAGCCGAAGGAGTGACCGGATGCCCCAGACCACCGACCCCGCCGACCTGACCGCACGGTTGATCCGCTGCGCCTCCGTCACACCGGACGAGGGCGGCGCGCTGGTGCTGTTGCAGGGCCTGCTCGAAGAGGCGGGTTTTGCGTGCACGCGCGTCGATCGCGGCGGCATCTCCAACCTCTTTGCCCGATGGGGCGACAAGGGTTCGCAGAAAACCTTCGGCTTCAACGGTCACACCGATGTTGTGCCGGTGGGCAACCGCGACGACTGGTCGGTCGATCCCTTTGGAGCCGAGGAGAAAGACGGACAGCTCTATGGGCGCGGGGCCTGCGACATGAAGTCGGGCGTGGCCGCCTTCGTCGCCGCCGCAGTCGACTTCGTGCGCACCACGCCGCCCGAGGGCGCGGTGATCCTGATCATCACCGGCGACGAGGAGGGCGACGGCGTCGACGGCACCCGGGCCCTGCTCGACTGGATGGACGAGACCGGTGAGCGGATGCAGATGTGCCTCGTCGGTGAGCCGACCTGCCCCGAGACCTTTGGCGAGATGATCAAGATCGGGCGGCGCGGCTCGCTCAACGCCTTTGTCACCGTCACCGGCGTGCAGGGCCACGCCGCCTATCCGCACCGCGCCAACAACCCGATCCCGGCGATGGCGCGGCTGGTGGACCGGCTGTCGAACCACGCGCTTGATACCGGAACCGACCATTTCGATGCCTCGACGCTGGCGGTGGTGACGCTCGACACCGGCAACCCGGCCACCAACGTAATCCCGCGCCAGACCCGTGCGACGCTCAACATCCGCTTCAACGACCTGCACACGGGTCGCAGCCTGCAAGAGTGGCTCTGGGCCGAGGCCGACTGGGTCGCCGAGGAGTTCGGCGTCGAGATCGACATCAAGGTAAAGGTCTCGGGCGAGGCCTTTCTGACGCCGCCGGGGGATCTGTCGCGAATGGTGGCCGAAGCCGTCGAGGCCGAGACCGGCCTGCGCCCAGAGCTGTCGACAACGGGCGGCACCTCGGATGCGCGCTTCGTCAAGAACCATTGCCCGGTGGTCGAGTTCGGCCTCGTCGGCCAAACCATGCATCAGGTGGACGAGCGGGTGGAGATCGACCAGATCCACCGCCTCAAATCCGTCTACACCCGCATTCTCGGGAGCTACTTCACGTGAAACACGAGATCGTCGAGACCACCGACCTCACCCATTGCCACGCGCTGCGCCGCACCGTCTTCATCGAGGAGCAGAGCGTCTCCGAGGCCGACGAAATGGACGGGCTGGACCATGAGGCGATCCACCTTCTGGCCTCCTGCGACGGCGTGCCCGTGGGCACCGCGCGGCTCTTGCTGCGCGGCGAGACCGGCAAGATCGGCCGCGTCGCCGTGCTGCGCGAGCATCGCGGCACGGGCCTGGGTGCCGCGATCATGCGCATGGCCGAGGAGGTGCTGCGCTCGCGTCCCGGCGTCACTCGGCTCTACCTCTCGGCCCAGACCCACGCCCTGCCCTTCTACGAAAAGCTCGGCTATGTCGCCTATGGCCCCGAATACGACGATGCAGGTATCCCGCACCGCGACATGGAGAAGCGGCTCGACCGGTAAGGCTTCGCCACGTGATCGCGTGACGACCCCCCATGCGCGTGCTACCTGCACGCCATGAACAGATTGCCCTCCCGCGAGGAGATCCTTCAATGGATCTCCGACAACCCGACCCAGACCGCGAAACGCGACATCGCCCGTGCCTTCGGCATCAAGGGCGCGGCGCGGATCGACCTCAAGCGCATCCTGCGCGAACTCGAGGCCGAAGGGCATCTCGAGAAAAAGCGCAAGACCTACCGCGACCCCGAGCGGTTGCCGCCCGTCTCGGTGCTTTCGGTGCTGGCGCCCGATGCGGATGGGGATCTCTGGGCCCGCGCGCTCGAATGGCACGGCGAGGGCGAAGGCCCCAAGGTGCTGCTGCTCCCGCGCGAGAGCGACGCGGCGATGGGCGCGGGCGACCGCATCCTCGCCAAGCTCACCGCCACGCCGGGCGAAGAGCACGACTATACCGCGCGGTTGATCCGCAAGATCGGCACCAACCCGCTGCGCATCCTCGGCATCTTCAAGAAATTCTCCGAAGGCGGTCGGATCGTGCCCATCGACAAGGGCGTCGACAAGCAGTGGATCATCCCCGAAGGGGCCGAGCACGGCGCAAAGGACGGCGAACTCGTGGAGGCCGAGCAGTCGGGGCCGAAAGGCCGCCTCGGACTGCCGAAAGCGCGCATCATGTCGCGTCTGGGCGACCCGACGGCCCCGCGCGCCGTCTCGCTCATCGCGATCCATCAGCACGGCATCCCCGACCACTTCCCCGATCAGGTGCTGGCCGAGGCCGACAAGATGAAGCCCGCGGGCCTCAAGGGGCGCACCGACCTGCGCGAGCTGCCGCTGATCACCATCGACCCCTCGGATGCACGCGACCACGACGACGCGGTGCTGGCCCAGCCCGACGACGCCCCCGACAACGAGGGCGGCCATATCCTTTGGGTCGCGATCGCCGATGTCGCCCACTACGTCACGCCCGGCTCGGAATTGGACCGCGAGGCGCGCAAGCGCGGCAACTCCACCTATTTCCCCGACCGGGTCGTGCCGATGCTGCCCGACCGCCTCTCAGGCGACCTGTGCTCCTTGCACGAAGGCGTGCCGCGCGCGGTGATCGCCGTGCGCATCCGCATCGACGCCGAGGGCCACAAGATCGGCCACAAGTTCGAACGCGCGCTGATGCGCTCGGCCGCCTCGATGTCCTACGAAGAGGCGCAGGAGGCGATCGACGGCACCCCTTCGGACCGCGCCGCCACCATGCTCGACGAGGTGCTGCGCCCCCTCTGGGCCGCCTATGCCGCGCTCAAGAAGGCGCGCGAGCGGCGGCAGCCCCTTGAGTTGGACCTGCCCGAGCGGCGGATCGAGCTGAACGAGATGGGTCAGGTCACCTCGATCTCCTTCAAGGACCGGCTCGACGCGCACCGTTTGATCGAGGAGTTCATGGTGCTGGCCAACGTCTGCGCCGCCGAGACGCTGATCGCCAAACGCCAGCCGCTGCTGTTCCGCGTCCATGAGGAGCCCAACCCCGACAAGCTCGACGCGCTGCGCGAGGTGGTGAAGGGATCGGGGCTGACGCTGGCCAAGGGGCAGGTGCTCAAGACCGCGCATCTCAACCGTCTGCTGGCGCAGGCGGTGGGGACCGAATCCGCCGAATTGATCAACCTCGCAACGCTGCGCTCGATGACGCAGGCCTATTACAACGCCGAGAATTTCGGCCACTTCGGTCTGGCTTTGCGCGACTACGCGCATTTCACTTCGCCGATCCGGCGCTATTCCGACCTGATCGTGCATCGCGGCCTCGTATCGGCACATGGCTGGGGCAAGGACGGCTTGTCCGACCACGACCTCGAAAGGCTCGAAGAGACCGCCAAGCAGATCTCCGACACCGAGCGCCGCTCAATGCTGGCCGAGCGCGACACCACCGACCGCTACCTCGCGGCCTTCATGTCCGACCGGATCGGTGCGGAGCTTCCGGGAAGGATCAGCGGCATCGCCCGCTTCGGCGTCTTCGTGAAGCTCGACGAGACCGGCGCCGACGCGCTGGTGCCGATCCGTTCGCTCGGGGCCGAGTTCTTCCATTTCGACGCCGAGAGCCAGACGCTGATGGGCTCGGACAGCGGCCGCGTCATCGGGCTGGGCCAGCGGGTCACCGCACGCCTCGTCGAGGCCGCGCCGATCTCGGGCGGGCTGATCGCCGAACTGGTCGAGATCGACGGCGCCACCATGCCGCGCGGCCCCTCGCGCCGCCCCGGCAAGCCGCCGCGCCACAAGGCGGGGGCCGCCAAGAAGAAGGCCGCCGTCAAGGCCAAGAAGGAAAAGCGCAAGGTCACGCGCAAGCGCTGATCCGTTGTGGAACCCCGCCCCCCTTCACCGGTTCGCCCAAGTAGGCCACCGGTGGAGGGACGCATGGCACAGCACGATATCGGCGCACGCGACGATCTCGAGGAGAACTGCCCGCTCAAGGTGATGGCGGGCGACACCGCGATCCTCGTGATCCGGCGAGGCCAAGAGGTTACGGCCCTCGCCCATGCCTGCCCACACTTCGGCCTGCCGCTTTCCAAGGGCCACCTCGATGGCGACCGGCTGATCTGCGCTTTCCACCATGCCTGCTTCGACGTCTCGTCGGGCCGCCAGACGCAGCCGCCGGGCCACGGCGACCTACGCCGCTACGCGGTGGAACAGCGCGACGGCCATGTCTTTGTCGAGGTGCCCGAAGCTGCGGACCCCCACTCCGCGCCGCCACATGTTCGCGGCGGTGACAAAACCCGCAGCATCGTCATCGCGGGCACAGGCGCTGCCGCAGACGCCTGCGCGCTGACCCTGCGCGAGGAGGGCTTCGAAGGCCGCATCAAGATGATCTCGCCCGAGGGGCAGCCGCCCTATGATCGCACGCTGCTGAGCAAATCCGTTCTGGCAAGCGGCGATGCGCCGCGCCGTCTTACCCTGACAGGGCCAGAGGCGCTGGCCGAGCGCGACATCGATCTCGTCGAAGGCCGCGTGGCCGCAATCGACACCACCGCGCGTGAGGTCCGCACCCTGTCTGGCGCGGCGTATGGCTATGACAAACTGCTCATCGCCACCGGCGGCACCGCCAACCTGCTCGACCTGCCCGGGGCCGATCTGGGCGGCCTCTATCATCTTCGCTCGCGCCAGCAGGCCGAAGTCCTGTCGAGCGCCGCGGGCAAGGCCCGGCGCGCGGTCATCGTGGGCGGGGGCTTTACCGGCATGGAGGCGGCCTTGAGCCTCGCCAAGCGCGGTCTCGACGTCACGGTGGTGCTGCGCGAGGAGGTGCCGCTGGCAAAGATCGTCGGCGAGGAAGTGGGCCGCGCGATCCGGGCCGAGCACGAGGCCAGGGGCGTGCGCTTCGTCACCGGGGCCAAGGTCGCGGGCTTCGACGGCGACGGGCGGCTCGAGGCGGTACGGATCGAGGGTGGCGACAGGATCGAGGCCGATCTTGCGCTGCTCGCCATCGGCGTGCGTCCGGCGACCGAGATCGAAGGGCTGAGCCCCGACAAGGACGGTGGGCTGCGCACCGGTCCCGATCTCGCGGTCGAAGGGCTTTCGGACGTCTGGGCGGCGGGCGACGTGGCGCGGGTGCCGGGGCCCTGGGGGCCGGTGCGGATCGAACATTGGCGCGTTGCGCGGCAGCACGGCGCACGGGCGGCACGGGCAATGCTCGGGCGCGCCACGGATGACATCGACGTGCCGTTCTTCTGGACAGCGATGGCGCGGCAATACCGCTACCTCGGCCACGCCGAAGGCTGGGACGAGATTCGCATGGAGGGCGAGGCGACGGGCGATTTCGTTGCGCGCTATATCAAGGATGGCCGCGTCATGGCGCTCTTGGGTGCGGGCCGCGACGCCGAGATCGCGCGTGCCCATGCCGAGATGATCCATGCGGGCGGACCGCTCCCGGCCTGATCCCAAAGCGTGCCCCGCCTGAGCGGTTTCCCGCCGCCCCATGCCCTGCCCCTGTGTCGACTCACCCGCATCGCGGTAGTGCTGCCACAAACCAAAAGGAGCAGGCGGTGCGGATCTTGACGAGCATTGGACGGACGGGCCTTCTGGGCCTCACATTCTTGGCCCTGGCGTCCTGCGGAGCGGTCTCTGGCCCGCTCGACCGTTCGCCCCGGCCACCGGCCCGTGCGGAACAGATGGACGATTCGATGCGACCCCGACCCAACGCAGGTTTTTCGAACTGGGTCGGCGGCTACCGGTCCCGCGCCTTGTCGTCCGGCGTCTCAGGCAGCACCTTCGACCGCGCCTTCGCCTCCGCTGGCTATATTCCCGGCGTGATCGAAAAGGACCGCAATCAGGCCGAATTCACCAAATCCTTGGGCGATTACCTCTCCACCGCTGCCTCCGACACCCGGGTCGAGACCGGGCGTGCGATGCTGTCGCAGTATTCGAGCCTGCTGTCAGAGATCGAGGGCCGCTACGGCGTCGACCGGCAGACCGTGCTCGCGGTCTGGGGCATGGAAAGCAACTTCGGCAAGCGGCGCGGCGACATTCCCGTCGTCTCGGCCCTTGCCACGCTGGCCTACGAGGGCCGTCGCGGGCGCTTCTTCGAGCAGCAGCTCACCTCGGCGCTCAAAATCCTGCAGAACGGCGACGTGGCGCCTGAAAGCATGACCGGGAGCTGGGCGGGCGCGATGGGCCACACCCAGTTCATCCCGACCAGCTACGAGGCCTATGCAGCGGACTTCCGCGGCGACGGACGGCGCGACATCTGGTCGGACGATCCGACCGACGGTCTCGCCTCCACGGCGAAATACCTGTCGAACTTCGGCTGGCGCAAAGGCCAGCCTTGGGGCGTTGAGGTGGTGCTGCCTGCGGGCTTCAACTTTGGTCTCGCGGGCGGGGCCAAGAAAAGCGCCGCCGAATGGCAATCGCTCGGCGTGCGCGCCGCGACCGGCGGCCAGATCCGCGACTTCGGTGCCGCCGAGATCCTCGTGCCCGAGGGCGCGCAGGGGGTGGCTTTCATGACGTTCAAGAACTTCGATGTCATCAAGCGCTACAACGCCGCCGACGCCTATGCGATCGGCGTCGGGCATCTGGGCGACCGGATCGCGGGCGCCGGGCCGCTGCGCACCAAGATGGCGACGGGCCGGGCGCTCAAGCGCGCCGAGCGCGCCGAGATCCAGAGCCGTCTGACCGCGCTGGGCTATGATACCGGCGGCACCGACGGCATCATCGGGCCGAACTCGGTCGCGGCGATCCGCGGCTACCAGCAGGCCAACGGCCTCGCCGTCGATGGTTTCGCCTCCGAGAGCCTGCTGAACCGGCTGCGCTGAGCGCGCGGCGGGCTCAGCCCGCCGCCGCCTCGGGCCAGACCAGCGCCATGCTCACCGCGTCCTCGAATCGTCCGTCGATCCGGTAGGCGTCGCGCTGGCGGCCCTCGTGCCGGAAACCCATGCGCTCGTAGAGCGCGATGGCGGCCAGGTTCGAGGCGTAGGCGCTGAGCTCGACCCGCCTTACGCCCGCGCCGCGCGCCGCCTCCAGCGTGGCGTCGAGCAGCGCTCGGCCGATGCCCCGGCCGCGATGCCCCGTCACCACGCCCATGCCGAGCGTGCCGCAATGCGCCCGCACGGCATGGGACGAGCGCTGGATGTCGCACCAGCCGACGACGCGGCCGCCGTCATGCGCGACGAATTGCGGATTGCCTTCGCGCAGGTTGGCCGCGACGAACGCGCGCGCGGCCTCCGGCGGCGGCGCCTCCAAGAAGATCAGGAACCGCCGCTCGCGCGCCACCGAGTCGAGCGCGGCGCGGAACCCCTCGACGTCGTCGAGCGTGATCGGCGCGATGCGCACCGCCGTGGTCTCGTCCTTCATTCGGCCACCCTGCAGTCTTCGCCGCGCATGCAGGCGGCCAGCTTGTCACGGGTCTCGGCATCAGGCGCGGCCTGCACCTTGCCGGGACAGGGCTCCAGATCGACGATCAGCACGCCGTCCTCCTCGCGTGCGAAGACCAGCACCTCGTCATCCGGCGCCAGCCCGCCGCACCACGGGCCGAGGCAACTGGGCTGCAATAGCATCGCCGCTTCGACCGGCGTGTCGAAGCCGGTCGGCCCGAGCTGGTGGCCGGTGAAGTCGGCCGGGATCGGGTTCGGGGTGGCGCTGACATCGGCGGGCGCGTCAGAGTAGGGCAGCTTCGAGACGTCGAAGGCGAAGCGGCCGACATAGGCACGGTAGCTCTCAGGCGCCGCGTGGATCTCCGCGAAGCTGCGGACCGGGTCCGGCACCAGGCAGGAGAGCGCGGCGGCGGGCTGCGCCGCCGCCGCGAGAAGCGCGATCAGACCAGCGGCCCGAGCTGTTCCAGCACCTGCTCGTAGACGCGCCGCTTGAAGGGCACGATGGCCGAGACCAGCTCGGCGGGGTCGATCCATTTCCATGCGCTGAACTCCGGGTGCTCGGTGGCGATGTCGATATCCCCGTCCGTCCCGGTAAAGCGCATCAGCACCCAGGTCTGGGCCTGGCCGCGATAGCGCCCCCCCCAGATATGCGGCACCACGTCGGAGGGAAGGTCGTAGCGAAGCGGCTCTTCGGTCTGGGCCACCATGATCACCTTGTCGGGTGTCACGCCGGTCTCCTCGCCCAGCTCGCGCAGCGCCGCCGTGGTCACGTCCTCGCCCGGATCGATGCCGCCCTGCGGCATCTGCCAGGCGTCGCGGTCGCGGTCGACCCGCTGGCCGACGAAGATCCGGCCCTCGGCATTTGCCAGCATGACCCCGACGCAGGGGCGGAACGGCAGGGCGGCGATCGAGTCGGGTCTCACTGGGCGGTCTCCTCCTCACCGGCCTCAACAGGAGCTTCGGCGCGCTTGTCGGGATCGGGCAGCGCGCGGGGGCCGAGCGCGGAGAGACCCTTGAGGATGTCGATCGCATAGGCGAGCTGGTAGTCCTGCTCGCGCAGCTCGGCGGCGGCCTCGGCCCGCGCGCGGTCCTCTTCGAGCTGCTTGATCTCATCCTCGGTCAAGCTGTCATTGTCGAGGCTACCGCGCAGGTCGGCTTCCGAGCGCAGCGGGCGCGACGACGTCCCCTCTTCGGCGGTCTCCTCCACCGGCTTCGGACGCGGCTGCTCGACGATGATGTCGGGCGAGATGCCCAGCGCCTGGATCGAGCGGCCGGAGGGCGTGTAGTAGCGTGCCGTGGTCAGGCGCATCGCGCCCTCGCCGCGCAGCGGCATCACGGTCTGGACCGACCCCTTGCCGAAGCTCTGGGTGCCGACGACGATGGCGCGGCGATGGTCCTGAAGCGCCCCGGCGACGATCTCGGAGGCAGAGGCCGAGCCGCCGTTGACCAGCACCACCATCGGCTGACCTTCGATCAGGTCGCCTGGCGTCGCGTTGTTGCGATCCGACTGCGCCACGTCGCGGCCCCGGGTCGAGACGATCTCGCCCGCCTCGAGGAAGGCGTCCGACACATAGATCGCCTGATTGAGCAGGCCACCGGGGTTGTTGCGAAGATCGAGCACGACGCCGTTGATGTTTTCGAGCCCACCCGCTTTTTCGATCTCATCAGCCAGACCCTTCTTGAGGTCCGGGAAGGTCTGATCGTTGAAGGTGGTGACGCGCACCACAATGGTGTCGCCTTCGGTGCGCGCGCGCACGGCGTTGAGCTTGATGGTGTCGCGGATGATCGACACGTCGAAGGGTTCGTCCTCGCCTTCGCGCACCACGGTGATGATGATCTCCGAACCCACCGGCCCGCGCATCAGGTCCACCGCATCGTCAAGCGTCAGCCCCAGCACGCTCTCGCCGTCGACGGCGGTGATGAAATCGCCCGCGAGGATGCCGGCGGCGTCGGCGGGGGTGCCGTCCATCGGCGAGACGACCTTCACGATCCCCTCTTCTTGCGTGACCTCGATGCCGAGGCCGCCGAACTCACCGCGTGTCTGGGTGCGCATGTCGGCGGCGTCATCCGGCGACAGGTAGGACGAATGCGGATCGAGCGAGGTCAGCATGCCGTTGATCGCGGCCTCGATCAGGTCGCCCTCGTCGACCTGCTCGACATATTCGGCACGAATGCGTTCGAAGATGTCGCCGAAGAGGTCGAGTTGCTCGTAGACGCTCGCGTTGCGCTCGGCCTCTTGTGCGACGAGCGGTCCTGCCACCTGCGTCGTGACGACGAGCCCGAGCGCGGTTCCGCCGAGCGCCGCCAGTACCAGTTTCCTCATGCGCAACTTTCCCTCTGCCTGCGGCCCAAGCCGCCAATTGGGTGCGCGCCGGTCAGCCCGGCGCAAACCATGTCGCGGGGTCGACGGGCGCGTCGCCCTCCCGCACTTCCAGATAAAGCGTTTCCGACTGCTGTGCGCCACCACCCTGCGCCGTTTCAGTCAAGATTTCGTGCGGTGCGGGCGGCTCTCCGCCCATCAGGCCGACCGCGGCCCCCGCAGGCAGGATCTCTCCGGTGCGGCCATAGACCTCGGCCAGCCCCGCGAGGATCACCAGCACCCCGGAGGCCGGCTCAAGGATCGCGACGTTGCCGTAGTCCAGCAGTTCACCGCGAAACCGCAAGGTCGCCGCGACCGGCGTGGAGACGAGGCTGCGCGGCGCGGTGGCGATGACGAGGCCGGGCCGCGCCACGCCCGAGGCGTCCGCCTCGCCAAAGCCGCGAAGCACCTGGCCCTGCACCGGCAGCGCGATGCCGCCCTTTTGGGCCGAGGCATCGGGTACGGTGCTCGACAGCTCGGTGTCGACGGTCTGGGCAAGGCCCGAGGCAAAGGCGTCGAGCGTGTCGGTCGAGGCCAGCAGCAGGGCCGTTGCCACAGGGTCTTCGTTGAAGCGCAGCGGCAGATCGGTGCGCTCGGAGATCGCCTCAGACAGCGCGCTGCGCGCCGATTGCGCCCCCGCAAGCCCCTCCTCCAGCGTGCCGATGGCGCTTTGCTGCAGGGCCGCGAGGTCGGCGGCCTCCTGCAAGTCGGCGCGCAGGGCCTCGGCCTCGGCTTGAAGCGCTGGCGTTACCTCGGTCGCGATGAGGCCTGAGCGCGCGGTGCCCAGCGAGCCTGCCGGGTGCAGCAGCAACAGCGGCGCGGGCGCGCGCGACATCGACAAGAGCGCGCCCAAAAGCCCCGCGATCTCGTTGCGCTTGGCGTCGAGCTCCACCGCGATGGCGCGCTCGCGGATCGCGGCGCGGCGCAGCCCGTCACGCAGCGCCGCCAGCCCCTCTTCATAGGCGCGCACCGTCTCGGTCAGCGCCGCGACACGGTCGCGCGACGCCTGCGCCGCCCCGAGCGACTCCCCGGCGGCGGCAAGGCGCGCGGCCGCCGCCTGCGCCGCCGCCGCCGTGTCCTGCGCCATGGCGGGCCCGGAGAGCAGCGTCAGAGCAAGGAGCAGCGCCGCCCTCATCCGATGAGGCTGCGCCCGGTCATCTCGGGCGGCAGGTCGAGGCCCATCAGGTCAAGAAGCGTCGGCGCGAGATCCGCCAGACGCCCCGTCCGCAACGTCGCGCCCGAAGGCCCGCCGAACAGCGCCACCGGCACCGGGTTCAGCGTGTGCGAGGTGTGCGGCCCGCCGGTCTCGGGGTCGATCATGGTTTCGCAATTGCCGTGATCGGCGGTGACGATCATCGCGCCGCCCGCTTTTTCCAGCGCCGCGCAGACCTGCGCGAGGCCCCGGTCCACCGCTTCGCAGGCCTTGATCGCCGCATCGAGATCGCCGGTGTGGCCCACCATGTCGGGGTTGGCAAAGTTGGTGACGATCAGGTCATAGCCCTTCTCGATCGCCCCGACGAAGGCCTGCGTCACCTCTTCGGAGGACATTTCGGGCTGCATGTCATAGGTCGCGACATTGGGCGATTTCGGCATGAACCGATCCTCGCCGACCTCCGGCTCTTCCTTGCCGCCGTTGAGGAAGAAAGTGACATGCGGGTACTTTTCGGTCTCGGCGAGGCGAAACTGCGTGAGACCCTTGGACGCGACCCATGCGCCCAGCGTGTTGACGATGTCGCGCTTGGGAAACACCGCCTTGTACCACGCCACATGCCGGTCGGAATATTCGACCATGCCGAGACGCGCGGCCAGCGCCGGGGCCGCGCCACGTTCGAACCCGTCGAAGTCGGGATCGGCGATGGCGGCCAGGATTTCGCGCGCGCGGTCGGCGCGGAAGTTGAGACAGAACAACCCGTCCTGCGGCTGAATGCCGGCGTAATCGCCGATCACGGTGGCGGGGACGAACTCGTCGGTCTTGCCCGCGTCCCAAGCAGCCTTGACCGCCGAAAGCGGGTCGTCGGCGCGGTTGCCCTCGCCCGTTACGATGGCGTCGTAAGCGGTCTTCACCCGGTCCCAGCGGTTGTCGCGATCCATGGCAAAGTAGCGCCCGATCACGGTGGCGATCTTCGTGCCCTCGGGCAGCTTCTCGATCAGGTCCTCGATATAGGCATCCGCCGAACTTGGCGCGACGTCGCGCCCGTCGGTGATGGCGTGGATCGTGACGGCCACATCGCGGTCGCGCAGCGCCTTGGCGGCGGCGACGATGTGATCGAGATGGCCGTGCACACCGCCGTCCGAGACGACGCCGAACAGATGCGCGGTGCCGCCCGAGTCCTGCAGCGTCTTGGCGAAATCGACGATGGCCTCGGCATCGAAGAAGGAGCCGTCCTCGATGGCGAGGTCGATCTGGCCCAGATCCATCGCGACGACACGGCCCGCGCCGATGTTGGTGTGACCGACCTCGGAGTTGCCCATCTGGCCCGAGGGCAGGCCCACGTCGGGGCCATGCGTGGTCAGCGTCGCGTGCGGGCCCTGCATGATCCGGTCGAAGGTCGGGGTCTTGGCGAGGGCGGGCGCATTGCCGGTGGTCTCGTTGCGCAGGCCCCAACCGTCGAGGATGCACAGGACCACGGGTTTGGGTGTCGCCATCGGAAAAGCCTCCTCGTGAAATCTCGTGGCCAGTCCTGAGGCAAAGCGGCGACGATGTCCACTGAGGCGGGGCCAAGACCCCGGTGTCGGGCCCGGATTTCAGACCCTGTGATAAGGCGATCCGGCGAGGATCGAGGCGGCGCGGTAGAGCTGTTCGGTGAGCATCGCGCGCACCAGCATGTGCGGCCAGACCATCGGGCCGAACGACAGCATGGCGTCGGTACGGGCGCGCAGGGCGGGGTCGATCCCGTCGGCGCCGCCGATCACGAAGGCCACCTCCGAGCGGCCCTGATCGCGCCAGCCCGCGAGCATCTGCGCGAACTCGGGCGAGGTCATCTCGCGGCCACGTTCGTCCATGGCGCAGATCACCGCGCCTTCGGGGATCGCACGATCAAGCAGCAGGGCCTCGGCGGCCATGCCACCGCCCTTGCGATCGTCGACTTCGGTGATGGTGAGAGGTCCGAGGCCCAGCGCCCGCCCGGTCCGGTCGAACCGGGTGGTGTAATCATCGACCAAAGCGCGTTCGGGGCCGGATTTCATCCGGCCCACCGCGCAGATCCTGACGCGCATCAGCGGAAGTTGTCGGCGGCCGCCCCGGAAGGCGCCCACATTTTCTCCAGCTGATAGAACTCGCGCACCTCGGGTCGGAACACGTGCACGATCACGTCGCCGGTGTCGATCAGCACCCAGTCGCCGGTTTCCTTGCCCTCGGTCTTCGAGAGCACGCCGTACTCCTGCTTGACCTTGTCGGTCAGGTGTTCGGCGATGGCGGCGACCTGACGGGTCGAACGGCCCGAGGCGATCACCATGTAATCGCCCATTTCGGAACGCCCGCGCAGATCGATCTGCACGATGTCTTCGGCCTTGTCGTCATCGAGGGAGGCGAGGATAGCTGCCAGCAGCTTTTCGCTCGTCGCGGAGGGCGCCCCGGCCATCAGGCCCGCGCCCCGGGGTGCGGCTGAGGCCGCGTGGGTGGAAAGGGACAGGTCATCATCCTCCGGTTTCACGCCGCCGACTTTGCCCCGGCGCCGGGCATAACATCAATGTAGCAAGGCAAGGGCTCGTTTTCAACGATCCCGGCCCTCGCATGCCGTCACTCGGCGGTGGGTTGCGCGACACGCAAGGCGGAGCCATCGAGCACCCGAACCTCGCGTTGCGGAAAGGGAATCGAGATGCCCTCGGCCTTGAACGCGTCCCAAAGCGCCAGAAACACGTCGCCGCGGATATTGGTGAGCCCCGCCGTCGCATCGTCGATCCAGAAGCGCAGGGTGTAGTCCACGCTCGAATCGCCGAAGGCGGTGATATGGCAGACCGGGGCGGGCTTTTCCAGAACCCGCGTGCAACTCGCGGCAGCCGCGATCGAGACCCTCCGCACGAGGTGCGGATCGTCGCCGTAGGAGGCGCCAAAGCTGATGTCGATGCGCACCGAGTTGTCGGAATGGGTCCAGTTGACCACCTGCGTGGTGATCAGATCCTCGTTCGGGATCAGGTATTCCTTGCCGTCGCGGGTGACGACGGAGGCGTAGCGCGCCCCCAGCGTCGAGATCCAGCCGAAGGTCTCGCCCAGCGAGATCACATCGCCGGGCTTGATCGACTTGTCGAGAAGAATGATCAGGCCCGACACGAGGTTCGACACGACCTTTTGAAGGCCGAAGCCGAGACCGACACCGATCGCCCCCGACAGCACCGCAAGGCCGGTCAGGTCGACGCCCACTGCGCGCAGCCCCACGAAGACGGCGATGCCGTAAAACAGCAGCTGCGACAGCTTGACCGCCAGCACCTGCATCGAGGGGCTGATCTCGCGGTTGGTCTCGATCCGGTGCGCCGAGGTGCGCGCCAGCAGCCGGGCGATGAAGAAGGCCACGCCCAGCACCATCGCCGCCTTGAGCACCAGAAGCACCGAGATCCGAAGATCGCCCATATCGATGGCGAGACTGTCGAGCAGCCGCGCGGTTTCTTCCGTCAGATCGAGGATGCGCAGGGTGATCCAGGTCCAGGCGCCGTAGCGCACGATGCCGCGCAAGAGCGGATTGACGATCAGCCGCGACACCAGCGCCACGAAGAGCCAGCCGGTCGCGAGGTTGGCCGCGATGCGCAGCACCGCCGTGCCGCCGGGCGGCGCCACCTGTTCGACCACAGCGACGGAGATCCAGATCAGCGCCACGAACAGCACCGCGCGCAACCGCCGGTGCAGCGTCACCGCGTAGCGCATCCGCCAGCGCGGCCAACCGGCGCGGCTGCGCATCCAGTCGTGCAACTTGGGCCCCAGCCAGGCCCGGCCCAGATGCGCCAATGCAAAGGCCCCAAGCAGGATCGCGACCTGCCAGGCGTTCCACGGCTGCATCACCCCTTGCACCACACGTTCCGCATCGCGCAGCAGCCGGTCGCTGAGATCGCCCGCGGCGGCGGCGATGACCTCCGGCGCGTCAGCCGCCTGCTGCGCCATTTCGGCGGCGGTCTCGCCCGCCTCCGCCGTTGCGGCCCCTGCCACGTCGTCCAACCCGGTCTCCGGCTCCATCGCCCGCTCCGTCCTGCCTCTTTGGCCCGAGCATGTAGCGCGGCCGCCCCCCGGTCCAGCCGCCCAAGGCCACGCGAGGCTCTTGTGCCGCAAGGTCCGACGGAGTATCTGAACGCCATGACACGGGTCTTCGACATGGATGATCGCGCACGACTGCCTTGGCGGTTCTTTGGCGCGACCTGCACGATCCTCGCGCGGCTTTGACGCGGCGGGGCGCGGATGCGCGCCCGATCGACCCCTTCAGGCACGCCCGATCCACCCTTCGGCGTGCCCCGTCACCTTCATCCAGCCGCAAGAGGATATCTCCCATGACCGGCAAGACACTCTACGACAAGATCTGGGACGCCCACCTCGTCCATGAGGCCGAGGACGGCTCCAGCCTGCTTTATATCGACCGTCACCTCGTGCACGAGGTCACCAGCCCGCAGGCCTTCGAAGGTCTGCGCATGACCGGCCGCCAAGTGCGTGCGCCTGAAAAGACCATCGCGGTGCCGGACCACAACGTGCCGACCACCGCCGGGCGCGACAAGATCATCGAGAACGAGGACAGCCGCATCCAGGTCGAGGCTCTCGACAAGAACGCGCGCGATTTCGGGATCAACTACTATCCCGTCTCCGACGTGCGTCAGGGCATCGTGCACATCGTCGGCCCCGAGCAGGGCTGGACCCTGCCCGGCATGACCGTGGTCTGCGGCGACAGCCACACCGCGACGCATGGCGCTTTCGGCTCGCTTGCGCATGGCATCGGCACCTCCGAGGTCGAGCACGTGCTCGCCACCCAGACGCTGATCCAGTCGAAGTCCAAGAACATGAAGGTCGAGATCACCGGCCAGCTGCGTCCCGGCGTTACCGCCAAGGACATCACCCTTTCGGTGATCGGCCGCACCGGCACCGCCGGCGGCACCGGCTACGTGATCGAGTATTGCGGCGAGGCGATCCGCGCGCTGTCCATGGAAGGCCGGATGACGGTCTGCAACATGGCGATCGAGGGCGGCGCCCGCGCCGGTCTCATCGCGCCGGACCAGACCACCTTCGACTATGTAAAAGGCCGTCCGCACGCGCCCAAGGGCGCGCAGTGGGAGGCGGCGCTCGACTGGTGGAAGACGCTCTACTCCGATGACGACGCGCATTGGGACAAGGTCATCACCATCCGTGGCGAAGACATCGCCCCGGTCGTCACCTGGGGCACCTCGCCCGAGGACGTGCTGGCGATCACCGATGTCGTGCCGGATCCCTCCAGCTTCAAAGGCGGCAAGGTCGACGCTGCAAAGCGCGCGCTCGACTACATGGGCCTAACCGCCGGCACGCCGCTCAGGGACATCAAGATCGACACGGTCTTCATCGGCTCGTGCACCAACGGTCGGATCGAGGACCTGCGCGCCGCCGCGGCGATCCTCAAGGGCAAGAAGATCAAGGACGGCATGCGCGCCATGGTCGTGCCCGGCTCGGGCCTCGTGCGCGCGCAGGCCGAGGAAGAGGGCCTTGCCGACATCTTCAAGGAGGCGGGCTTCGAGTGGCGCCTCGCCGGCTGCTCGATGTGTCTGGCGATGAACCCCGACCAGCTCGCCCCGGGCGAGCGTTGTGCGGCGACCTCGAACCGCAACTTCGAGGGGCGCCAGGGCAAGGGCGGGCGCACCCACCTGATGAGCCCGGCGATGGCGGCGGCTGCCGCGATCACCGGACACCTGACTGACGTGCGGGAGATGATGTGATGGACAAGTTCGAAAGCTTCTCGGGCGTCGCCGCCCCCATGCCGCTGGTCAACATCGACACGGACATGATCATCCCCAAGCAGTTCCTCAAGACCATCAAACGGTCGGGGCTCGGGGTGAACCTCTTCGCCGAGATGCGCTATCTAGACGACGGCTCGGAGAACCCCGACTTCGTTCTCAACAACGCGGCCTACCGCGATGCCGAGATCATCGTCGCGGGCGACAACTTCGGCTGCGGCTCCTCGCGCGAACACGCGCCTTGGGCGATCAAGGACTTCGGGATCAAATGCGTGATCTCGACGAGCTTCGCCGACATCTTCTTCAACAACTGCTTCAAGAACGGCATCCTGCCGATCACCCTGCCCCAAGAGCAGATCGACGTGCTGATGAAGGATGCCGAGAAGGGCTCGAACGCCCGTCTCGACATCGATCTTGAGAACCAGACCGTGACCACCTCCGAGGGCGAGAGCTTTGCCTTCGAGGTCGACCCTTTCCGCAAGCATTGCCTGCTCGAAGGCCTCGACGACATCGGCCTGACGCTCGAAAAGGCCGCCGCGATCGACAGCTTCGAGGGCCAGGCGAGCCAGGCGCGCCCGTGGGTCTGAACTTGCGGTCAGCTTCCTGAAAAGCCCTGACCCAAGCCGTTGATGATTCGGACACAAATGAGGCGGCCCCCCGGGGCCGCCTCATTGCATTTGGACCCTGTACGAACGGATATTGCCGCAAGGTCACCCCGGAACAACCATATATGGATATTTTATCACGAACACCCACAACATGAGTGATTGAAACGCCCGTCATTCGAGATGAAATGCCGTATTTTGGGTCCATTGCTGTGCCCCACCCGTCGCAAAAGCGCCGCAGTTCAAGGGCTTCTTAATAACTATTCGTTGCTGCCTTCATCGGGAAAGGGCACAAATAGTGGCAGGATTGAGGCAAGTCGGCTCGTTTGGGCCGCGTCACGCCGGTATAGAGCCGCGACATGTAAACGTGGCCGCCCGGCGCAGGAATGGGCAAACTATGGTCACGCGACTGACAGGAGGACTCCTGCGGGCGGCGCTGGTGGTGTTGATGATCGCGACACCCTCGATGCTGCTGCCGTCAGGTGGATCGGGCACCCCCGAAATCGTCGCCCTCGTGGCGCTGGCCGCCGGGCTTTTCACGGCGGTCGAATACACCTCGCTCTCGCCGAGCCTCGTCGAATTCCGCGATGCCCAGCCCTTCAACCGGATCCGCTTCGTGACGACGGCGGCGGCGGTGTTCCTGTTGTCGCTGATGATACGCGACACCGGCGAAGCCTCGACCATCACCGCGCTTGTCGTCGCCTTGGCCGCCCCGCTCGGCCATGCTCTCGACATCCCCTATTCGCCAGTGCGGCTGCTCATGTTGACCCTGCCCGACGGCACGCCCGCCGCACTCGCCGATCAGGTCCGCGGCGGCGCCGCGCTGAGCTACGTGATCTCGCTCTCGTCGCTGGTGCTTTTTGCCCTGCTGCTGCGCTTTCGCGGCTGGCCGATGCGTACCGGCAACTTCAACGTCTGGATCAACCTGCCCACCTTCGATCCGACTTCCGGATCCGACGTGATCTGGCGGCTGCGCCGCGACGGGCAGTTCAACCTCGTGCTGGGTTTCCTGCTGCCCTTCGTGATCCCGGCACTGCTGACCATCGGTGGGCCGATGTTCGGCCCGCTCAACCTGTCGAACCCGCACACGCTGATCTGGACCATCACCGCCTGGGCCTTCCTGCCGGCGAGCCTGCTGATGCGCGGCGTGGCGTTGCAGCGCGTAGCCGACATGATCGGAGCCCAGCGTGAACGCGCCACGGCGCGCGAGGCCGGGCTGCTGCCCGCATGAGGCAAGGGGCGCGCGCCAGCGCCCTGTTTGCTACCCTTCTCGTTCTGCTGGCCGGCCCTGCCCCGGCTGACCCGCTCCGCCTCGCCACCTACGACCCCGGCCTGAGCCGTGATGGCCCCGGCCTGCTGCTGCGCGACATCCGGCGCGAGGAGGCGCAGGTCGGCGACGCCGCCCGGATCATCGCCCACGCCGCCCCCGATATCCTGCTGCTGACCGGCTTTGATCACGACGCGCAGAACGTGGCCCTCACCGCCTTCGCGGAGCTGCTGCGCGGATTGGGCGGGCCGGACTATCCGCATCTGCTCGCCCTGCCATCGAACGCGGGCCGCCTCTCGGGGCTGGACCTCGACGGCGACGGCCGGCCGGGCCGCGCCCGCGACGCGCAGGGCTACGGGCGTTTTACCGGCGAGGGTGCGATGGCGCTGCTGTCGCGTCATCCGATCGACCTGCTGCGCGACCTCACCCCCCTGCTCTGGCGCGACCTGCCCGGCGCGACCCAGCCCACGCTGGGCGGCATGCCCTTCCCCTCGCCCGAGGCGCAGGCGGCGCGGCGATTGTCGAGCACCGGGCACTGGGTGGTGACGGTGCACACGCCACAAGGCCCGCTTACCCTCATGGCCTTTGCCGCGACGCCGCCGGTGTTCGACGGCCCCGAAGACCTCAACGGGCTGCGCAATCGCGACGAGATCCGGCTGTGGCAGCGGCTCATGGACGGCGATCTCGGCGCGCCGCCGGAGCCGCCCTTTGCGATCATCGGCCTTGCCAACCTCGACCCTATCGATGGTGCCGGACGGCACGAGACCATGCGCGATCTGCTGGGCGACCCAAGGCTTGTCGATCCGCGCCCTCCGAGCGAGGGCGGGCGCGCCAGCGCCGATGCGGATCAGTCGGGCGATCCCGGCCTTGATACCGCCGATTGGGACGCGGCCCCAGATGGCCCCGGCAACCTGCGCGTCGACTACATCCTGCCCTCGCGCGCGGGTCTTGCCGTCACGGGTGCGGGCGTGGTCTGGCCAGAAGCGGGCGAGATCGCCGAAGCCGCCGCGCGCGCCTCGGCGCACCGGCTGGTCTGGGTCGACCTCGAGTTGGAGTGAGGCTCCGGCTGCAGGACGGTCCCTCCCTCCTCCTCGTTATATGGCGAAATCCGGCGGGCAAACTTGACCCTGCGGCGGCCTCGGGCTACCGCATCGCCATTCCATTCGTTTCAAATCGGAGCGCGCAACGTGTCCAATCCTTCCCTTCTGATCCTCGCCGGAGACGGCATCGGTCCCGAAGTCATGAACGAGGTGAAGAAGATCATCGGCTGGTACGGCGAGAAGCGCGACCTCGCTTTCGACGTCGAGGATGATCTCGTCGGCGGCGCCTCCTTCGACGCGCATGGCACGCCGCTCACCGACGCCACCATGGAAAAGGCCCAGAACGCCGATGCCGTGCTGCTCGGCGCCGTGGGTGGCCCCAAGTACGACACGCTCGACTTCTCCCAAAAGCCTGAGCGCGGCCTGTTGCGCCTGCGCAAGGAGATGGACCTCTTCTCGAACCTGCGTCCGGCGCAGTGCTTCGACGCTCTGGCCGATTTCTCCTCGCTCAAGCGCGACGTCGTGGCGGGCCTCGACATCATGATCGTGCGCGAACTGACCTCGGGCGTGTACTTCGGCGAGCCGCGCGGCATCCACAAGGAAGGCAACGAGCGCGTCGGCATCAACACCCAGCGCTACACCGAGAGCGAGATCGCCCGCGTCGCGCGCTCCGCCTTCGAGTTGGCCCGCCGTCGGAATAACAAGGTCTGCTCGATGGAGAAGGCCAACGTCATGGAATCGGGCGTGCTCTGGCGTCAGGTCGTGACCGAGATTCACGAGGCCGAGTACTCGGACGTGGAGCTGAGCCACATGTACGCCGACGCAGGCGCCATGCAGCTCTGCCGCTGGCCCAAGCAGTTCGATGTGATCGTCACTGACAACCTGTTCGGCGATCTTCTGTCGGACGCCGCCGCGATGCTCACCGGTAGCCTGGGCATGCTGCCCTCTGCGAGCTTGGGCGCGCCGATGGCCAACGGCCGCCCCAAGGCGCTCTACGAGCCGGTGCACGGCTCGGCTCCCGACATCGCCGGTCAGGGCAAGGCCAACCCGATCGCCTGCATCCTCTCGTTCGCCATGGCGCTGCGCTACAGCTTCGATCAGGGCGTCGAGGCCGAGCGGCTGGAGAAGGCCGTCGAGAAGGTGCTGGCCGATGGGCTGCGCACCGCCGACCTGCTCGGCCCCGAGGGCGGCACGCCGATCTCCACCGCCGAGATGGGCGACGCGGTGATCGCGGCGCTCGACGCGTCGCTGTAAGAAATCAGCGGGGCGGCGGATATCGCCGCCCCACCCCACCTCGCCTTGCATCAAGCGGCGGGCTCGGCCATTGCTGGCGCCGACACAGCCAGTCAGACCGGGAGAATGCGCATGGGCAACAACGCGAAAGGCGCCTTGTTCGCGCTTGCCTCCTTTGCGGTCTTTGCTACCCACGACACGGTCATCAAGCTTCTGGGCAGCGGCTACTCGCCGGTCCAGTTGATCTTCTTTTCGGTCACGCTCGCCTTTCCGTTGGCGCTGGTGATGATCATCGGCGATCCAGAGCCCGGCACGCTCAGGCCCCGCCACCCCTGGTGGGTAGCGCTGCGCACCGCTGCCGGGTTTCTCACTGCCACCTGCGCCTTTTACGCCTTCTCGGCCCTGCCGCTGGCGCAGGTCTACGCGCTGATCTTCGCCACGCCGCTGCTGATCACCGTGCTGGCGATCCCGGTGCTGGGCGAAACCGTCGGCCTCCACCGCTGGGGCGCGGTACTGGTGGGGCTGGTGGGCGTCCTCATCGTGCTCAGGCCCGGCCAGACCGAGTTGTCGCTGGGCCATCTTGCGGCGCTCGGTGTGGCGATCGGCGGCTCGACTGCCTCGATCATCGTGCGCAAGATCGGGCATGAAGAGCGGCCCGTGGTGCTGCTGCTCTACCCGATGATCGCCAATTTCGTGCTGATGGGCGCGGCGCTGGCTTTCGTCTACAAGCCGATGCCGATCTCGGATTTCGGGCTGGTCGCGGTGATCGCGGCGCTGGGCTGGATCGGCGGTCGGATCATGGTCGCGGCCTACTCGACCGGCGAGGCGGTCGTCGTGGCGCCGATGCAATACAGCCAGATCATCTGGGCCACCCTCTATGGCGCGCTGTTCTTCGACGAGTTTCCCGATGCGCCGACCATATATGGCACCGGCATCATTATCGCCTCGGGGCTCTACATCGTGCTGCGCGAAGGCCGCGGCGGACGTTCACGCAACCGGCCCGTGCTGCAGACCCGGATGCGCTGGGAAAACGGCTCGAGCCCGCGCGCCAGCGTGCTCAAGCGCTTTCTGCGCCCCGGGCGCTTCCGCGCGGATTGACCGCGCGGAGGCTCTTGCAAAGCCCGGCGCGAGGCGTTAGGTCGGCGCCACGGTCGGAGTGTAGCGCAGCCTGGTAGCGCACCTGCTTCGGGAGCAGGGGGTCGGAGGTTCGAATCCTCTCACTCCGACCATTTATCCCTACATCTCGCCTCATGAGACGCCTTGTGGCGCTTTCCCTTCCGTGGCGAAACGTGTAGGGACCGCACGAACTTTCAGGAGGCTCCAGAACATGGGCTACAAGGTCGTCGTCGTCGGCGCCACGGGCAACGTGGGTCGCGAAATGCTCAACATCCTGGACGAGCGCGCGTTTCCGATCGAGGAAATCGCCGTTCTCGCCAGCCGCCGCTCGCTCGGCACCGAGGTGAGCTTTGGCGACCGAACTTTGAAAACCCAGGACCTCGCCACCTTCGACTTCACCGGCTGGGACATCGCGCTCTTTGCCGTGGGCTCCGAGGCCACCAAGGAATACGCGCCGAAAGCCGCGGCCACCGGCTGCGTGGTGATCGACAACTCCTCGCTCTACCGCATGGACCCCGACGTGCCGCTGGTGGTGCCCGAGGTCAACGCCGACGCGGTGCTGGGCTATACCAAGAAGAACATCATCGCGAACCCCAACTGCTCGACCGCGCAGATGGTGGTGGCGCTCAAGCCGCTGCATGACCGCGCGAAGATCAAGCGGGTCGTCGTCTCGACCTACCAGTCCGTCTCCGGCACCGGCAAGGAGGCGATCGACGAGCTGTGGAACCAGACCAAGGGCATGTATGTCCCCGGTCAGGAAGTGGCCCCTTCGGTCTATCCGCGCCAGATCGCCTTCAACGTGATCCCGCACATCGACGTCTTCATGGAAGACGGCGGGACCAAGGAAGAGTGGAAGATGATGGTCGAGACCAAGAAGATCCTCGACCCCGCGATCAAGCTCACCGCGACCTGCGTGCGGGTGCCGGTCTTCGTCGGCCATGCGGAATCGATCAACATCGAATTCGAGGAGTTCCTCGACGAGGACGAGGCCCGCGACATCCTGCGCGAGGCTCCCGGCATCCTGGTGATCGACAAGCGCGAGCCCGGTGGCTACGTCACCCCCGTCGAATGCGTGGGCGATTATGCCACCTTCATCTCGCGCATCCGTCAGGACGGCACTGTCGAGAACGGCCTGAACCTGTGGTGCGTGTCCGACAACCTGCGCAAGGGTGCTGCCCTCAACGCGGTGCAGATCGCCGAAGTTCTGGGCCAGAAGGCCCTCAAGAAGGGCTGAGGACAACTGGGGCGCGACGCGATCCGCGACGCGCCCCATTCCTTATCGCTCGGCTGGATGCCGGAGCGGATCATGGGTCAGCAGGCCAAGATTGGTGTGCAGCACCCCTGACCGCAGGCGCCCCTGCTCGTCGCGAAGCAGGATCCGCTCGCCTTCCTCGGAAGGTCCGAGATGGTCGACGATGCTCCAGCCCATCGGCTCGAGGTTGTCGAGGTGCCGCGGCAGCTTTTCCGTCGACTGCGCCCCTGCGGGTCAACTCCCGACAAGCATCATCAACGCCGCGCCAGCGGCATAGAAACGGAAATTGGTTATGGCTCTCTCCTTTTTCCGGGTGAGGCGGTGGCTCAGTTGTCGCGCATGTTGACGTAGTCCCATGACGCGATGGTGCCGTTGCGGGGATGGATGATCAGCGACACCTCGCTGCCGTAGGCGTCGAATCCCACGAGCTGGCGACTCTGCGGGTTCACAAGTTGCATATTGCGATAACCGCTTTGCGAGAGCTTGGAGATCACGCTGTCAAAGTAGCTCGGGGTCTCTTGTGCGGCCGTCAGTGTCGGCACGGCCAGCGCGGCGCAGATCAAGCCGCTTATCAAAGCAATGGATTTCATGGAATGTCCTATCACTGATACCAGCAGCATATCGCACCCGGCGGACGGCCGGGGCATCGCTGCCAAACTGTATATGAACCGGCGGTTGGACCACTCGCGACGCACATCGCCACATGCTGCCGGCATCACAACCCTACACTTTTAGAGCGATGCCCGCAATTTTATTGGCAATAATCCTTGGATTTATGAAATAATATCTTCTACACCCCTGTCATGACCCGACTTTCCTATCCATCAGGAAGCCGGACACGGGTCAGTCGCGGCAGCTTTTCGTCTCGTTCACCGCCGAGCTTCATGCAGCATCGTCGCGCAGCGGCGCATTGGATCGATCTCACTCAGAGCTGAAAGCATCTCCCCCCGACGAAAGCGCCCTTTCATGGCCGGCGGGGTGAACCTCTGCTCCACGGCCCCTACCGCTGGGGATCGGTCCCTTGAAAAAACCGCCGCAGGCCATAGATGCGCTGACCGGACGGTCGTTGCGCCGCCATTTTCAGCTCTCGCCCAAGGACATGAAACCATGACGGATACCTCTCCCATCCGCGTCGATATCGTCTCGGACGTCGTCTGCCCCTGGTGCGTGATCGGCTACCGCCAGCTTGCCCACGCCGCGCAGGAGACCGGCATTGCTTTGGAGCTGCATTGGCACCCCTTCGAGCTGAACCCGCAGATGGCCGAAGAGGGCGAGGATCTGCGCGAGCACATCACCGCGAAATACGGCACCACAGCCGAGCAGTCCCGCGAGGCGCGTGAGCGGCTTTCCGATCTGGGCAAAGGTCTCGGCTTCACCTTCGATTACAGCGACGACATGCGCATGTGGAACACCTTTCGCGCGCATCAGATGATCGATTGGGCCGAGGAGCAGGGCCGCGCGCATGATCTGGAGATGGCGCTGTTCGAGGCGTTCTTCACCCATCATGCCGATCTGTCGGACAACGACGCGCTTGCGGATGTCGCCGCCTCGATCGGCCTCGACCGCAGCGCGGCCCTTGCGGTGCTGGAGAACGGCGAGCGCGCCGAGCAGGTGCGCCGCAAGGAGCAGTTCTGGACCAGTCAGGGCATCAGCGGCGTACCTGCGATGATCTTCGAACGTCAGCATCTCGTCACTGGGGCGCAAGGCGAGGCAACCTACGCGTCGATCCTGAAACAGCTTGCCGAAATGCAGGCCGCCTGACGGGTCCATGCAGATGGTCGTGATCAGGCCCGTCCTCTACAGGGGGGGCTCGAAGTAGAGGATCAGCGCGCCTGCCACCAGCATGGGGATGACATAGGCCCTTGCCATGTCGGTCCTGCCCAGTTCCCAGACGCCCAGGCTCGCCAGAAGGAAGGACAGGCCGAACAAGATGAGGAAGGCAGAGGAGAGCATCTCGGCCCTCGTCCAGTCGGTTGCCGTATTCACGATGTTCACGTCTTAGCCCTCGTCAGTTGCAATATCAGGGATCGGACGGGCGAGTGCGGGGGACTAGTCGGCCCATGCCCGCCCCCTTGTCTCAGTGGGCATTACGAGGCCCTCACAGGCCCCAGCTGAAACCGGTGTCCTTCTCGGAGCGTTCCCAGAGCCTGACCATGACCGGCTTGTCGTGAGCATGGGCGTTCAGCGTGCCGCGGCCCACCGGGCCGACGAATTCCCTGGTCCCGGTGGGTCCGTAGAGCGCGCGCTGCTCGGTCAGTCCTTCTTCAGTGGCACACATCACTTCCGGATAGGCGCCCTGCTCGGCGGTCTGGACCATCTGCGTCTTGGTCATCAGCCACCAGATGAGGCGCATCGTCCGGCTGCCGCTGGTCGAGATCAGCGAGGTCGCGGACGAGCCGGGGTGGCAGACATAGACCTCGACGTTGCGGCCGGCGGCGCGCGCGCGGTCCTGAAGCTCGTAGGCGAACATCATCTGCGCCAGCTTGCTCTGGGAATAGGCGGTGTTCGCGCCATAGCCCTCGTTCCAGTTCATGTCGTCGAAGCGGATCGTCTTCAGTCCCATGTTGTAGCCGAGGCTGGCGACGACGACGATTCGGCCCCGTGCCTCCTCGATCCGGTCGAACAGCATGCCGCACAGGGTGAAGTGGCCGTAATGGTTGGTGCCGAGCTGGCTCTCGAAACCGTCCGGCGTCAGCTTGCGCGTCGGCACCTGCGCGATGGCGGCGTTGCAGATCAGCGCGTCGATGCGCGGGGTGGTCTTCAGGACCTCTTCGGCGGCCATGCGGACGGAGGCCTGCTCGGCGAGGTCCATGCGGATGAAACGCACGGGTGCGGCGGCTCCGAATTCCTGCTTCAGCTCGTTTACGGCGGCGGCGGATTTCTCGGCGCTGCGGTTCAGCATCACGACCTCCGCGCCCTTGCCTAGGAGAATGCGGGCAGCCTGAAAGCCCGCGCCGGCATTGGCGCCGGTGATGACATAGGTTTTGCCGGCAAGGTTGCCGAGGCGCTCGGGTGTCCAGCCCTTGGGTCCGAAACTCGTGTCAGCCATCTGTCTGATCCTTGATATGCGTATGTGTGGGGAGGGGGCGCCCGGCCCTGGGCCGGGCGGCAGGTCTTTCGCTCAGTCGTGGAGCTGACCGAACAGCGTGTCGCCGCGCCGCCAGATCGGCAGGTAGCCGGGGTATTCGTGCTTGAGCGCGCTGATCTCGTCGAGCCGTGCCATCTCCTCGTCGCTCAGCACGATGTCGGCGGCACCGAGATTGTCGACCAGCTGGGCCTCCTTGCGGGCACCGACGATGACGCTGGTGACGCCGGGCTTGTGCAGCAGCCAGGCCAGAGCGATCTGCGCCACCGAGGCATTCTTCTCCTCGGCGATCGCGGCCAGGACATCGACGATGTCGTAGCCTTGATCCTTGGCGACCGGCGGAAAGTCGAAGGCGGCGCGGCGGCCCGAGGCCTCACTGTCGCGGGTGTATTTGCCGCTCAGAAAACCGCTGGCGAGCGGGCTCCAGATGAAGGTGCCGAGGCCAAGATCCATCGCCGCCGGCAGGATCTCGCGCTCGAGCTCGCGGCCGACGAGCGAGTAGTAGGACTGCGCGGAAGCGAACCGCTCGGTGCCCAGAAGCCGCGCCATGCCATCCGCCTTGGCGATCTGCCAGCCGGCGAAGTTCGACAGGCCAATGTAGCGTACCTTGCCCTGCCGCACGAGATCGTCGAGCGCACGCAGCGTCTCTTCGAGCGGAGTGGTGACGTCGAAGTTATGAACCTGATAGAGATCGATGTAATCGGTGCCCAGCCGCTTCAGGCTGCCCTCCACCTCGCGCATGATGGCGAGACGGCTGGTGCCCAGGTCGTTCGGGCCGGTGGTCATGGTGTTGTAGAGCTTGGTGGCTATGAGGTTGTCCTGACGCCGGTCGCCCAAGGCCACGCCCAGCATCTCTTCCGACACGCCGGAGCTGTAGACATTGGCGGTGTCGAAGATGTTGACCCCGGCCTCGATGGCCAGATCGACCATGCGGGTCGCCAGCTCCTGACCGGTGGCCCCGACCAGATCGGCATAGCTGCCGCCCTCGTTGTCGAAGGTCATGGTGCCGAGCGTCAGCTCCGAGACGTAGAGACCGGTATGTCCGAGTTGCTTGTATTTCATCGTGGTGCCCTCCGGCGCCGCAGCGCTTGCGTTTGTAAACCGTGGTGTTTACATAGGGAGTAAGGGCGGGTGGTGTAAACCCCTGTGTTTACAAAATCGCGGTGCGGCGGGACGGAGTCGATGAAACTGACTGATAAGAAACGAAAAGATATTCTGGAGGCGGCGATCCAGGAGTTCCGCGAGCAGGGCTTTCCGGCCGCGCGGGTGAACCGGATCGCGGAACTGGCCGAGGTATCCAAGCGCACGCTCTACAAGCATTTCGAGAGCAAGGAGCTGCTGTTCGCCGCGATCACCGAGATCCTTCTCGAAGAGATCGCGGCCGTTCCCAAGCTGCGCTACCGGCCCGACGCGCCGCTGCGCGAGCAGCTGATCGCGGCAGTGCGGGATTACGTCGGCCATCTGACCGGCGAGCAATACATGGGCCTGAACCGGCTGGTGATGTCGGAGCTCCTGCGCGATCAGGATCTGGCGCAGGCCTTCTTCGCCAAGGCCGCGATGCAGGACGGCCCGATCTCGGGGCTGATCGGTGAGGCGAGGCAGGCCGGCGCGCTGCGCAAGGCCGAACCGGGCTTCGCGACGGGTCAGCTGCTGTCGATGGTGAAGCACTTCCTGGTCTGGCCGCAGTTCCTGATGGGCGCGAAGGCCGAGGTCGATCCGGATGCCGTCATCGCAGACTGCGTCGACATGTTTCTGGCCCACTACGGCCTGACAGCCTGAACGGCCGAAAGCGCTCTCCTCATGGCAGACAACGGCGGCAACCTTCGCCCTGCGGCTTCTCGCGATGAACCCAGCTTTTTTGGTGGGTAGAAGGCCGGACGAGAACAAGAATGACCGGTTGGTAGTATTGAGCCGAAGCTTATTAAGCGGGTCCAAGGCTCGCCATGGCCCGTTTGTGACGGGCCTGCATAGGCGGCAGGTTCAAGCATCTCCACCAGCGACGTAGCTTGCTTGCGCTCGAAGCAGACCCTCGCCTCACCGGCCGTTGTTGACTGACATAGGGACCTTACCGCCCCTCGCTTAGGATGCTTGGCAGGTGCTGCAGCTACAAGGTTATCAGATGGTCAAATTAGGAGCGGTCACATCGAGGGCAGTTTGGTGGATAGGCCCATCCCTCCAGTGCGAAACGCCTTTGAGGATAAGAGATTTGCCGAGCACCCTCAGGGTGACGCGTGGCCTGCGTCATTCCCGAGGGCGATGTTACACAAGGCAGCCTTGGACATGACTGTTCCCGTTCCCGCAACAGCTGTAGGACGCCGCGTAACCGTGCGCGGCCATAGGCCAGATGGCTGAGAAATATCGAGACTATTAGAGCAACATAGTGCGTTCGTTGTGCGCAAAACATTGCGCACCGCGCCTATAGCATTGCGCAAAACGACCGAGCAGGCTCGGAACTCTGGTTTCTTTCAAAGACTATAGTCGGAAATTTCCGTGAGCAAGAGTTCGAACCCACCTTCCCTCAAGTTTTTTCCGACCCGATGTAGGCCCGAAAGTTCGCCCTTGAAGCGCTGGATTTCCGACTGAGCTGCTGTGGGACCCGACCTTGGACCGCCGGGATCTGGAATTTCCGGACTTCTGCTCTGGGACCTAACCCTGCTGGGGCATTATCCAGCCTCCGCCAGGTCATCGCTCATCTGTTCCCCGCGATCGGGCTTGCCTCATGATTCAAGCGGCCACGGCGGCGCCCACTATACCCTCAAAGTACACCGGCAAGATCGTGAGAGTTTGGCGCCCTTCACTCAGGTGCAAAGCTCAGGACGTGATTGCCCGAGCTGTCCCTGGGCAAAGCTCCGTACTTGACTAAGGCTCTGAAACGAAGAAAGTTTGCCAGATATTCGTACCGAGAAGCCAAGAGGCTGGGCTCTGCCTGACCATAAAGCGAGAAGGGCCAAGCCTTGACGCACCCCTATCAGATCGAAATCCGAACTGACAACACGAGTGATCCTGCCATCATCTTCAACCTCTACCTCGACGGCGAAGGGACACCGAACTTGTTCCTCCCAATGTCAGGATGGATCGGAGCGCTTGAGGCTCGAGAAGACTCGGAGTGCCGGCCCTTCGTACTCCATGACAATGGGACACTTGATTTCGGATCGTATGCGCCTGATGCCGTGCGGCATGGTGCCATTCATTGGTCGCGCCTCAGCAGATATCACGTAGGGGCTGAAATGGGGGTGACTTTGGCCGATGATGAAACCACTTACCGAGTGTTTCGGATTTCACGACTGTGAAAGTGGCGTTTCGGGATCACCTCAGAGAAATATTGCGCTCATAGCCCAGAACACTGAACACTGAACACTGAACACTGAACAGAGTGAGCGCATACTTCCTCGCTACACACTTCCCTATTAGGATATCGCAAGCTGTCCAGCCTCAGGCGAAGTGGCCTTACTTTTGAAAAACTGCTCAATATTATCTTGCAAGCGACTGCAATGGAGGCCCCACTTACAGATGACTGATCTTACTTTTACTCGCATTCACGCCCTGGAAGCTATTGACTCGGCCCGAAAGAACGGTCGCGAATGGCTGTATAAATACTACCCAAAACCGAATGGACAGATACGGCCGTCTACAACCGGATTTCTACTGCATATGGGAGAGGCCTACCCTGTCAAGCCGCTGGGGCGCTTGGCCAGCGAGATTTCAGGCCAGCCAATGGCGGATAACCCCCAAACAGATGTATTCCGAAAGCACTTTGAGTCTCTTGGCTTCCAACTGATCACGAGCCCGGACGATGAGGCGGCAAGCGCGACTGATCGCCAGCGCCATTTAGCTGAGGTTTGGAGCCGACCAAACCAGGCTAAGTTTCGTCGTGCAGTATTCGATATATTCGGTGCACGCTGTCTTGTGACAGGTTGCGAGACCTTGGTGGCGTTAGAGGCCGCGCACATCTTGCCAGTGTCTTCCGGCGGTAGCGACGAAGGTTGGAACGGTATTCCGCTACGTTCAGATATCCACCGTCTATTCGACGCCGGCGCTATTATCTTTAGGCCCGAAACCTTGACGCTTTCCGTATCCGCGTCCGCCCAAAAAGAGTACGGGAGTTATCAAGGCATAAACCTGAAACCAGTTATCTCGACCAAAGATATTGCGCCGAAGCTGGTAGCCGCATTACAAAAACGGCAAATCCTGTATACATCTTAACCCTCCCCACTTTTATCACCAGCCCACGGACTCTTCGTCAAACCGAAGAGAATGGCGAGGCTAAGCCCAACCAGCTTATTGAAAAGAAGGCTCCCGAGACGCCCACCAACCAGGTGTTTCTACACTGCTGTCATCTGCGCAGATCTACCTGCCCGCCGCAGCGCTCTCTCAATCGATACCGTGTCTCCCATCAGCGCCTCTGGGACATCTGGGTTGATTTTGTAACGGAGGGTTTCTGGCTCATCGTAACCACCGAGGAGTGGAGATGAGACAGAAACCCAGAATAGCCAAACCGACGGCGGAGTCGCATCCGTCGGCGCCCGCGGAGCACTATTCAGCAGAGGAGAAGATCCGCATCGTCGTCCTCCGTCAGCCCCTCTGAGACATCGAACCATCCAGATTTCGGCATTTGCGGCGAGCTACTGCACAAAAAACACTCACTTTTTGCAGTCGGATCGGATATCCCTGTACTAATCGGCCCGGTGGACTGGCTCTCGCCGACACGCCGTTGGACAAAAAGCACTCCAGCAGGGAAAGAGCATGATACCGAAACACGTCCTTTTCGCCGGTGCCGTCGCAGTCGCGGCAGGCACCGCCTCCGCGCAGACCGAAATGCCCTTCGCGCTCGACTGGAAGTTCGAGGGTCCCGCCGCACCCTACACTCACGCGATCGATGCGGGCCTGTTCGAGGCACAGGGCCTCGACGTAACCATCACCGAAGGAGCAGGCTCGCTCGACGCCATTCCGAAGGTCGCGACAGGCGCCTTCCCGGTGGGCTTCGCCGACATCAACTCGGTAATGCGGTTTCTCGACCAGAACCCCGGCGCCCCAGTCACGGCGGTGATGATGGTCTACGACAAGCCGCCCTTCGCGGTTGTCGGCCGCGTCAGCCAAGGCGTGTCCGCGCCCGCCGATCTCGAGGGTCGCGTGCTCGGCGCGCCGCCGCCCGACGGGGCTTGGGCGCAGTTCCCGATCTTCGCCGCCGAGAACGGCATCGACATCGACGCGATCACCGTCGAACCAGTGGGCTTCCCGACGCGCGAGCCAATGCTGGCACAGGGCGAGGTGGACGCCGTGACCGGCTTCTCCTTTTCCTCGACGCTCAACCTGATCCGGCTCGGCGTGCCCGAGGACGACATCTCGGTCATTCTGATGGCCGATCACGGCGTCGACCTCTACGGCAACGCCATTATCGTCAACACCGACTTCGCCGAAGCCAAACCCGAGGCGGTGACTGGCTTCCTGACCGCCATCGCGCAGGGCTGGCAGGCCGCGATCGACGATCCCGATACCGCGATCAAGGCGCTGCTGAAGCGCAACCCCGCCGCCGACGCGGATCTCGAGAAGCGCCGCCTGCAACTGGCGATCGATGACAACGTGCTGACCGATCACGTGCGCGAGAACGGTGTGGGCAACATCGACCCCGAGCGCTTCGCGCGGGCGATCGAGCAGACTAAGACTGTCTACGAGTTCCAGAACGAGCCCGATGCTGCCACTTTCTTCGGCGACAGCTACCTGCCCGAGGGCGACGTGCTGATGCTCAAGTGACGGGGGGACTGGCGCCGGGTCCGTGCCCGGCACCGGCCGATGCGGCACGAAGAATGAAGAACATCATCGAAATCACGGGCGTGCGGCACGCCTACAAGACCAAGTCGGGCCCGCTGCCCGTGCTCGATGGGCTCGACATCACGGTGCCCGAGGGCGAGTTCTGCGCGGTGGTGGGCCCCTCGGGCTGCGGCAAGTCCACACTGACGCGGCTAGTGGCCGGGCTGATGAAGCCCGATGCCGGCGAGGTTTGGCTCGACGGGCAGAAGGTGACGAGCCCGCGCAAGACCGTGGGCATGGCGTTCCAGAACCCGGTGCTGCTCGAATGGCGCTCGATCCTCGACAACGTGATCCTACCGCTTGAGATCGTGGCGCCCTCAATGCCAAGGCGCGACCGCATCGGGCGGGCGGAAGAACTTCTGGAAATGGTGGGGCTTTCGGGCTTCGAGGCTAAGCGTCCCTCGGAGCTGTCGGGAGGCATGCGCCAGCGCGCCTCCCTGTGCCGCGCCATCGTCCACAAACCCGACGTGTTAATCATGGACGAGCCGTTCGGTGCGCTCGACAACTTCACCCGCGAGGACCTCTGGCAGACCATGCGCGACCTGCGCGCCAAGGAGCCCTTCACTGCCGTGCTGATCACCCACGATTTGCGCGAGAGCGTCTTTCTAGGCGACCAGGTGGTAGTGCTGTCGGGGCGTCCGGCGCGCACGCAGCATACCCTGACCGTCGACCTGCCGCAGGACCGGACCATCGACGTACTCTACACCCAAAAGGCGGCCGACATGCTCCATGTGCTGCGCGACCAGATCAAGATTGCCCAGGGCCGCAGCCCGGAGGCCGCATAATGGAAACTCTGCGCAAAATCGCCGTGCCGGTGCTGGCCATCGCGGCCTTTCTCGCGGTCTGGGAGGCGCTGGTGCGGATCAACGGCTGGCCCGACTACGTCATGGCCTCGCCCTCGGACCTGCCGGCGGCCTATACTCGGTTCTGGGAGTTGTTCCTGATCGGCGCATGGCAGACCCTGTGGCGCACCGTGGCCGGGCTGGCCCTCGCGGTGGTGTTCGGGCTTCTGCTCGGCATGATCATGGGCTTTTCGCGGATCATGCGCGACGCACTCTACCCGCTTCTAGTGGGCTTCAACGCCATCCCCAAGGCGACGCTGGTGCCGGTTCTGGCGCTCCTGTTCATCGGTCAGCACGACTTCAACACCGTGATGATGGCCTTCCTGATCTCCTTCTTTCCGATCGCGGTCTCGGTCGGGATCGGCCTGTCGACGCTCGAACCGGAGTACCGTGATATCCTGCGATCGCTCGGTGCGAGCCGCTTCACCATCTTCCGCAAGATCGCTTTGCCCAAGACCCTGCCCGAGTTCTTCGGGGCGCTGAAAGTCTCGGTGACGCTGGCCTTCATCGGCACCAACCTCGTCGAGATCGTCTCGCCACACGGTCGGGGGCTGGGGGCGCTGTTCCTGTCGGGGCAGACCAACTCCAACTACCCACTGATGTTCGCGGTGCTGATTGCGCTCGCAGTGCTCGGCATAGCGCTCTACTACGCCGTCGTCGCACTGGAGCGGACCTTCGCGGGCTGGGCGGAGCGGCAAGCGACATAACCTCGGAGCGGGTTCCCTCTTGGCTCAGGTCAGTGCGGCTGCTTCGCTGGGTGGGCAGCAGCCCACTACGGATCTTCCAGAAACAAGGGTTTGAAGCGCCCCGGTTTTGTCGGAGGCTTCAACTCCTGAGTAAGGTGGAGCA